>JBHLMI010000002.1:139640-142952 GCA_048938295.1 Promethearchaeota archaeon
TGGAGGCACCATCATCACAGGGTATGTCGGGGCACTCACATATCAGTCGAAGCTGAATCTACTTTACCGAAAACGCCGCGATGAACTGGGATATTCAGTAGGCTCGCTTGGTGCTGATCCTCAAGATGTAGTTTCAGAATTAAGAGGTCTCGGAGCAGCAGTAGAAACCCATGATTTTCAAACCTGGGTTGAGGTCCCCCTTCAAGTCACCCTTTCCTACTTAGACCGTCGTGTCTTTTCATCGATGTGGCGGAATCTTCCTGATGTGGTTCACCGGCAAATCATGCAAGAGGTGCGTGCAGCTGCCAGCAGTCAATTCAAAGACCTCAACGATATCGAGCGAATCAAAATTGATGCCCAACTACATTTCCTAACTTTCGAATAAACGATAGCTGAATACCAACCCAAACTTTTTTCGAAAACAAACAACTTTTCCTAATCGACAAAAACCCACCACTTAGTCTATGTGATTGGCTATGAATGAGAAGCCCAATACTTTACTTGGCCGTCTAGGGCCACAAAGATTGAGTTTAGCCTACATTGCGTTTGGCATCAATATTGTCGGAGTCATTCTGGTCTTCGTCACTATTGAGACCTGGTCTATTGAAGGACTCTTTCTAGTCGCCTTTGTGCTGTTTTCGATTATCGGACCAGCTTACGGCACTTACCTTTTGTATATTTGGCTTAAGCCCTCGCGATACTTTTTGGTGACAGCCGCCCTGATTCTTTTTTCAGTGTTCATTTTCTTGTATTGGTTTATCGGGAAAGCATTCTTGATTGGTTTTCCATTAACATTGCCTATTGCTGCAGCAGCATCCTTCATCGGTAGTAGCATTCTGTACATTGTGCTTAGCTTAATCATTGCCCAACTAGATTCTAGCCCTCACTGCCCCGCTTGTAAGAAAAGCTTAGGCAAATGGGCAAACGAAGACCGATGTCGCTGGTGTGGTGCCCAGCTTCAGGAAAAGAGGGATTAACTCTGGTTACCACTTAGGCAATAAACCGACTTTGGCGGCCTGCTTGGAAAGAATCAGTTCAAATCCATCTTCAAGGTCTCGAATCGGCACTCGATGGGTGACTACCTGACTGACTTTCTGTCGCAGCGTTGGTCGTCGGAGGAGACCCCGTACTTGGTACCAGGTCCGGTACATAAGGCGTCCACTAATACCGTAGATGGTGGCTGCTTTGAAAATCATCAACCGATTTAAGTCAACTTCAAAGGGCTTGGGAAATACGCCTAATAAGCTGACTCGTCCACCTGTGGTTAACACTTCAAACGCAGTTACTAATCCATCTGGGTGGCCACTCATTTCAACAGCCACATCAACACCATTGCCATCCGTCGCATCATGGATTGCTTTGACAATGGCTTCTCGACCCTCTTCACGAGCGCTAAACACCTCATCTGCCCCCATGGATTTGGCAAGTTCCATCCGTGTCTTGTTTCGTCCACCAGCCGTGGCAAAGACCTTTTCAGCGCCTAATTCTTTGGCAACTGCAACAGCCATGAGCCCGATAGGTCCCATTCCGATTACTGCGACGTTTCGTCCCGCGATATCTTCCACATTCCTAATAGGCAGGAGGGTGTGGACAGCATTTCCCAAGGGTTCCTGGATGGCCCCGACAACAGGATCTAAGTCAGGATCGTTTTTCCAAGCATTGTGGGCAGGAATTGAGACATATTCAGCAAAAACGCCATTGCGGTCGACCCCAAGAATTGTCATGTTTTGGCATACATTTTCACGACCGGTGAGGCATTGGAGACAGGTTTGATCCACAATATGGGTTTCAGCAGAGACCATATCTCCAACGACAATATGGTTCACATTCTGACCGACTTCAACCACTTCTCCAGACATTTCATGACCAACGATGAGGGGTGGCTTAATGCGGTTAGCAGCCCATGCGTTCCATTCATAAATATGGACATCGGTTCCGCAAATAGCGGCTCCTTTCACCTCGACCAATACATCTGTATCACCGATGGTAGGTTTATCTACTGTTCCTCGCTCAACACCAGGTCCAGGTTTCTTCTTCAAAAAAGCTTCCATAGCATCAGCTCTAAGACTTGACGATGAGGTGTTATTACCGTGTATTATTTGTCTTTTTGCGTTGCATGAGAAAAAGAATACAAACTTTACATTAGCGTCGAATACTCAGTTCGACACCATCATTTTCTACCATAATAAATCGACTGGTATATAGTCCTGATTCACGGACGTGCTTCAAGTAATCTTGCATTTGATTCTGGCTTTTGCCAACATTATCAGCAACAATCATACTACCTCGGAAAAGGTTTGGTTCGAGTGCCTTCAAATACGCATAATATTGACTTTTTACAGCGTCGATGAACACGAAATCAAATTCATCCTTTAGGGTTGGAATGATTTCCAATGCATCACCAACAAGGACTTCAACTGAAGGTTCAAGATTGGCTCTTTCGATGTTTGCTTTCGCTTGTTCTGCAAATTTTGGATTGACCTCAATAGTAGTGATTCGTGCGCGTTTCGGCAACTCCTTTCCCATGAGGATGGTGGAATAGCCAACATTGGTTCCGATTTCAAGTACACGCTGGGGATGAAATTCACTGGCGATTCGGACCAGGATATGCCCCCGTTTCGGACCAATGATGTAATGGTTATTCGAGGCTTCAATTTCCCGGAGAACCATGTTCGCTGTCGCAGTATCCAAGATTAGTACCCCAGTGTACTAGACACGGGCTTGCCTAAATGGGCTTTAATCTTTCTATGTATTCACATTGGGCCGTTTGACCATTGAGATTGCTTCAACAGGGCAAGTGACCAGCCATTGTGTTTATTTACTAACCAGACTCTAGCTAAGCCATGTGAGGCGTTTTTTGTGTTCATCCGTAATCTGAACGAGTGTAAAGAGATAATTGCAATCGACGGAACTATCTTGCGCGAACTGATCAACCCATTGTATGAGGATACTGAGTTACACCTAGGGTACAGTATCGCCCACACAAAGGTTCCTCCTAGGAAGGCATCATTTCTCCACCGACTAACAAAAGCCTCCGAAGTCCACTATTTCCTTAAGAGAACCGGGGTAATGTATGTCGATGACGAATCATATAAAGTCAGCACAGGTTCTCTGGTCTATGTCCCTCCTAAGACCATCCAATATCTTGAAAACACGGGTGAACAAGATGTCGTTTTCCTTTGCATCGTGGATCCGTATTGGCGTCCAGAAGAGGAGGAGCTTATGGAATACTATCATTATTGATGAGTTCATCAGTCGAGAGGAAAGGTTATTTCAATAAATGAGGGCGTGTGAGTGGAAGGATACTCAGTG
>JBHLMI010000002.1:143052-151789 GCA_048938295.1 Promethearchaeota archaeon
ATTATTGATGAGTTCATCAGTCGAGAGGAAAGGTTATTTCAATAAATGAGGGCGTGTGAGTGGAAGGATACTCAGTGACGCTATCATCAGATAAGGCTCATCGAATCGGTTTTTTGATAAATCCAATAGCTGGAATGGGGGGCCGCGTCGGATTGAAAGGCACCGACGGAGTCGTTAAGCAAGCTCAAATGATGGGTGCAGAACCTATTGCACCACTCCGTGCAGCACAATTTGTGAACACCTTCTTACGACTATATCGCGACAAGCCAGAGGCTAACTGGATAACCTGCCCAGAACCCATGGGTGCCCGTATTTTAATTGAGGCAGGCATTACACCTGAAGTTGTGCCGATGGAATTATTCAAAACTACAACAGATGCTGACACGAAGCGGGCTGTAGAGCTTTTTGTAGAGCGGGAAGTGGAAATACTCGTTTTTGTTGGCGGGGATGGTACAGCAAGGGATATTTTGGACGTCTTAGGGAAAAACGCTGAGGTTTTAGTTCTTGGGGTACCAGCTGGTGTGAAGATGTATAGTGGCATCTTCGCATATTCCCCGGAAGCAGCAGCGCGGGTCCTAATTGACTGGTTGATGGGCGAAACGCAAATTGAGACCTTTGAGATCATGGATGCTGATGAAGAGGCAATCCGGAGTGACGAGTTTGTTGTCACACTCTATGGGTTCCTTCAAGGACCCCTTGTTCCTGCGCGAATGCAAGGCTCAAAAATGACATCGCCCACGACAGTGGATGAACGGGATAACCAGGATGCTGTGGCCCGTACCCTGCTTGAAGAAATGGTGGAAGGAGATACGTATATTCTGGGTCCCGGTTCAACCGTACGAGCATTCGCTAAGATATTAGGTGTCGAAAAAACCTTACTTGGAGTGGACGTCTACCAGCAAGGTGACGTACATTTGGATGTCAATGAAGAGCAGCTACTCAAATTGGTACCTGATTTCTTGCATGCCTGGATCGTTGTGTCACCTATAGGAAACCAGGGAATGCTGTTTGGTCGGGGAAACCAGCAAATCAGCCCCAACATCATTCGTAAAATTCCTCCTGAACAAATCATTGTCATTGCCACACACAGTAAAATCGCTAGCTTGGCAGAGCAAGGACTCCACGTAGACACCGGGGATCCTGAGGTAGATAAAATGCTTAGTGGCTTTGTTCGGGTTCTCGTTGATTACAGAACCTGGCGCATGGTGAATGTAAACCGTAATGAATAAGGTTAGCAACATTTTTCTAACCTAAACCCCTTGACCCGAACTACCAGGAAATGGAGCGATGACCGTGGCAAAGGATAAGAAGAAACCAAAAGCTGAACGAACTAAATCTACACCTGAACCAGGAGAAACCAGTGTTCCAGAGAAAGAGGAATCTGGACCTCAGATGATGGACATTAGCGCATTACCTGTCTGGCAGCTCTTACCCCTTTTCATCCGAATCCTTGATTCTGTGGCTTGGCAAAAAATGGGCCTTATCGTAAACCCGATGACGCAGGAAATCGATAAAGACCTTGTGCAAGCACGTGCCGCCATCGATTCGTACGAGGCACTTTTAGGGCAACTGAAAGAGCATCTCGAACCTGAGGCGAAAAAAGCTCTTGAATCCCGTTTGGCGGATTTGAAACTCAACTTTTCCACTCAAGCTTGAGCACGTTTACTTAGTAAAACTGTTTAATAGGACAAAGCGGAAAGCTATGCTAATCGAGCAGGATGGTGGAAGTATAATGAAGAAGGAAGGCAATGCCCATCGAATGCAGCTCCCTGGGGAAGTGGTCATTGGGTCAGGGGTCATTCACCAACTCGGTGAAGTGACTCAACGTGTGGTCTCAGCGCGTCGTGCAATCCTTATCTCTGACAAAGATGTCATGAAAATTACAGGTAACGACGCTATCGAATCCCTTGAAAACGCAAAATTCAGCACCGAAGTTGTCATCATCAAAAAAGCTACTGAGCCTGAGGTGGAAAAATCCTGTGAGGGAATCCGAAAACAAAGTGCAGGTGTCGTTGTCGCCGTCGGGGGAGGATCTGTCATCGATACTGCTAAATTATGTTCCACATACGAAAGAAAACCCTTCATCAGTGTACCCACTTCTGCCGCGCATGATGGAATCTCCAGTCCACGCGCCTCAATCAAGAAAGATGGGACCTCAGTATCATTTGAAGGCCAGTCTCCCATTGCAATAGTTGCTGATACACGCATCATCGCCCAAGCCCCCTATCGATTTACAGCAGCTGGATGCGGTGATTTAATATCTAAAATCACTGCCGTGCGTGATTGGAAGCTAGCAAATACCCTCGGATACGAGTATTATGGGGAGTATTCAGCATCTCTTTCGTTGATGGGAGCTACCATTATCATGGAAAATGCCGCGATGATCAGACTAAACGACGAGCATAGTATACGGCTCGTTGTCGAGGCATTGATTGCGAGTGGAATAGCCATGGGCATTGCAGGCTCAAGTCGTCCCGCTAGTGGTGCGGAGCATAAGTTCAGCCATGCCCTTGATCGGATCGCCCCTAAACCCGCCTTTCATGGCGAGCAATGCGGTGTAGGAACAATCATGATGGGTTATCTGCATGCCATTGATTGGGAAGAAATCCGCGATACTCTAGCGACCATTGGTGCACCAACGACTGCAACACAACTTGGTGTAGATTCAGAACACATTATTGAGGCACTCAAAATTGCCCACACAATAAATCCAAACCGCTATACCATATTAGGTGAGAGAGGACTCACTGAGAAAGCTGCTGAAAGGCTTGCTCGAATCACAGGAGTAATTACCTAATCTGCACCCGTCACAGCAGATTTTTGTAGGCGCCCTCGTTTAAAACACCTTGCAAGACCATACAACCCGGTATTTCTCAATGGCGGAGAATATAAAAGGGTAAATTTGTATTCAAAAATTCTGTAATTTTATTTACAGGCAGAATCACTAATCTTTGTACCCTCTATCCAACCCAATGACCCAAATAAATGTCGATAATAATCAGGAAATTGTCAGAAACGGAATGGGGAGCCGTATCGACCAGTTTCTGAAACGTGCCTTGAACTTTGGTTTTGTAGGCTCAATTCTTATCGCAAGGAAAGGAAAGATTCTCCTCCAGAAAGGTTACGGTCTAGCAAACACAACCACTAATGTCCCTTTCACACATAATACCATTGTTGACATAGGTTCACTTAGCAAGCAGTTCACCGCCACAGCGATTCTACATTTAGAACAGGAAGGGAAATTAACCGTACAGGATCCCATCACTTGCTTTTTTGATGATGTGCCAAAAGACAAGCAGGAAATAACCTTGCACCATCTTCTTACTCACACATCTGGTCTACCTCTCAAACATGGAAGCGATTTTGAATATTATGAAACAGGTCGTTTCATTACTGATGTTCTTGCCCTTCCCTTGGCCTTCAGGCCAGGTACTGAGTATAAGTATAGCAATCCTGCTTTCGCCCTTCTAGCTATAATCATCGAACAGCTCACTACTCAAACGCTTCAGACCTTCCTAAAAACCACTTTCTTTGATCCCCTTGGATTAGAGAAAATTGGATGGTATGGAACGAATATCTGGTCGGAGGAAGAAGTAGCCCATGTCTACATTGAAGGCCACGAAAACGGTTCCCCCCTGATCTGGCCAGGACCCTATCGACCACTACTCGGAAATGGGGGAATCTGCTGCCCTATCAATGAATTATACCGCTGGATGCAGGCCATCAAAAATAACGTCTTTTTAACTAAAGAAAGCACAACCAAACTATTCACACCGTTTCTAGAAGATACAGCTTATGGTTGGGATGTTCTGCAAACTAAGTATGGACGCCGCATCTGGCATAATGGAGGCACCGATTCAGGAGCAAATTCAGAACTCACTTGGTTTAGCGATTTAGATTTACTAATCATTGCTTTTTCGAATAACA
Source organism: Promethearchaeota archaeon (assembly GCA_048938295.1). Taxonomy (GTDB): domain Archaea; phylum Asgardarchaeota; class Hermodarchaeia; order Hermodarchaeales; family Hermodarchaeaceae; genus Hermodarchaeum. Next base: position 146,980 of record JBHLMI010000002.1, read on the forward strand.
TTCTCTTTGGAGAAGATGTAGGATATATGGCAATCTGGCCAATTCGGTCGATCTTGTTCAACAACCCTTATACTCTTCCCCCAAGCTTACCAGAACTAAAACTGGGACCCATCAAGCTACAACATCTTATCGGTTCCTATGCTTTTCCTGAAGGGGGTGAGATCAGCCTCACTGCTCAATCAGATTTTTTGGTCCTATCGGTCCGTGGACAACAAGCACTAGATTTTTGCCTTTTTCCAGAGAATGGACCCCCCGAGGAATACGCGCTATACGATCAATCTTCCAATCTGCTTGTTGAAGGACTTTTTGACGATGATTTTACTATTCTGAAAGAGTATGCTGCAAACAAGTCTCAAATTCCTCTGTTAGAATCTTCACTTCAACGATGGATTCGCATCTGTGAGGACCTTTATGGCCCATATCAAATGCATCAAATCCTTGGAACAGCCCCATTCAAAGAATTCTTTGATGCAACATGGCTGCATTTTGATTTTAAAGATGGACAAAATGGAATCGGTATAGTCTGGAAAGACAAACAACTTATCCGAATTACCGAAACATACTATCCCTATCCAGTCATTATTCCCTTTCTTCAACAAACAGACACCCAATTCATTGGACATACTATCTTGTTTAATCAGACCTTGCAGCTTACCTGTGAGGACACAGAGGCCCCAATCACAGGATTTCACCTACATAATGGTAACAATTCCTTCTTCATCCCCAATACTTCTTGTTGAGGCCTACGTAACAACAAACTTTTGTACCTAAACCGCAAGGGCGTACGTAAAATTATAATCGGGGATTCGAGTCGAATGTTTAAAACCAGTTCAGAATATTTTCCTAAAGAAAAGAAAATCCTCAAGGACATGCCCTGGGTCGGACGCGTCTCCTTTGCTGATATGAAAGAAAAAGTCGAGGAAATCAGCACACGTCCCATCATGTGTAGCAATTGCGGGGCTGCCCTCACTAATCCGGATTTAATTCAAGAGAGCCCCTCAAAGGGGAAAACCTTCAACTGCGAATTCTGCGGAACCTTAAATGTCATACCCCCAGAACTCATGCCAGGAACAGATCTCTCAGAATTCATACTCGGGCAACTCACCACAGCGAAACCCATCACCGAAGACACCCTACTAGCAGTCATTGATATTTCAGGATCAATGGGTGGTGGGAAATTGTCTGCTGTAAAAGAATCACTTATCCGAACGGTGACCGATCTCAGTGTCAATGCCCCTGAAACCACATTCGGTCTTCTAGCCTTCCATAGTGAAGTATATTGTTACGATGAGAACATGAAGAAGATCTTCATCCTCTCTGGCGACACGCGATATAGTGTTGAAGAAATCACAAAAGTGGTCGAATCAAAGCGCAAAGACGTCGAACTCAAACCCTTGAAAAAAACCAGGAAAAAGTGGGTGTCCAACATCCAAAAACTACGCGACATTGACATGACCGCCCTTGGCCCTGCAATGGTCGCAGGATATGTCATCATGAAAGACCGGGGTGGACGCATCATTCTCCTCACCGATGGATTAGCCAACGAAGGGGTCGGCGCCCTCGAAGGATCGTCGACCACAGGAGCCCAGATCTACGAAGACTTAGCTATCAAAGCAGCGAACGCGAGTATCATCATTGATGTAGTCGGCATCAAAGACCCCTCTGCGTTCATGGCGTTAGAAGCGCTCGCAGTAATGCCTATGCAGACGGGTGGCACCATGTACTATGCACAGGCCGATGAAATCGCCGATGCCATGAGCTCTTCATCGGGTGGTAAGATCGTCGCTCGAGGTGTGAAAATGCGGATCATTGCACCCGAGGACATCGAACTGGCTGAAGTCAGTGGACTAGGTGGTGCAGAAGCTGATGGCCTCCGGAAGGGAATACGGATTGGCTCAGTGACTGAAGACCGCGAAGTATACGTCCGCCTCAGTCCCTCAGCCAAGGTGAAAGAAAAAGAAGTACCCATCCAAGTACAAGTCTCCTACATGGATGAGGAAGGCAACCAACGCATGCGCGTGATGACCAAACGCGTCAAAGTCACAGACAATGCCAAACCAATCATCGAGACCCTGGATGCTGAACTTCCAGCCACGTATGCCGTGCAACGAGCAGGTGAGGAACAATATCGCGGTGAAGTGGCGAAGAGTAAGAAAATCCTCCAAGAGACCCAAAACGCCTATCGAGCAGTTCAGAATCAAGCACCAGCAGGACTAGCGAAGGCCATCAAAAAAGCTGATAAAGTCCTTGATGATGAAATCGAGGAGGCAGAAAAAGTCGCTGTGCGCCAGAAAGAAGAGATGAGCAAACGCTCAGTAGTTGGAGTTGCTCAGGCTGCACCGATTGCCGATGAAGATGCTGCCATGAGTATGCAGAGGGCACGCAAATCAAGTAAAGAGCTGTTTGAAGACGAAGAATAGCGCCCACGATACTATTCATTCGGGGGTGTTAAGTCCCCGAGTTTCTACTTTTTTGCTGTCGGATTATTCTGGCTTTATCCAGCTATACGACCTTTTTTCATTATGTTTTGAGGTATCTAGTTGAGAGGGGCGGAGCATTGTTTTTATTGCTGTATATGCACAAGTTATACAAATCGTTTTAGTTCGAAAAATCCTAAAACTCGCAAAAGGTGTTCGGGTTGTGGAGAACAAAAGAGGAGACAGCAGTAAGGGAACTCATCAATGAACACGCTAAGATCGTTCTAGAATCGGTGACGGCACTTAGTAGATATCTTAGCGTGATTTTGAAGAAAAAGGCGAATAACCGACTCTACGACGAGGAAAATGAATTAGTAGAACGCGTCCTGGCCCTTGAATCAGAAGCAGATCGAGCTGAGGAAGCCATTGATGAAAAACTTCAGGTTACCGCGCTTCCGGTAACAAGTAGTGAACGATATTCTCTTGTTGAAAAAATAGATAGCATTGCGGACCGAAGCGAAATTATTGTGCGGAAACTCCGCCTTATTGATGAGCCTCTGAAATTAGAAATTAAAGAGAAACTTTACCAAATGGGCAATAATTGCCTTGAAGCAACAACTGCAGTTGTTGAAAGTGTTCAATTGCTCGGGTCGAACTTTGATTCTGCACTCATTCAAGCACAAAAAGTAAGGCCTATCAGAAATAAAAACCGAAGTATTGAGTTTGAAACATTGGGATTGCTAATGCATTATAAAATGCGGACATCAACCTTTGTAATATTGCATGATGTAGTTAAACTCCTTGGGAGATTGGGAGATTTGACCAATGAAATTGCCCATGCAATAATTTCGCTAATAATAAAATACCGAACGTGAAATCTGGCTTCTAGGATAAAGGAGAAAGGCAAATCAATAAGCCTTTACTTTGATGTTTCTCAACTGGCTTTCTTGTGCTTAGAACGGACACAATAACATTGAACCAGCTAAAAAGTGATTAATCCGCTTCTGCTTTGCCTTCAAGTAAACTTCTAATTCGGTCTGCGAAGGGGTCTCCCTCAGCTTTGAGAATCATAACATCTTTGTGTAAGACATACAGGTCTCTTTTATCGTTGATTTTAATTTCCACATCAGGGGCTAGTTCAGCTTTAACTGGGTGGGTGCCACCAACATCTGCATAAACCTGATAGTAGCGACCAGTGAAAACGAGACTCTCGATTGTGCTGGATAATTTGTTAAAATCCGAAGAAGGTTGGTGTACTTGAAAGTCTTCAGGACGAATTGCGGCAAAAGCTTCATCACCTTCTGAAAGGGGTACATCTTCGCGGGTTGTTCGTCCATGCAGTTGAAGTCCCCATGTTGTCTTGATTGTAATTTTCTTTCCGTTTGCACTAGTGATAGTTCCATGGAGAAAGGTACAAGATCCAATGAAGTCCGCGACGAAGAGATTTTGTGGTTCCTCATAGATATTTTGAGGCGAATCTACTTGCCTTATATGACCAAGTTCTATAACCGCAATTCGATCTGAGATGCTAAGCGCTTCCTCTTGATCATGAGTCACATATATTGTAGTTATCCCGAACTCCTTTTGGATTCGCTTAATTTCATGCCGCATCTCCACTCGAAGCTTTGCATCTAAATTGCTAAGTGGTTCATCAAATAATAGAACCCGCGGTTCGATGACCAATGCCCGAGCAAGTGCAACTCGTTGTTGCTGCCCTCCACTTAATTGAAAAGGTGTACGATTTTCCATTCCACTGAGTCGAACTAAATTGAGGATATCCAAAACTTTCGTACGTATCTCTTCTTTAGGAAGTTTCCGGATTTTGAGCCCAAAAGCCACGTTATCGAAAACCTTCATATGTGGCCAGATGGCGTAATTTTGGAAAACCATCCCCGTGTTCCGATTGTTGGGTGCCACTCGGGTCATATCGGTTTCACCAAAAAAGACCTGTCCTTCTTCAGGCGTATAGAACCCAGCAACACATCTTAGAATGGTTGTTTTTCCACAACCTGAAGGACCTAATAAAGTGAATAGTTCTCCGTCTGTGATATGAAGATCAATATGATTACAGGCAACGACTTCTCCGAACCGTTTGGTTAGATCCTTTAAATCGATTGTTACCATTTTTCGCCACTCCTTTATAATCCCACCATTGATTCTGTACGACTCTTCAATACTACATTGACGATTGTAATTATGATAATTTGAATTATCATTAACAAGAACCCTAACACGGCAGCATGATGTGAGCCTGCTGCAACTTGATATAGGATATCGGCCATTTTCCAGGTAAGAGGAGCTTGTGCGGGGTTAACTCCACCTAGAACTAGACTAACACTCACTTCTGACATACAATAAACAAAAGACATCATCGCCCCGGATAGAACAGAGAC
>JBHLMI010000002.1:151889-164603 GCA_048938295.1 Promethearchaeota archaeon
AGGATCTGCAAATACCTGAAAGAAGGTAATCGTGGTGGGGAAGTTAATTGGATACACTGTAGTGCCCCATTCCGTGGAGAAGGCTAGAAATATGATTCCTAATGGTGTGAGTAGCGCTAAAAAGAGCACCAGTCCTATGAACCCATATATCGCGATATACTGCCACCAGGTTGGTTTGTGCAACCGTGGATTCCAAGTGCCCCCTTTACTCATCATGGCATAATGTCTAAGAGACATGTATCTTCTGATTAATAGGAATCCAATCATTGCAATTAGTAACAAGATAACGCTCAATGCTGGCGCGATAGGATTAATGGTTCCCGTAGGGGCAAAGATTAACGAATAGACCTGATAGGTAATCGTCCGACGAACGATTGGGTCGGATTCAAATACAATGAGAGTTCCTAGGTCCTCGACACTGAGAATAAATGTGAGTATTGCGCCGGCTTCAATTCCTGGTAATGCCAAGGGAAAGGTGACTCTCCTGAAAAGCCCCAATCCCTTTGCACCCATATTCTCTCCCTGTTCTTCCAAGGAAGGATCGATGGCAAGGAATGCGGCGTAGGTTGAAAGATAAACTAATGAGAAGAAATGCAGTGATTGAACAAGAATTACGGCTGCTAATCCTTCAAAGATCACGCGGAATGGGGAAATTCTAAGGATGTCGTGGAATAGCAGGTTTAGCATCCCAAATTCCCCAAATATTTTTTGGATAGCTATTGCGCTTACAAAGGGTGTGGAAAGAATGGGGATGAGGATGAGAATGCGGAGAATGGATTTGCCATAGAAGTCGTATCGTGCCATGAAGAAGGCAAGTGCAACTCCGATTAATGTGGAGATGAGAGTTGTCGAAAGGCCCACAAATATGGAATTGAGAATTGCCCCGCAATCAAAACCACGAATATAAAGATAGTCACCGATTATTTCGATTGGTACTCCCGTAACTCCATGGACGGGCCAAAATCGTGGGTCAGTAAAGATAATTCGAAACCAAAGAAGTGAAAAAGTTCCGTTCGCAGTGAATGCAGTCCCTATTACGGCAAATAGGGGCAGAACCATGAAGAGGACGAACACTACGATTACAGCAAGTAATTGAACGGATGAAAAAACACCCATTTGTTGGCGGAACTTTTGAAGAAGGTCTTTGTAGTAATCAAAGTGGAAGAGTTTTCGTCCAGACAATATCCAATCTTTCGTTCGATGAGCAAATCCAGTAACTTTGAGTTTAAATCCGTCCATTGAGAAGATACTTGCCATTAATAGACCTTCGATGGAGATTTAATTTTCTGGTCGGGATGATGCCAGTCACCATGATTAGAGAGCATTCATTATAAAAAGGTAATATTGTGCTTTCGATTGCCAAGATTTAGATAAACATTAGTCTATATTATATATTCATTATTAAATTATAAAAAGATGGGACGTGAGGCAATAATTACCTCACGAAGAACGTACAATGTATTAGCCAGGGACTGTAGCTTCTATAGCATTATACTGAGCAATTGCAGCAGAAGTCCAGAGACTTTTGATACTTTCTCTGAACACATCGTCCCCGCGAATTAACAGATTGATGCTTTGCGCATATGCCTCTGTGAATTTCTCAGCTGTTAGACTGTAGGGATCAGTAACTGTCACGGTATCTCCCAGTTGAGCCGCCCATGTATCGAATTGAGCCTGTCTGGCAACGGGATCAACAAGGTACCAAGTAACAAGTTTGCCCCAGGCACTTCGGAGTGCGCTATGGGCATTAGTTATTACAGATTCGAAGTAGTGCACAAGAGACCATTCGTACGAAAGAACAAGGTTGTCATCGAAGGGGATGCCAATATTGTTGATCGTAGTATTGTAGAAGGTATAGAGGTCGTCGCGAGTTTCACCATAGGGTGTATGAAATGCGTCTTCCAGTACTGGCATTCGGTTAATCGTTGGACTTAACCATAGACTTTGTCCTTCTGGAGATAAGACAAAATCAATAAAGGCTTCAGCGGCTTCCCGATGCTGACATGTGGTGGGAATGGCAATTGGGTCCCCGTTAACTATTGATCCGTTCTGGGGAACAACGTATTGACAGAAACTATACTTGTACATGGATGTATATCCGTAGAAGTCAATGGTCATTCCGACTGCTACTTCGCCTGTTTCCACTGCAGTTTGGGTTTGAACGGATCCGCCATAAATCTTGGAATTCCCTCCCATTCTGGTAAGCGTATCCCATCCAAGAGCCCATCCAAATCTTTGAATAATAATTTCGTAGATTCTTGTATTACTAGTCGTTCCAGGTGCATTGCCCATCGCAATTGTTGCGGTGGGGTGATAAAAATCGGGGCTTGTTAGGTTTTCCCAAGCTGAAGGCCAAGGCAGCGATTTTGCTGCCCATGTTTGGTTATTCACCGTAAAGCCAAAAGAGCTAATGGCTGCAGCGCACCAGCGAACATCACCGTCTGTATCGTTTCGTTTCATAACTGCGCCAGCGATTTCATCCGGAACTCGAGCAAGGACGTCTTCCATGTAAGTGCCATTCATCTTTGTAAGAAGCCCAGCGGTTATGAGCTCATCGAAGAGGGTGGGACCCCCACCCCATGCTACATCAGGCTGTCCTGCTGGGTTCACAATAACTTCTTGCCATTGCGGCGCTAGTGGCGCAAGAAAGTCTAATGCTACGACGTTTGCATTTGCAGCTAAATCAGAGGCTAGAAATGCGTCTCTAAAGATATTCCAGATAGCTGTGTCATGTCGGGTAATGATTTTTAGGGTTATCCCCTGTGGTCCAGGACCTGCTGGAGGATGGGTGAAAAACCACCAAGCACCAACACCGATGCTTGCCCCAGCAATTATGACAATTGCCACAATTGCATAGAGTTTTTTACGTGATGAACTTGAAGCTATCTCTGACATTTTTCGTCAAACACTCCGGAGGAGTATGCTGATTGATTAGCATGAAGGTGTTCATATTTCTTTTTCTCCTCAAAAATTTGAGGTTTATATAAAAACAACATTCATACCGAGGGGCAAAGACTTTATACAACTTTGATTGTGGTAGAACCGAATCGGAGAGAAAAGCAGTTCTCCGAGGTAAGCCAAATGATTAGAAATCAAAAAGCAGTTCTATTGTTAGCGATTCTTGTGACTTCATTGTCTATCGGTTATCTAACGACGCTACCTAAAGCTTCTGCTCAAAACCAATTCGCTAATCAAACTTTAGCATTTTACAATGTCTATACAGCGTTGCCTGGCACAAATGTTTCAGTGTTCATGGACTGGTTTGAGTCTGAAGGAGGCACCTGTGTTAATATTACCGACTTGACTGCGGCTACTTTAAGTGGTGTTACTGCACTGATACTTAACTGTCCTGACGCTGACCAAGATGAGGGACATGCCATCCATAATTTCACAATGAGCCAAGCTCAAGCGGTAAGAGACTGGTTCATGGCTGCAGGAGCTCACAAGTTCCTCTGGTCAAGTTCGGATTCCTCCTATACTTCTGCAGGCTATCCCGATGGATATCGATCCAACAACGCTTCAATGATCCTTGAGGTGTTGGGGTCACAACTTCGATATGAACCATCATCTGTTGAAGATCCAGATAATAACGCAGAGGGAGCCTATCGACCCTTCCTTAATTGGACAACCACTGATCCTGTAGTAGCTGATTGTGTAGTTAATGTTACTCAGGTCCTCGCACATAGCCCAACATTACTTTATGGAATTGATGCAAGCGATAATCCTGTTGCACTGGAAACTACAACTCTCCCCAACGTCTATCCGATCTTGGAGACAGGACTTGGTGGAATCATAAATGACCCAATCCCAACCACTGATCCGATGCATGCGCACACCAATGGTGCGGAAGGTCATTTTGTAATGGTGGCTGCAGAACTCGGAATTGGTGGAACAACCAACAAGCTTGTTGCCTCTGGATGTGCTCCTATAGGTGGTTACGCACCGATGTTCTTCGACGAATACAAGAACGTAGCGGCGGACGGCCAACAATTTGTAAAGAATACTGTCACCTGGGGGCTGACTCCACCCGTAACCCCGCCACCACCGATTTCTGGATTTCCATTTGAAGCCATCGCACTGGGCCTACTAGCTACTCTTGGAATAGGACTTGTACTTCGGAATCGAAGAAGGAAGTAAAATTACTTCCTTCTTTCAACTTTTTTAGAACCTTTTCATGATAGGTTCATATTCTTTGAAGAGATAGCGTGAGATGACGTAGCGCTGAACTTGACTAGTGCCTTCATAGATTTGATAGAGTTTCGCATCTCGAAAGAGTTTCTGAATGGGATATTGTTCCAGATACCCCTTGCCACCGTAGATTTGGAGAGCGTCAGTAACAATTTTCATGGCATCTTCAGCTCCGACAAGTTTAGCGCAACTTGAGGCAACGTTGGTAATGTTGCCATCCGTTTTCTGGTCGACCATCCAGGCAGCCTTCCATGTCAGGAGTCGAATCGCTTCGATGCGGGCGTACATATCTGCGGTCATGTCTTGGATGGCTTGGAAGCTGCTGATTTTCTTACCAAAGGCATCGCGTTGCTTTGCATAGTTGATGGCATACTCCATAGCAGACCGGGCGAGTCCAGTGGCCATGGCTCCGATGGCTGGACGGGTTTTGACGAAAGTCATCATCGCCAGTAAGAAGCCTATTCCTTCACTGCCCAGCAAATTTTCTGCTGGCACCTCAGCGTTCCGTAAAATCACGGCAGCAGTATCAGAAGCCCGATGTCCCAATTTCTTCAATGGTTTTCCGGTAGATACACCTTTAGTGTCTGCTGGCACAATGAAAGCGGAAAGGCCTTGATGGCGTTCAGTTCCTTTTTTCCTGGCAAAAATCACAAAGAGGTCTGCGTAATTGCCATTGGTGATCCAGAATTTGTTACCATTGAGGATGAAGGTGTCGCCCTTACGTTCATAGCTGGTTTGAATCCCTGCAACATCAGATCCCATACCAGGTTCGCTGGTGGCAAAAGAGGCAAAACGTAACTCCTTCATAAAAGGTGTTAGCCACTTCTTTTTTTGAGCTTCACTTCCACCTAAGATAATGGGCGTGGTGCCCAGGTCGTTAACATAAATGGATGTTGTCATTCCTGCACAGGCTGCAGAAAATTCCTCGACAACCAGAACCGATTCCAGGGATCCGTAGCCAGGTCCACCATACTCTTGGGGGATTCCAAGGTTCATGAGCCCTGCTTTATGGGCTTTAGCGATAACATCGCGGGGAAATTCGCCAGTTTGATCGTAATGCAGGGAAACCGGGAGTACTTCTTCTAATGCGAATTTCCGAGCTTTGTTTTGCAGTGTGATCTGTTCCTCTGTTAATTGAAAGTCAACCATATGACTGAACCTCGGTTTCCTGAGGGAGATTGTAGTATTTGAGTCGAACTGTCTTGCCATTCCTTCATACCTCAATACTGTTGGAGGCGATTTTGTGGAGTCTTCGTAAGTAATATGTAGGAGAAGGATTGCTGGGTGCGAAACCAGAAATTACTTGTAGAGTAGTCGATTAACAGAGGAGTTTTCCTTGACGGATTCTGAGCGGTTTGGCGATGAGGCTGAGAAAGAAGGCTATACTCCACAACCGTTGACTGAAGAATGCACCCTTCCCGAGAAACCCTCTGTACGCAGCCTAACCTTCCGAGGAATCGTTCTAGCACTCATTCTTAATGTAATATACACGATTATCAATGCCTACCTTGGGATTAACTTTGGCTTTGGCCTCGGTTTTGGGATTATCACAGTACTTACAGCCTACACTCTCTTTCATATTGCCCGTGGTGGTTCTAACCGTCAAGAAATCGCCACGACCATGATTGCTTCAACTGGGTTTGTCGTCTACTATATTCTGACTATTTCGATGTATGTACAAGCGTATACGCCCTATACGTTACCCTGGTGGCTGGTTCCTCCCAAAGATGTACTAAATTACGGAAGCCCCTTCGATCCAAGCTGGATTCCACCAATCCTGTTTCATCTTGGCTTTGTTTGGATAAGTACAATACTGGGATTCATTGCGGCCTTGGCGGTTACTGATTATGTACAGTCACGCAAACAGACCAAGTTTCCTTTCTACCAAGCCAGTGGGGTGACCATCAACACCTGTATGGAAACCGGTCAACAAAGTCGCTTCATGTTCCGTTGGCTTGGGATCGGGGTTTTCATCACCGTTCTCCAGTATTTCATCAATGTCTTGGTCATGCCCTTTGGGTTCACAACCCTCAGCTGGGACTTTACACCATTTATGCTTCCGGGCTTCGCAATAGGATTCATATTGAATATTAGCCTCATGGCTATCTCATATATCATCGACCCTAAGGTTTCGATTACGATGCTGGTCGCTGGGATTATCACATACCTAGTGATTTCCCCGATTCTGGTGACCCTCGGAGTGGTGACGCCAGGCTTCACTGGCATGGACATGTACTTCAACCTACTCTTCGAATACATGCTGGCACCTGCCCTCGGAATCATGCTTCTAAGTGGAGTAATTGTATTTGCCATTGCGAAATTGCGGAAAAGGAATAATTCAACCAACACCGCATCACAACGTGATGAGGACGATCCTGAAGGTGGAAACGTTGAGTTCGGTGCCTATGCAAAAACCTACTTCCGTGGATTGGTCCATAATCGTCGGCTTGGATTAGCCTATTTATCTATCATCATCATTTTCGTGTTCATTATTATTATTCTCAACGTCTTCTCACCATTTCCGATTTGGATCTCAGTTCTCATCGCCTTGATCTTACTGTTACCTATCGCTTTGATTGATACCTTTGTCCTCGTCAAATTCGTTGGCGAGGCGGGTATTGGCATGGGTGTCCAGCGATTGGCTTTCTATGAAATCCCCCTAGCAGTAATCGGATTGCAAGGTTATATCACCTTTCTCGCTTATCCAGCCATTAATCCCTTCACGACAACTGATACTCTTGGAAATCTCAAAATTGGAGCAATGACCGAAACTCCACGACGGTCCATTCTCATTGCCCAGCTGCTAAAAGTCATTCCTGGAACAATCACGAGTGTTGTTTTTGTGCTTGCAGCGTGGTATCTGATTGGCTTTCCAACAGAGGTATTTCCTGCTGTTGGGGTTCTTCAAGGGTTTGCCATCGTTTCGATCTTTGCCCTCAACGCCCTTGCAACAGGATTCAATATCATTGCCTTTGTCTTCGCCGGTGTCGTTATCGGCTTACTTTCTGTGGCGTTTCCCGTTTCCACGTTGGGTGTTGCGTTGGCCATGTTTCTCCCACCTTCTTACTTCATTCCCTTCTCTATTGGAGGCTTCCTACGACTGTATACAGATCGAAAATATGGGAAAGAGTGGTTTGCCAAAAAAGGTCAAGTTATTGCAGTCGGCTTCATCGCAGGCTCTGCCGTCGCGTTGGTCATTGTTTCCTTCCTTGCACCCTTTTTACAACTCATTGTCCTCCCAATTTGGTTGATTATCCTTGGGTTGGTATTGTGGCGTTATCGGCATGATCCATCCCCAACTCCTGATGCAGAAGATGATTCGGAAATAGCAAGTGCTGTTGCGACCAAAAATTAATTGAAGAAACAATTACTGGTGAACAACAAGGTGGGTATGATGCTGTCGAAAAAAGAAGTTGTGAACCAAGCAAAGGCTTTTGCGGAAGAGGGCTTTCTCTGTTCAGAATCTGTTCTTCTTGCCTTAAGTAAAGCCTTGAATGTAAAAAGTGGAATAATTCCTCGAATTGCGACAGGATTTGGAGCAGGAATAGGTCGACATGGTGAAATCTGTGGTGCCTTAACAGGAGCCATCATGGGATTGGGAATAAAATTCGGGCGCAATCATCCTTCAGAAACGCCGGAGGGGCAACCGGCATATGCATATAGTCAGACAATGGTGAATCTTTTCCTTGCCCACTTTGGCCACATTCGATGTAAGGATCTACTGGGGTTGGATATCTCCAGCGAGGACGGTGTGACTGAGTACCGACAGCAGAAGCTGTGGGAGACAAAATGCCAGGATCTCATCCAAATTACTACCGGGTTAGCTTATGACGTGCTTGAAGCGAATACATCCGACTAAAACCGCTAAAAAGGATTGCTTGACCATATTACAATTCTAGCGTCATCGTTCGCGGTGAAACGCAATATTAAAACCCGATTGTCGTATTGGTCATCTGGGATATCGGGCATTGTCTACCAATCAAGCTGCTAAGCAATCATGCAAAGAGGCATTGCTTTCACTTCTGGCAGGAGTGGAGCCTCAAATTGCAGGGGACACTATCTTAATTGGCGACTTAGAAATCGAGGTCACCGCTTCCGGTTATGCCAATATCACAATTCAACGCCCGCTGGATATCGATTTCTTTTCTAAGCTCTTTGTTCACTGGGACTATTATGCTGACAGCAATGAAGCCAGCCTGACAGTTAAGCCTAGCGAGAATATCTACTTTTATGGCGACGAAGGTGCCCAAGACGTTGCCTTCGGTCCTGAATTTGATCGCGATCTTCTTTATACCGTCTTCCTCTACATCGATCGAAACTTTCCTGGAAAATATACAACGATGCGACGATGGATGGAACTACATCGTCCAAATTAGCCTAGGCATCAACTTGCCACTAACCAATTGGGCTAGTATTGTTTTCCAACATATGCTACTACTGTTGCTGGTTCACCACACAATGGACACACGCCCCATGGTTTTTCATCTTCCCCGAGTTTCACACCACGAATATCAGCACCAGTCGCATCCTTGATCTTTTCAGCACAGGCTAATCCTTTCATTTCCAAGGTACAGAAGTTAATTCGTGCCGCTTTATTTCGGTCGATGATGTCACAGATTTCATCAAAAGTGTCAGCGTTCTCGAATGAATTATCAAAGTGCTCTTTGGCCCGACGCCAGAGTTCTTTGGTAACCGCATTGCCTGTTTGTTTTACGGTCTTAGCCAGCCTATCCAATGGAATGGTGTTCCTGGTTCGAAGGTCCCGACGAAAGATTGTCGCTGTGTCGTCCTGGACTTCACGATTTCCAATTTCTATTCGTAACGGAACTCCACGCATCTCCCAATGGTAATACTTTTCACCAGGTCGTTTCTCCGTGTTGTCAAAGACAACTCGATATCCAGCTTTACGTAAGATGGCTTCGAGATCCAGACAGCACTCTTTAACTTCTTTTTTAGATCCCTTTTTGGGAATGGGTACGATAACCACCTGCACCGGGGCTAGATCAAAGGGGAGGATTAATCCATCATCGTCTCCATGCATGATGATGAGGGCTCCATACATCCGACTTAGCCCGGGGCCAAAACAAGTCTGCTGGGCATACTGTTCCTCCTCGTTTTCATCCACAAACTTCACCCCATAAGCACGGGCGAAGTTATCCCCGAGCATGTGACTTGTCGAGTTTTGAATGAAGCGACCATCTGGGAGAATCGATTCACCGGCAACCGTATACACTGCACCTGGGAACTTGTCCCATTGCGGACGAATCATCACCAAGATCGGTATGGCAAGGTGTCCTTCTACGAACTCCTTTGTGATGGCTAAATCTTCTAGCACTTGATCTTCTGCTTCCTTTACTGTCGCAAACACGTCGTGGGCTTCAATCCAGTAGAACTCCCGGCTACGCAAGAAAGGGCGGGTCATCTTTGTATCGTAACGCCAGATGGCCACACTCTGATACCGTTTGAAAGGAAGATCTCGCCAACTCCGAATCCAGAGCGCATACATGGGATACATGGCTGACTCGCTCGTTGGACGAAGCGCTAACGGCTCATCAAAGACATTATCAACGCCAGACTGGGTACACCAAAAGACCTCCGGGGCAAATCCTTCTACATGCTCAGCCTCCCTGATCAGATTCGATTCAGGAACCAAGGCAGGGAAAATAACGGGGAGGTGCCCATGACGTTCTAAGGATTCCTCGAGCAACCGATACATGATCTTCAAAGTAACAGTTGTCCAGGCGCGGAATACGACTAATCCCTTGACGCCATAGCGTTGGTCAGAGAGCTCCGCTCGTTTGTTGATTTCGGTAAACCAATTGGAGAAATCTCCCACCTTATCGTAGTGGAAGGTCACAACTTCCTCTTGGTCTATATGGGATGTCTTCGCTTCGTTCTTTGTTTTCTTTGTCATAATTTCACCTGCCGTTGAGAGCTGTCACTCAATTGTTCATCGATTGGTGAACCTAGAAGGCGTTGAGCACTAAAAATGAAGTGGATTGTTTCATCCATGTGGTAGGTAATCAGGAAAGTGAACACCTATCATCTGCTCAAACCTCAGGTGACATCACCTGATTGAGTGTATAAAAACCCTTCTTATTCAACATGCCGTTAAAAGGAGTCTAAAAAGGGGACTGCTTAGTAACAAGACAGCTAGCACGTAGTAGAAGTGGATGGTCTCTGGAAGGCAGTATCGGGATAACTATTTAGGGAGAAACTTCTGAATATCGATTCAAGGTGTACTAACGTGTCAGATGAAACCGCATCAACCCTCATTCTCGTGGGTGCGATTCTACAGCTCCTCTTCTCACTCGCACTCATCGGCTTCGGAGTGGTCGCCTTCATTCTACCGCTACTATTTGGATACATTGATATATGGATTCTCATCGTTCCTGCCTTCTTCTTCATCGGCGGAATCATTAGCCTTATCTTTACTATCCTATGGTTTCAATGGCGCCACGAGCCAGCCGCCCACAAGACAGCGTTGATCATCACAGGCATCCTTGGATTACTCTTCGGCGGTTTCCTCCCAGGACTTCTCGTCCTCATTGGAGGAGCCGTTGCTGAAGGTTCATCCGCTTAGGCTAGTCAATAGGCTCATCCCTATTGACTCCACCCCTTTTTTCTGCAAATAATTTCCTGTCCAGGTGGCTATGCAAGGTTATTAGGAAGTCCAAACGATGAACTATTACCTCTAGTAGAAAGAGGGAGCTCGTTCAAACTCTTGTTTAGGAGGCTTCATCCTCATCGTCTTTTTAGGCGGAAGCACTTCGACGAGATCGTACTCGCGTGTTCCCAATCCCAACTTTTCAGCATGCATCGTAACCAAATAGGGATTTTTGTATGGACCCCACAAGCGCTGAAATGGATGAAGATCAGCTTCAGGATCCAAGTTCGCATGCTGGAAATAGGGAGGGATTTCACTTTCAATGAGCCCCTTCTCTTTAATCAAATCCAAAGTAGCCTGATCCACTGCGACAATATCCCTGCCAGCAATAATCCCAATATGAGGGACAACAGCTGGCTGGATGATACCCATACAATCACAGTGAGGTGTGATGTCTAAGGCGATGTTGATGAAGAACCGTTTGTTTTCATCAAAGGTGTCGAGGACGTGTTGGGCAGAGATGGCCATCATTTCTTGGAAGGCCTCAAATTGTTCGCCTTGGATGTTAAGAGCGCCAACATCTTTGTCGGCTTTCATGCATTCGGTGCAGTTGCCGTAATAGCATTGGAAGCGGGTAATATTGAGTAAGTGTTTTTCTTTGTCGTATGAGAGGGCTCCGTAGGGGCAGGATTCGACGAGTTTTTGTGCGTGTTCGGGGGACATTTTCTTTGGGTCCCACCAGGGATCAACGTTTTCTACGCCATGGATTCGGTTCCATCGTGAGGGACCTGAGTAGCCACCGAGAGCAATGTTTTTGACTGCACCGCCATAGCCACAGTTCGCATGGCCTTTGGCGTGAGCCAAGTCGATGAGAACATCGGCGTCGTGGAGAACTCCGCCTAAAGCGAGTTCTTTGACTTTCTTGAAATTAATTTTCACTATTGTGGTGTATCCATCCTTGACTCCAGAAACGGGAATTATTGGGCACCCACAGGTTTCCTGGGTATACCCGCGCTCCGCTGCATTATAGACCGCTGTTGGATTGTCAGTGACAAACGGCCAACCACCGGCTGCCTTCACGGCGTTTACAATCCGGCGGACAAAAAAGACCGGTACTGTCTGATAGCCATCATGAAACCCTAGATGCATCTTCACCGCTACTTTGTCGTTTTTTTCGATTGAGGAGAAATCGAGATGCTCAAGGAGTGTGTCAAGTTTTGCCCCAAGCGAGGCAAAGCCGTGAGCCTGACCTTGTTGAATCGATCCAAAATAGACTTTTGACTTTGTCAATCATTTCACCTGTTTGTTTGCCAGGGGGTGAGGGCATGATGTAGGTTTTCTAATCTTGTGAGAACATTGTCTCAGGTTGTGATAAAAAGCTTTCCCTTTCGTCAACACCAGAAACTTTAGAGAAAAAGAAATGGGGAGACAAACCACTTGATATGGCTGATCCCCAGATGGAACAAGGATTTCCAATAGCTACCGTCGCTGAAAGAGCAGCGATTCTTCCATGGGCCCATTACGAAGTGCCTTGGGGTTACGGCATTCAGCTAGACCTTTCGGTTCTTTCAGTCGCTCGTCCTCAGAGACGGGAACTTTACATTTATTGAGTTCGTATCGGACCATTACAACCACCCCTTACGATTCGTGTTTACTTTACTTGGAATATTAACGATTCACTTCCAAGAGAGAGCGGGCACTAGAATCGCCAAGAGTTAACACCGTTAAGTACGCTGCCAATTTATATGGCTTCCCCATTTCTCAATACAAGACACCAACACAGAGAGCGAACCTTTGAGATGCGAAACCCACTCAAAGCCTTGGATGAGACAAGACATCAATTCGTGGTGGTGCGAGTTGGATCAGGATTAATGGAAAGCATAGCCAATTAAGATGAGTGGGCCTTGGCATCCGCAACC
>JBHLMI010000018.1:0-53739 GCA_048938295.1 Promethearchaeota archaeon
TTGTGGTCATCATGATGGACGAAACCATCCAGAAAGGTTGGGGCCTCGGCAGTGGGGTCAGCCTCTTCATCATGGCCAATGTGTTCACCCAAATCCTCTGGGGTATGCTTGCGATCGTACCCCCACAAACCGCTGACGTCCCCGGCATCGCCTGGGCCGCCCAGGGTATCATCCCTTACGTTTTGCAGAACCTCAGTGCTTGGTCTGCGGTCGGTTTCGACCCGGCAGCCATTTACAATCCCGCTACTGCCACCGGATGGGTGGCCGATCTGGTCACCATATGGTTCAGACCACAAAACCCCCGTGCCAGTGGCCTCGGTCTCATCACCACTTTCGTCACCTTCGTCCTCGTCATCTACATGGAATCCTTCCGGGTCAACATCCCCTTACAATACGCTCGCTACCGCGGCTTCCGTGGTCAATATCCCATCAAGCTCCTTTACGTCTCGAACATCCCCGTCATCTTCACCCAGGCCCTCTACGCCAACGTCCTCTTCATCACCCAAATCCTCTGGGTCCAAGTCCCCGCCCTCCAAACCTCCTTCTGGTTCAACCTCATCGCCAGCTACACCGCTGCATCTGGCGGAAACTACCTAAGCCCCAATCCCTTCTGCTTCGTCTGGTTCCTCACGCCCCCCATCGGCATTCTCTCTCTCTTCGATCCTGGCGGATGGATCAGAGCCATCGGCTATGCCCTCCTACTTATGGTCTTTTGCGCCGGCTTCGCCCGACTCTGGATCGATGTTTCCGGCATCTCCCCACGCGACGTTTCTCAGCAACTCATCGGCGCTGGCATGCAGGTCCCCGGCTTCCGTCGATCACCCCAAGTCATCGAAAAAATCCTCAACCGCTATATTCCCACCGTCGCCATCCTTGGTGGAATCATCGTGGGTGGACTCGCCGCCTTTGCTGACTTCCTTGGTGCCCTCACCTCGGGTATTGGCATCCTCCTTGCCGTCGGCATCATGCGCCAGTACTTCGAATTGCTAGCGAAGGAGCAGTTGGGTGAGATGCACCCGATGATGCGCGGTCTCCTGGGTGTTGGCTAGCCAGAGTACAAGAGGTCCCTTGTTGCGGGCTCGAAAAGCTCTTAAGGCTGTGTCCTTGAGTGTGCTCAGTTCAGCTGGAGGTCAAATGATTGCAAGTGCGAAAAGTCGTTGTCGTCAGTGGTGTGCCCGGTGTCGGGAAAACCACAGTGGTTACTGATGCGATTCGTAAGGTTGAGGACCGGCTCAACGTATCACTGATTACCTATGGGTCAGTGATGTTTGAGATTGCCCAGAAGATGCGGTTGGTCGAGAGCCGAGATGAACTTCGTATGTTGCCGGTGAAGAAGCAACGTGAGGTTCAGAAACTGGCTGGTGAACGCATCGCTGCGATGAGTAAGACGCAAGTTGTAATTGTTGATACCCATACTCTGATTCAAACCGCGGATGGTGGCTATCTGATCGGGCTTCCCAAATGGGTGGCGGAAGCCATTCGTCCCGCCTCCATTGTATTGGTTGAAGCGGATCCTGCGAATATTGCATCCCGCCGGGCTAAGGATTCAACTCGGACACGGGATGAGCAGCTGATTGCGAATATTGCCGAACATCAACAGCTCTGCCGATCAGCTGCGGTGGCTGTTGGCACGTTAACTGGTGCTACCGTACTGATTCTTAAGAATGTAGAGGGTAAAGCTGAGGAAACAGCAACCGCTTTTGCGGAGTTGCTCTTGAAGGTGTGATGGCCTTGCAGAATGTGTTCATTGATATCGCTGTTGCTATCCGAGCCGCGCTGGGCCTTTGGGCCTATCCGCCCTTGGCCGCAGTGGTCGTCCTGCTGATCAGTATCCTCATCGCCTTAACATCGAACTTGGTGAACCGTCATTTCATTGATTATGACCGGCTCAAGCGGTCGCGTGAAGAAATCAACAAGTATAATGCCATGAAGAAACAAGTCAAAGGGGAGACGGATCCAAGGGCACGTCGGAAACTCGAGCTAAAGATTAAGCGGCGTGAACGCTATGTCATGAAACTGCAAGGTGATGTGAGTAAACAGGGGTTTATTCCTATGTTGGTGACCATCGTTCCATTCATGGTGGTCTTTACGGTTATGAATGGAGTCTTCGTTGATCCGGGCTTAGCCTTTCCCCCCAATGCAATTCCTGCTCCTGTTCTGTGGTCTCCACTAAACTTCGCTCAATTATTGGGTGCTTTTGGCGTCGGCTTCGGATGGCAGTATGGGCAATGGGTTGATACAGGTCCATATGCTCCAGGGGTACCTTTCCTTGGGATGGGGATGCTCTACATTTACTGGTACATTATCTGCAGCTTCACTATGAATCTGATTATCCAGAAATTGTTAGGAACTACCATGACCTCTGCTTATGGATAAAGGCGCGTGTGATGCCATGGGCTTGACAATTGCCATCAGTGGCTTACATGGGGCAGGCACTACTACCGTTGCTCAAGCGCTGGCTGAAACCTTCAATCTTCGCTACCTTTCCGCAGGCATGATTTTCCGACAACTTGCTAAAGAAAAGGGCATGTCCTTGTCGGCGTTCAGCAAACTCGCTGAACAAAATCCTCAAATCGATCAAGAAATCGATGATCGGACCCAACGTGAAGCAGAAGTCGGTGATGTAGTCATCGATGCCTATATCGCGGGATGGGTGGCGCGACGGCACGCAGATTTGGCAATTTACCTACTTGCACCCCTTGAAGTTCGCGCCCTCCGGATTGCGAATCGCGAATCACGTCCTTATGAAGAAATCTTGGAAGAAACACTGATCCGGGAAGAAAGTGAGCGCGATCGATTCCAAGAATTCTATGGCATAGATGTGACGGATACACACCTTTTTGATTTGGTTTTGAACACCGACCGGTTCAACGCTGTCGCTACGATAAGTATATGTACCGCAGCGGTGAAGGCGTATCTCACGTCCTCCGGCGAGACATCTGAATGAGGTTGCTGTGGTAACACGGCAGCTGACTGTTAACCGGTGGAGGTTGAATCCCCATGAGTTTAGTTGAAGTTGGCCGAGTTTGCGTGAAAATGCGTGGTCGTGAAGCCGGCAAGAAATGTGTTGTAGTTGAACGCGTAGATAAGAACTTCGTCCTCGTCACCGGACCACCAGAAGTAACTGGTGTCCGTCGGCGTCGCTCCAATGTTGATCACCTGACTCCGACGAAGAATAGGGTCGACATCAAGGCTGGCGCAGAGGATGCCGCTGTTGTGAAAGCTATCACGAGTGCGAAGCTCACACCCTTTATGAAAGCAGAAGGGGATGAATAACACAGCCCCTTTCAAAGGGGCTAAGGAGGACTTCGAATCTGACAAAGTCGCAACTCCCTGCGGATAAGAAACGAAACCTAATCACCCGTGCGGAGGACACCACGAATCCCGCCTATGGTCGTATTCCCCAGGAGCGAACCATTTCGGAACTGCTTCGGGATGGTATCATCAATCTGGATAGCTTGCTGAAGGGCGCTGAGCTCCTTTCCAAACCCAGAAAAACCTCCTGGTCCAACCAGCCATGAAGTGGTTTCGTGGGTTAAACGCATTTTAGGGTTGAATCGCGCAGGGCACTCAGGCACATTGGACCCCCAAGTTACAGGTGTACTACCTGTCATGCTAGGAAATGCGACAAAAATCGCGAATGCCCTCTTGACATCAGGCAAAGAATACATCTGTATTATGCGATTACACCAACAAGAAAAACCCCAAAAGATACGCGAAGTCGCTAGTGAATTCGTTGGAACCATTTATCAGCGCCCGCCAGTCCGCTCTTCGGTGAAACGGAGAGTGCGAACACGAGAAATCTACTACCTTGAGGTTCTCGAAATCGAGGATCAAAACGTCCTCTTCCGTGTAGGATGTCAAGCAGGGACGTATATCCGAAAATTAGTCTTTGATCTCGGGGAGGTCCTCGGAGGAGGTGCCCACATGGCTGAACTCCGCCGCACTCGTACTGGCCCTTTCAGAGAGGACGCTACTTTAGCCTCGCTCTATGATGTGATGGATGCCTTTCATTTCTGGAACGAAGAGAAGGATGAACGGCTTCTCCGCCAATATGTGCAACCGTTAGAAAATGGTGTTGAACATCTTCCTCAGATTATCATTCGCGATACTGCGGTTGATGCGATTTGTCACGGAGCTAACCTTGCGGTGGCTGGTGTCTTACAACTCCATACGGATATTCAACCGGGTGACCTGGTAGCCATTATGACCTTAAAGGGAGAGCTGGTAGCGCTTGCGGTTGCGCAGCAAGAGAGTTCAATGATTCTTGAGGCTACCTCAGGAATAGTAGCTGATACTAAACGGGTCGTTATACAGCAAGGAACATATCCTTCGACTTGGCAACGAAAATCCGCTAAGAAATCGTAGTCAAGTCATGGTTGAGAGAAAAAGAGCGGTGGCGCCGCGGACGAGATTCGAACTCGTGCGACCCGAGGGTCACAGGCTGTTTGGTAATCACCCACTATGAAGTAAAATTCCAGGCCTGCGCCGTAATCCACTTGGCTACCGCGGCTTGCGAGTTCCTTCAGACACGTGACCTTTAAAGATTTAGTTGATAGGTTTGCTCCCCTGTGATGAGAAAGAGCTCTCTGTGATTCGGACTTTGGCAACACATTTAAAAGTGGCACTGTATTTCGATTGCGATAGCTCAGTGATAGTGCTATTTGAGGTGCTGACTTGTCGTCATCATATCGACACATAATCCGCGTTGCTCGGACTGATCTTGATGGAAGCCAAAAACTAGACATGGCACTAAGTGCCGTGAAAGGTGTTGGAATCCGACTAGCCCGGGCCATAGTTGAAGCAGCCGGGCTCAATCCAGAGCAACGAGCAGGCTTTATTACCGACGATGATGTCGCGAAAATCGAAGAAGTGCTCCAAGCACCCGCAAAATTCGATATTCCCCACTGGATGCTCAATCGTCAGAAGGATATGGCTACAGGCGAGCATAAGCACATTACTGGTTCAGACCTCGACTTTCAGTTAAAACTGGACATCGACTATATGATGAAAACCAAAAACTGGCGTGGGGTTCGCCATGGACTTGGACTACGAGTACGAGGACAGCGCACGAGAACATCAGGGCGAACAGGACGGACAGTCGGAGTAACCCGGAAGCGACAAGTTGCCTAGGTGAGTGGATATGGGTGGAATACGAAAACCAAAGAAAAAATACATCCCTCCTGGGCATCCTTGGCAGAAGACCCGATTGGCTGAAGAACTGATTTATGTCGGCGAATACGGTCTTCGGAATAAACGCGAACTCTGGAAGCATCGAACCCAACTCACCCAGTTTCGTGGTACTGCTCGGGACCTCGTAGCCTTGCCCCTTGAAGAACGTGAGCTTCGTGAGGGTCAGCTACTTGGTCGATTGAACCGATTAGCCCTCATTAACGAGAATTCCCAACTAGATGATATCTTGAACCTGACAATTCGAGATGTACTTGAACGACGCTTGCAAACACAGGTACTACGACAGGGACTTGCGAAGTCCATGCATCATGCCCGACAACTAATCGTGCATGGGCATGTGGTCTTAGACAATCACCGTGTAACCTCGCCAAGCATGCTTCTATACCGGGGTCAGGAAAAACAACTTGCATATGCGTCCAATAGTCCGTATCGAAACCCCATTCATCCTGAAATCCCCAAGGGCGAAGTTGTCGCCCCGAAGCCAGAACCTCCAATTCCTGATGAACCAGAGAAAATCGAAGTGAAGCTTCCTAAAGTCCGCGAAATCAAAGAAGTCGTTATCGCGGAAGACGAGATCAGTGATGATCTTGACGAAGATAATGAAACTGAATTAGAGGAGCCTTCAGAAGAAGAAAAGAAAGACGCACCAACGAAAAAAGCCTCTAAGAAATAGTATGTTTAAATGGTGATGGGTTATGGCGGAGGAAAAGGAAACCAAAACAGAACCGGAAGACGCAGTTGAAAAAGAACCCGAAGAGGTCGTTGAAGCTCCTGAAACAGAAGAGCCAAAACCCAAAAAGAAAAGGGCTACGCCGAAAACCGAAGAGGACAAAGAGGAAAAGCCCACACGACAAACACGAACACGCAGACCACGCTCAGGGGGACGCGCTCGTACACTCACACCAGTTGAGAGCCAGGAGAAATGGGGCGTTGCTCATATTTACAGTTCCTATAACGATACCATCGTACATATAACCGATATCACCGGTGCCGAAACAATTGCCCGGGCATCAGGTGGTATGATCGTGCGTGCTGACCGTGATGAAAGTTCACCCTATGCTGCCATGCAAGCTGCATTCCGGGCTGCCCGTGCTGCCATGGATAAAGACATCACACGGGTTGATATTAAGGTACGAGCTCCGGGTGGGCATGGTCCTAAAACGCCAGGTCCTGGCGCTCAAGCGGCCATCCGTGCCCTTGCACGCGCTGGGCTCCGAATTGGTCGAATAGAAGAAGTAACACCGATGCCTCACGATGGTACTCGCCGTCCTGGAGGTCGGCGTGGTCGCAGAGTATAATGGGGTGTAACGTAAGGCAATAAAACGAGGTGAACTGGACATGAAAGTAACTGTTCTCGAAAAAACAGAAGATGCCCTCAAGTTACGCGTAGATGAAGTAAATCCTGGATTGATGAATGCCTTACGTCGAGTCATTATTGCTGAAACCCCATCGATGGCAATTGAAGAAGTAGTGATTCTTGAAAACCAGTCACCGCTCTTCGACGAAATCATCGCACATCGCCTTGGTCTTGTTCCGCTCAAAACGAATTATGAAACCTATGTCCTTCCCTCCGAATGCACCTGTGAGGGCGCAGGATGCCATCTCTGCCAAGCAGGGTTCACCATGGAGGTCGAAGCCCCCGAAGACGGCTACTTAGCCACTACCGCTGACCTCAAACCCCAGGATCCCGATATTGTCCCCGTTAGTGATAAGATTCCAATTGCCAAAATGGCAAAGGGTCAACGTATTGTCGTGGAAGCGTATGCCCGACTAGGCATCGGACAAGACCACGCAAAGTGGCAGCCAGTCTCAACGATGGCCTACAAAATGATTCCTCACGTCAAAGTCAATGCCAAAAAATGTGACGGCTGCAAAGAATGCGTCGACGCTTGTTTTAGACAAGTCTTCGAAATGCAAGATGGCAAAGCCGTCGTCGTCGATGAACTAAATTGTACACTGTGCAATCTATGCGTAGAAACCTGCGATGTCCAGGCAATCACCGTTACACATGATGATAACAGCTTCATTGTCACCATCGAATCCACGGGGGCCCTATCGCCTGAGGAAATCGTCGAGAAAGGATTAGACGTATTCAGAAAGAAGTACGAAACCCTCATCGAGCTGCTGCCGGGACGATCACCGACAAAACCCAAACCAGTTGCTAAAAAGGCTGCAGCACCTAAGCCAATAGCCGCCAAGAAGAAAACACCAAAGAAAACAGAAGCGAAGAAGGCCACGCCGAAAAAAACCGTTGCTAAATCTAAATCCACTAAAGCCAAGGCAAAGACCTCCACCAAAGTAAAGGCCACCAAATCGAAGTGAGAGTGAAACTGAGTGAAATCCAAAACAACTGATGAAAAGCGGCGACAGCTTATTATCAAACTCAAACGCCAATCCCGCAACCCCGGAGGCCGCATTTGGCGGGATTTATACGAAGACTTGCAAACTCCGCGACGGAACCGCGTCACCAAAAATGTTGGAGATTTACAGCAGCATCACACGCGTGGCCAAGTCATGGTGGTTCCCGGAAAAGTCCTTGGTGATGGAGTAATTGAAGCCAAACTCAATGTGGCTGCGGTTGACTTTTCTGAACAGGCCCGGGCAAAGATTGAGGGTAATGGCGGAAAATGTCTGACTATTGAAGAGTTCATGGAACAAAATCCAACCGGGAAAAATGCCCAAATCATCAGCTAAGGAGGCTAGAAAAATGGTAAAATCAAAGCAACCCGCATTATCTGATGAGTCTGCGCCCATCGAGCCACTCCTAGTTGATGCTCACAATGCTGTTGCTGGACGCTTAGCAACAGTGGTAGCAAAACAGCTACTTCAAGGCGAACATGTTATAGTAATTAATGCCGAAAAGGCATTGTTGTCAGGAAATCGGTCCAGTCTCATTCTGCAATATAAGGAAGAGCTTGGACGGCGAACCCGCAGCGCTCCTTGGAAGGGGCCATTACATCCCCATCAACCCGATCGGCTTCTTCGCAGAATGATCCGTGGGATGGTTCCCTGGAAAAAGGATCGGGGTCGCAAAGCCATGAAGCGGCTCCGCGTGTACACTGGAACTCCTGACGGATTGAAAGCTAAACGGCATCTTGACGTCTCAGAGTTTGAACGGACGGGGCGTCGTACGATGTACCTAGGTGAAATCGCCCAAGAACTTGGATGGAAGGGATCAGCATGAAAATAACCGTAAGTGCAGGAAAACGGAAAACAGCCACTGCGCGTGCTACAGTACGAGAAGGAACCGGACGAATCCTCATTAACAAGATTCCGTTAGAAAATTACGATCCACTTATTGCACGGCAGATTATCGAAGAGCCAGTCTTAATCGCTGGTTCTAACATTACCTCTAAGGTAGATATTCGTGTCAACGTTCGCGGAGGTGGAACAATGGGTCAGGCCCAAGCGTCCCGTATGGCAGTCGCGCGGGCACTGGTGGACTTCACGAAGAGTGCTGATCTTCGTAAGCAGTATGTTGAATATGACCGAACGCTCATGGCAGGTGATTCGCGTCGGAAGGAAAAGAAAAAGTTCGGGGGTCCTGGTGCCCGAGCAAAGAGGCAAAAGAGTTACCGGTAGAGGAGACGAAATTCATGATTATTCCAATTCGCTGTTTCACTTGTGGTCGGCTGGTTGCTGACAAATGGGAGGAGTATAGCCGACGCGTTCGGCAAGGAGAAGACCCTGCCGCCGTCTTGGATTCAATGGGACTCAAACGTTACTGTTGTCGAAGAATGCTCCTAAGTCATGTAGACATCATCGATGCAGTCTTACAATTTGCGGAGCGAACATAACATGACCGAAGATCTTCTCATTGCCCTAGATCAGTATCTTGCCGCCGGTATCCACATCGGTACACAAGTGAAAACCGTCACTATGGAACCGTATATCTACCGAGTACGTCAAGACGGGTTGTATGTTCTTGACATTCGGAAATTCGATGAACGGGTCCGTGTTGCGGCACGAACGCTAGCCCGTTACGATCCCTCTACTGTAGCCGTCGTGGGCGCCCGACAATATGCCCAAAAGCCCATTAACACCTTTTGCACGATTACCGGAGCCACACCCCTATCCGGTCGGTTCATTCCTGGCACCTTCACAAACCCACATCTACCCCAATATACAGAACCATCGATTATCTTTATCACCGATCCAAGGGCAGATGCTCAGGCTGTCCGTGAGGGGGCAAAGGTTCGAGTCCCCATTGTGGCGCTGGTCGATACCGACAACTCCCTGCAATACATCGACCTTGCAGTGCCGTGTAACAATAAGGGCCGCAAATCCCTCTCTCTCACCTACTGGCTCCTAGCTCGCCAAGTTCTCCGGGAACGCGGTCAATTGACACCTGACGCTGAATTTCCCTTCAAAGTTGAAGACTTTGAGGCAATCTTACGCCGAACCGAAGCATAACAAGTAAAGGCATCTTTTCGTTGAGGCATGGAAAGGCTCTTAAGCGTTCAAATCCGAATCGACCCGTAACATCCCCATTCGAATGAGATATCTTATCTCATTCAATATCATCTTCACACCTCTGGAGGTCAATCATATTGGCTAAAGGCGCAGGATACGGGAAAACCATTCTTTTTGGCGAACATTTCGTTGTTTATGGGCTCCCCGCTATTGCCGCCGCAATCGGATCTACAACAACTGCCTTTGTACGTAGGACACAAGAATCAGGATGGAGCCTTACGGACAATCGACCTGCTGTACCTGGATACAAAAAGAAAAAACAAGATGAGCAGACTGCTTCCATCGAAAACATCCTCCGCTTTGCCGATATTGACCTCAGTGAAACAGGCATCCACATCACACTCGGTGGAAAACTGGTTTGTGCCAGTGGAATCGGAGCAAGTGCTGCAAGCTGTGTTGCAATTGCCCGTGCACTAAACGAAGAATTCAGGCTCGGCTGGGATGATAATAAGGTAAACGCATGCGCATATGAGGGTGAAAAGGGTTACCACGGAACTCCAAGTGGCATTGACAATACGGCTGCAACTTTTGGAGGCATAGTTTGGTTCAAACGAAATTTAGAGGGTGGGGAGCCGACCATTGAAACAATTAAGATGAAAGAACCCACAGAAATCGTGATTGCCAGCACCGGAATCACTGCCAGTACCAAGGAGGTCGTTGCTGATGTGCGCCGCATGAAGGAAGAAAAGGGGAAGTGGTTCGACCAAATCATCGAAGACTATCTAGATATTGTAAACACGGCTCGCCAAGGCTTCGAAGACCACGATTTACAACTTATCGGTCTGCTGATGAATCAAAACCACAACCTTCTCATAGAGATTGGCGTATCATGCGTGGAACTTGAAGAGTTAGTCGGTGTGTCCCGTCAAGCTGGAGCATGGGGCGCAAAACTTACGGGAACTGGGCGCGGTGGGAATATGGTAGCTTTAACGCCAGGTCGAGACCTACAAGACAATATCTTTGGTGCTATTAAGCAACGTGGCTTTTCTGCCTGGCGATATTCTATTGGTGTATAAGATTCTATGAGGTGAATTGAATGAATTTACGAAGCCATTTGAAGAAACTGGACAAAGAGGGAACACTGTTAAAGATTACCGAACCCGTCTCAAAGCGCCTGGAGGCTGGTGGAATCCTCAAAGCTGTTGAACCGAGACCGGTTCTCTTTGAAAACGTCAAGGATTCAGATTACCGAATTATGGGTAACCTCTTTTGCAACAAAGAGAGTGTAGCCTCCTATCTGGGAATCAACACTAACGAACTGATTCCCACGTTAAGCAAAGCCATCGAGGATCGATCAGTTCCTGAAACAATCCACAATGCTCCCTGTCAAGAAGTTGTCGAAACTGATGTTGACCTTGACAAGATTCCAATTCTTTTACATAATGAAAGTGATGGTGGTCCATATATTTCGTCAGCTGTTGTTGTTGCAGGTCACCCCAAGTATGGTCAAAATCTGGACTTCCATCGGGCTATGCAAATTAAAAAGGATATGATGAGTACCCGTGTAGTCGCGAAGCGAAACTTTCACGCCTTTCTCGAAGATCTCGGTGAAGTGAAAGTTGCTTACTGCATTGGAAATACGCCAAACATTCTCGTTGCCGCGGCAACTAGTGTAGATATTGGGATAAACGAGCTTGAAATCGCCAACGCGTTAGAACCTATCCGCGTTGTAAAAGCCAAGACATCGGATCTCCTTATCCCTGCTGACTGCGAGTGGGTAATTGAAGGTACCGTCTATCGTGACAAACGCCATGATGAAGGCCCTTTCATCGATTTAACTGAGACTTATGATGTGATTCGCAACGAACCGGTTTTCGAGGTCAGCTGCATCACCCACCGAAAAGACGCCATATGGCAGGCGCTTCTTCCAGGCGCGTTCGAACACAAACTCCTCATGGGCATGCCACGCGAACCCACTATCTTTCGCAAAGTCACAGAGAAAGGCGTTCACTGCCTTGACGTGAACGTGAATCCCGGTGGTACGAGTTGGCTGCACGCCATTGTCAAAATCGACAAACAGCGAGAAGAGGATGGCAAACTAGCCATAGAAGGCGCTTTTGAAGGCCATAGGAGCTTGAAACACGTCTTCATAGTTGATAAAGATATTGACATATATGACCCCCTCGACGTGGAATGGTCGATGGCTACTCGTTTTCAAGGCGACGTAGACATGATTGTAAAAGACAAAGAACGGGGAAGCAGCCTCGATCCCAGTTCGGAGCCAGGAACTTACTTGACAACAAAAATCGGTTTCGATCTCACTCATCCATTAAAAACCGAAGGAAAAAACTTTGATAAAGCCAGCTTCCCCCATGTCGACCTAAAACGATTCATTCGGGAGTAACGCAGACCATGAAGCTAACCCGCCTTCAGAAAGAAATGCTTGACGGAAAACACGGATACGCCGCCCAAAAGAGCATGGAAATTCTCAATGCGCTTGGCGATATATTTGATGCTGAAGAAATGGTCCCAGTCACCTCCGTGCAAATTGCTGGAGTCAGCTATGCCAATCTTGAGGAACCTGGATTAGACTGGCTGGCTCAGATGGCCAAGGACGGGCGTGTTCGGGTATTAACCACCCTCAATCCTGCTGGAATGGATCTGGAGAATTGGAAGATCTTAGGAATTGATCCCGAGTTCGCGAAGAATCAAGAACGGGTGGTCAACGCCTTTGCGAAGATGGGCATCATTACGACTTGTACTTGTACACCTTACCTGGTCGGAAACCTCCCCCACTTCGGGGAACACATCGCCTGGGCTGAAAGCAGTGCAGTATGTTTTGCTAATTCAGTGATTGGCGCAAAAACCAACCGGGAAGGTGGACCTAGCGCCCTAGCAGCTGCTCTAACTGGGTACACCCCCAAATACGGCTACCATCTCGACCAAAACCGTCAAGCCCAAATCGGATTCACAGTAAAACCGTCGATTTCAGGTACTGCTCAGTTTGGCACTCTAGGGAAAGTCATCGGCGATATCCTTGACTCGAAAACTGAGTGGACCATTCCCTACATCACTGGCATTCCCAGTGCAAATACTGATGAGCTTAAATCATTCTGTGCATCCATTGCCACGTACGGGGGAACCGCCCTTTTCCATATGGAAGGATTAACCCCCAACAAGACCACGATCCCTAAAGAAACTATCACCATAACAAAAACGGACCTCGAAAAGGCTGAGGAAGACCTCAACGAAGAAAATGCCACCATTGATTTTGTGAGTATTGGCTGTCCTCACGCTTCGCTACAGGAAATCCAGCACATAGCTGAACTCGTTAAGGGCAAGCAGGTGAAAAAAGAGACCTGGATTACGACCGCTCGACCCACCAAACAGGTCGCCGACCGCATGGGATACACCCAAACCATCGAAGCCGCAGGAATCAAATTTGCCTGTGATACTTGTTGTGTAGTTGCTCCAATCAAAGGGCGATTTACCGGATTATGCACCGATTCAGCGAAAGGCTGCTATTATGGACGCGGGCGTAATAAATTCCAGACGAAACACTGTTCGTTGGAAGTATGCATCGAGGAGGCGTTGATGCAATGACCAAGAAATTCGAGGGGCGTAAAATCTCTCCTGGCTCAGCTGACGGTGAAGCGTTAGTCACCAGTCAAGGACTTTCCTTCTATGGAGGGGTAGATCCTAAAACTGGGGTTGTTGTGGAAAAAAACCATGAGCTGGAAGGACAATCTGTCACTGGTAAAGTACTCGTCTTTCCCAGCGGAAAAGGATCAACTGTTGGATCCTATGTCCTCTACCAACTGGCTAAAACAGGTAAAGGACCAGTGGCAATAATCAACAAGCAAACTGAGACGATTGTCGCCGTTGGCTGTATCATTAGCGAAATTCCAGCCGTTGATAAAATTCCAATTGACCAAATCAAAACGGGGCAGCAATTACGGGTTGACGCCACAAACGGTATTGTCGAACTCATCTAGCGAATAATCCCAATAGAAATCACAAACTGCTCCCACAGGTTCCGGGAGGAGCTGATATTGGTAAAACCCCAATCAAAAACGAAATCAGAGGCAAAAGACAACCTAACTGAAGACCGGAAACTGGACCATATTCGTATCTGTTTAGAGAGTGAAGTGGAATCCAGCATTCCCACAGGATTTGACGATATCACCTTAGTTCATAATGCAGTTCCTGAATTGAATTTGGACGATGTGGACATTCGAACCACCTTCCTTGGACATAAACTGCAAGCTCCTTTGATGGTCACTGCCATGACTGGTGGGCATCAGGAAGCTCTAGCAATTAACAAGCACATTGCCCAGGCCGTTGAATCGCTAGGACTTGCTATGGGCGTCGGGAGTCAACGCGCTGCCGTTGAAGATGCCAGTCTAACCGATTCTTTTACGGTCACCCGCGAACATGCTCCGACAGCCTTCCTCGTTGGAAACATCGGAGCTCCGCAGCTGTCATTAGGTTGGGGTGTAGAAGAGGCGCAAACGGCGATTGACATGATTCACGCCAATGCGCTTGCTATCCACTTCAATGCCGCACAGGAAGCTGTTCAGCCAGAAGGTGAAGCGACCTTCGCTGGCGTGCTCTCATCCATTAAAAAGCTGACCACTAAGCTCTCTACGCCTCTCATTGCCAAAGAGACCGGAGCCGGCCTAAACCAAAGCTCAGCTAAAGCCTTGATGGCTGCTGGTGTCAAGGCGTTAGATGTTGCAGGACTTGGAGGAACCAGCTGGCCTAAAGTCGAGGCGAAACGCGCTAAACCAGAAGATGCCATGAAGGCTACGTTAGGCCGTTGGTTTACCGATTGGGGAATACCTACAGCCGTAGCAACCTTTGAAGTTGCACATCATGTGAAGAAACGAATCCCCATTATCGCATCTGGAGGAATCCGGACGGGGATTGATATTGCCAAGGCTATAGCTATTGGAGCCGACCTTGCTGGTGTCGCTCTGCCAGTTCTCTCCTCTGCAATCATCGATGCACAAGCTGTTCAACTCTTTCTAGCAAGCCTGATTCATGGTCTTAAAGCCGCGATGTTTCTTGTTGGTGCTTCCAATCTCAAAGAATTAGCCCAAGCCCCTTTGGTCATCACGGGTAGGACCCGAGAATGGCTTGAATTCCGCGTGTATGACGAACTTGTGGAATTTCAGGCTGACCGCCACATCCGCAAGTAAAAATAAGCCAATCGGACTGTGAGAAGAAAAACCTTTAAATGTCGAGTCGTTTGCTACAGTGTCGCCGCAGCCACGGGTCTATTCATTACAGGCTGTCGACCTCGACAAGACCCGATGAATACACCATGAGGTGTTCTTGTTGTCAAAAGCGCATGTTAAATTCACAGCACCAAAAGAACTGCAAGATATTGCATATGAGATAATCGAGCTTGCCCGGGATACTGGCAAGGTCCGTAAGGGAACTAACGAAACCACTAAAGCCGTTGAACGAGCAATCGCGAAATTTGTCGTCATTGCTGAAGATGTAGATCCCCCTGAAATCATCTTCCATCTTCCCGTTATGTGTGAAGAGAAGAACATTCCTTACATCTATGTTGCCAGCAAAAACAAAGTGGGCAGCTCCCTCGGCATCGATGTTCCTTCTGCCTCCGCCGCGGTCATTGAAGCAGGGGAAGCGCAGAAGCTCATCGCTGATCTTGCTAAAAAGTTGAAGGACCTACAAAAATAGGCATAACCAAGGGTGACAGATAAATGAGTTCAGAAGACGTGGGCATTCCTGCTGAAGTCGTCCAGGTTGTGGGACGAACGGGTCTCACTGGAGAAATCATCCAGGTCCGGGTCCGCGTATTGGAAGGCCGTGATACAGGCCGCATTCTCACCCGAAATGTCAAAGGTCCAATCAGCGAAGGAGATGTCTTGGTTCTACGTGAAACTGAACGCGAAGCACGGAAGATACGTACTCCATAGAACTTGCAGCTTGGGATTATGAATGGTCAAAAAATATACTTGTACTTTCTGTGGTACCGATATTGAGCCAGGCACAGGCTCCGTTTATGTGAAAAACGATGGGTCGCTCTTCTACCTTTGTTCGAGCAAATGTTGGCGGAATCAAATTCTTCTCAAGCGACGGCCCAGACGTCTGAAATGGACCGAAGTGTATGAGGAGCGAACACGTCGTCGAGCACATGCTGCGAAGAAGAGTAGGGCAAAACCCACACCCAAAGCGAAGAAGGCTGAGGCAAAACCCAAGGTTACCCCCAAAGAAGAACCCTCAAAACCCAAAATAAAACAGAAAGGCAAGAAAAAAACTAAGAAAGAAACCAAGGCAACTGAAAAGAAAACAGCTGCGAAATCTGAAACAAAGAAACCAGCCAAGAAATCTAAATCTGAGTCTAAATCAAAGTAATATTCGCCTTCCTTCTCTTGCTCATTTTCCTTCATCCATTCTGCTGATGGTAGTATTTCAAGAGTCACTATCACGGTCTAGATCCATATTTCCCAAAATGGCGTTGGCCAGTCTATTCAGCTCTGATTCAGTCCAGTCTGGGCATTCCTCGATTAGCAGCTCAGTGATCTCAGATTGGTATGTTCCTCGATTCAGGTATTCGCGAGCATAATCGTGGCAAATTTGACGAATTTGTTCCGTGGCTACTATTGGGGTTTCCAACCATTTGGCAATATATGCATTGATAGCTTCAAGTCCATCTTGGTTCAGGTCCAACTGGGCTTCCTTTTGCCAAAGGGCAATTTCCTTTTCTGCGTTGGCAGGTTCGTCGGAAGCATGGGCTACGTTCACCCCACCAACAATTCCATATTTTCCCCGAATACTGTCGGGGTTAGCTTTCTCAACAAAGGTCGCCCCCAGAACTTCTCGGAGTTGCGCAACAATATCTTCGCCTTCTAAGACGGTTACCAGAACATTACCCACCTGGATGAATTGCAACAGCCAGGGATAGAAGAACTTGCCTTCGTGAATGGCGTAGTGTTTTTCTGCTAAATTAGATGGAACTGACATTTCTAGAAATCCTTTCAACTTGGCATCAGGCAGAGAATTGAGGATTTGTTCAAATACAGCTGCTCCTACACCTCTTCGCATAGTGGCATCAGGTTTCAGGATAAGTAAAGTTTGTTCCAAGGGGCACACCTCGAATGGCACAATTAGTTTTTCACACAAAAAGGCTTCTCTCGGTGAAGAAACTCTTCTTTCCCTGATTTCCAGGGACATAAGCCTTAAATAGCGCAGACCTGTCGATGCAAACTAGAGCGCTGCCCTGGTAATAACGCGTTAGCGGAGGTGTTGTCGATGCCCATCCGTCAACCTATTGTCACCATGCTAGGTCATATTGACACAGGTAAAACCAGTCTCCTTGACAAAATCAGAGGCACTGGAGTCCAAGCGCGTGAAGCTGGGGGCATCACTCAACAAATTGGGGCTAGTTTCTTTCCCTTATCCACGGTAAAAGAACTGGTTGGCCCCCTTATGAAGACTTTCAAGCGGAAACTAACACTTCCAGGACTACTGATAATCGACACACCCGGTCATGCTGCATTCTTTAATTTACGGAAACGGGGGGGCGCGGTAGCGGATATTGCTATTCTTGTCATCGATATCGTCGATGGGCTCCAACCGCAAACCTATGAGTCACTGCGCATTCTCCGAGCTCGTAAGACGCCCTTTCTTATCGCCCTGAACAAGGTGGATCGACAACCTGGCTGGAAACCCCAAGATACCTGGGTAATCAGCGAATCACTCAAAGCCCAATCGGAATTTGTCAAAGGAGAGCTAGATAAGAAGATCTATGAAGTCATGGGCGACCTGTCACGTGAAAACATTCAATCTGATCGCTACGATCGCATCACGAATTTCGCAAAAACTGTGGCGATTGTCCCCACAAGTGCAAAAACCGGGGAAGGATTATCAGAACTCCTCTTAGTGTTAATCGGACTTGCGCAGCAGTTTCTCGAAGAACAATTACAGACTACTAAAGGTCCCGCCAAAGGTGTCGTTCTGGAAGTTAAGGAGGAACCAGGACTCGGTATCACTGTTGACACCATCATCTACGACGGGGTTCTCCACCAGGGCGATACCATTGTCGTAGGTGGACTACCGGAACCAATAACCACCCATGTTCGCGCTCTTCTGATGCCCAAGCCCCTCGATGAAATTCGCGATCCCCGTGAACGATTTTCACCGGTCAAAGAAGTAATTGCTGCCGCTGGTATCAAGGTTGCCGCCCCTGACTTGGATGGAGCGATTGCGGGAGCAGGTTTATTTGTAGCTAACTCTGATGACGACATCGAATCCATTAAGGAACGCATCATTCAGGACATGGAAGCCGTTCGGATTGAAACGGACAAAATCGGAGTGCTACTAAAAGCTGACACTCTGGGCTCCCTAGAAGCACTCATCGAATATCTGAAGGCACGCGACATTCCCATTCGCCGAGCAGATATTGGCGACATTTCGAAGAAGGAAGTGAAAGCTGTTTCCACTGTCTATGAGCACGATCCCTTCGTTGGCGTCATTTTAGCCTTCAATGTAAGACCCCTACCAGATGCAGCTAAGGAAGCCGATGAGTTAAGCGTCCCAATCTTCCAAAGCCAAATCATCTATGATTTGGTGGACCAGTATGAGAACTGGGTCTCAGATAAGCACCGAAAACTTGAGGAGGCAATGCTTGAAGAACTTATTTTCCCTGGGAAGTTCGAAATTCTCCCAGGTTATGTCTTTCGACAGAGTAATCCTGCTGTCGTCGGCGTGAGAGTGCTTGCTGGACGCATTAGTGCCAAAAGCCACCTCATAACCCCTGACAACCGTCGGGTTGGCTCAATTCAGCAAATTCAAGATAGTGGCGAGACCATCTCCATAGCTCGTATTGGTGCTGAAGTCGCCGTGTCCATTCGTGGGGCTACTGTGGGTCGCCAAATCGATGAAGGTGATATTCTCTACATTGATTTACCCGAGGGAATGGTTATTCGACTTAACCAGGAGTTCAAGGATAAACTCTCAGCCGATGAACAGGAATTGTTACATGAGTTCTTGGAACTGAAACGCAAGCACGTGCAACCCTTTTGGGGCGTCTAATTTCTCTATCACTATACCTTTTATCCTCCATTCATTTGATGGTAAGATTGATAAGCGCTAATCCTATGCTACGAATTCATCAGCGCCTTCCCTACTAAGTGGAAAGTGGAACTGAATTAGTACAAAAATTGAGGTCTCTGTTATGACACGTATCCGTTTAGTCATCGGTGATCCCCATAGCGGAAAGACCATCCAACTAGAACTCAGTGAGCAGCGTAGCCGTCTCCTTCACGGCAAAATCATTGGTGAAATTGTAGATGGTGATCCCCTAGGCTTCGGGGGCTATCAATTCAAAATCACTGGTGGTAGTGATGGAACGGGAACGCCCATGCGCCCAGATGTCCACGGTGCAGTCCGTAAGCGTCCACTGCTAGCAGGAGGGATCGGATACAAGCCCAAAACCCACGGAGAACGCCGTCGACGACGGGTTCGTGGCAACGAAATCACCGATGAAATCGTACAAGTGAATGCCAAAATCATTACTCCAGGGCCCAAACCCATTCTAGAATTAATTGAGCAAAGCACCGCTTCCTCATAAGAATTAAACATAGAAGTCCCCTATGAGATGACAAGTTATCATGTCTTCCCGGAAAACCATGCCCAAACAAGCTGAAGTCAACATCGGTCTAGTGGGCCATGTCGACCATGGGAAGACAACCTTAGCAAAGGCATTATCGGGGGAATGGACTGACCGCCATTCAGAAGAGCTTCGTCGTGGAATTTCCATCAAATTAGGATATGCAGATGTCACGTTTTACAAATGTGAGAGGTGCAGTGGTGCTGTTGCATATACAACCTCACCGAAGTGCACCAAATGCGGAGGGAAAGCGGAACCCTTACGACGGATCTCACTCGTGGATGCACCTGGGCACGAAGTGTTGATGGCTACCATGATATCAGGCGCC
This sequence comes from Promethearchaeota archaeon, assembly GCA_048938295.1. GTDB lineage: Archaea > Asgardarchaeota > Hermodarchaeia > Hermodarchaeales > Hermodarchaeaceae > Hermodarchaeum. Next base: position 19,578 of record JBHLMI010000018.1, read on the forward strand.
GCATTGATGGATGGAGCAATCTTGCTCATTGCAGCGAATGAGAAATGCCCCCAACCACAAACACGGGAACACCTGGCCGCCTTGGAAATCATCGGCGTTGATAAAATCATCATTGCCCAAAACAAAGTGGAAGTGGTATCCGAAAAGGAAGCCCTTGCCAATTATAATCAAATCAAACGCTTTGTTGCTGGGTCTATTGCTGAAAATGCCCCAATAATCCCCATTTCCGCCATGTTTGGGACCAACATTGATTTCCTTATTCAAACCATTGAACAAGTCATTCCCACTCCCAAACGGGACTTAGAGAAGCCTGGATTGTTTTATGTAGCCCGTTCCTTTGACATCAATAAACCAGGTACACGACCCAAGGATTTGCTTGGCGGCGTCATTGGTGGCACTATCATCCAAGGAAAGGTATCGGTGGGCGATGAACTTGAAATTCGACCCGGAATTCCAGTGAAAGAAAAAAGCAATATCAACTACACACCTATATTCACCTCGGTAAAAAGCATTCAGACCGGAACTGGAAAATCCCTCAAAATCGCTCATCCCAGCGGCTTAATTGGAATGGGAACCAACCTTGATCCGTCGCTGACACGTGCCGATGCCTTGATTGGCAACCTTGCTGGACCAACGGGAAAGCTCCCCCCAATTATGGAGCAACTGACACTGGAATCATACCTACTCAAACGCGTTGTCGGTATGGTAGAACAGACTGCTGTCCAAGGGATAAAACCGAATGAAACGCTCATGCTGATCGTCGGCTCTTCAGCAACGGTGGGCCAGGTCACAAACATTGGAAGTAAAAACAAGATTACCTTTACACTTAGAAAACCCGTCGCCGTGATTCCCAATCAACGTGTCGCGATAAGCCGACAAATCGAAATGCGGTGGCGGTTAATCGGATGGGGCACCGTCGTTGCCGAATAATTTGCAGGCGTCTTATGGGACGAAAGTTCTGTTGGATACGAATTTTCTTCTACTCCCTTTTCAGCGCCAAATCGATATCTTTAACGAAATTCCACGGCTAATCGGTGGGCAAGTTCATTTTGTACTCCTCCCACAAATTATCACTGAATTGGAATGGTTAAAGACTCAAGGAACTGCCAAAGAAAGACGAGCGGCGGAAAGCGCGTATCAGTTGATGGAACAATTTTGCCAAGTACTTACCGATCTTCCTGCATCTATTCAGGACCTTGACGCAGACTCCGCACTTCTACGCTATGCGCATGAAACAGGAGCCATCGTAGCCACGAATGATGGTGCACTACGCCGAAAACTAGTAAAACAGGGTTCTCGTGCCATATTTTTACGAAAACTAGCTATCCTTGCCCTTAACGAGTAAGACAAACGGTAAATACAAGAGCGTAGCAATTGAATAGAAAAGCTTATCAGCCCGACTTGTAATCGGTCGGAAGTCGGAGGCAGGACCATCTACCAAGCCGTTATCATAAAAGGGCATGTGCGCATTCCGCCGAATCGGTTCAGCGAAGACCTGTATGAGGTTGCTGAAGAAATTCTTCGTGAACAATACGAAGGAATCATCGATGTCGACCTTGGGTTCATCATCGCAGTTACCGAAGTACTCGCGATTGGAGTGGGGAAAATCATTCCTGGTGACGGCGCAACCTACCATGACGTGAAGCTTGAAGTCCTTACCTTTGATCCCAAAGTGAACTTCCTTACCCAAGGCGAGGTTGTGGAAGTAGTTGATTTCGGAGCCTTCATTCGTCTAGGTCCCCTTGATGGACTCTGCCATGTGAGCCAAATTACCGATGACTTCTTCTCATACGATCCCCGAAGTGCGGCCCTGGTTGGCAAGGAGACGGGGCGAGTCATCACAGAAGGCGATTTAGTGCGCACCCGAATCGTTGCGGTTAGTATCGATGGCGGTGCCCGTAGTGGAAAACTTGGCTTGACAATGCGACAGCCTTTTCTAGGCAAGTTTGAGTGGATTAAAGAAGAAATCGCGAAATTACTTGAATCAAAGCGAAAAGCGGAGAAGAAGAAAGAAGGAAAAGATAAGGAAAAATGATAAGCTCCTTGATTTCCTAACCCGCAAAACCCGATACTGGTGATGAAAATGGCCAAACGAAAAGCATGCAAAGTCTGTCATACGATGACAACTAAATCACATTGTCCAGCCTGCAAAAGTACCAATCTTTCAGAGAGCTTCTCCGGGCTAGTTTTGATTTTTGATCCCGAACATTCCATGATTGCCAAGAAACTCAACATCACTAAAGATGGGGAATACGCTCTCCAAGTCCGTTAGGTGAAATAGTTGGCTGCCAAGCAGCTGCGACAAAATACCCTTGTACTCCCCGACCATCTTCGTCAATCACTCCAAGGACCGAAAGGCGAGCTGTTCTCCCGAACAGACTTAGGCGCGGCAGAAGACGCTTGCGCTTATATTCGGAAACACAAGCTAGCTCCCGTCATCGCGGTTGGTGACTTGGTCTCGATTAATCTAGCGAAGGTCAACTGCCAAGCCACCCTGTCTATTCTGGATGGAAAAACAAAGCGCAATGATCCTGTGGAATTTTCCCTAACAACTGATGTCACCTTTACAGCAACAAATGCTGCTGCTGAAATTCGTCCTGAGGTATGGATTGCCATCGAACTAGCCCTCACTGCTGGTCAATCTGGCAAAACTGCGAAACTCTTAATAGAGGGCGAAGAGGACCTAACGGCACTGCCCGCAGTGGCACTTGCACCCTCTGGCTCAGCCGTTGTATACGGGCTTCCCAATCAGGGCATAGTTGTCATTAAGGTCGCGGCAGAGCACAAACAGGCAGTAAACGCAATCTTACAAGAAATGGTGCAAAAAGATGAAAATCAAAATCGAAGAGAAAAATGACAATGCGCTCCTTCAGCGTCAGGAAATTACTTTCTTAATTGATCATACGGGAACTGCGACACCTCCTCGCGTTGATGCCCGTGCAAAACTTGCTGCTATGCTGAATTGCAAAGAAGATCAACTCTATATCATTAAACTTGTTGGACAATATGGCCAATCCATCTCTCAGGGCTATGCTCATCTTTATCCTTCAAAAGAAGCTGCCGAAACGCAAGAACAGACGTACATCAAAAAACGAAATGGCGCTGAAGAGGCTACACAGCCACCCGCCATGAAAGTAGCCAAACCTGCGGCCAAAGAGAAGAAAGAAGAAGCCCAAGAGGCATCAAAAGAAAAGGCTGAAAAGCCACTAGAGCCGCTTAAAAAGAAGGAAGATGAAAAGCCCAAGCGAGAAGAGGACAAAAAAGAGAAACCTCGGGCAGAGAAAAAGGAAGGGTCATAATTCGATTCAAGAATTAATAAAAGGTGAAATCCGACGACAAAGACACACAAATATTACTCTGTTGGAAAGGATGGAAAACTCGAACGTAAACGCAGGTCATGTTCACGCTGCGGTGAAGGCACCTTCATGGCAGAACATGCCAATCGGTTCCACTGTGGCCGTTGTGGGTTTACAGAATATAAGCCCTCAAAGAAGAATGAGGGGAAAGAAACTTAGACACGACGACCCACTTACACTTTGGTGGTTTATCAGGGTCACGTCATGTGGCACATAACTTGTTTTTAGGTGTGGTTAGGTCAAGATGGTTGTTCTAGGTATTGAAAGCACAGCACATACCTTCGGTATCGGTATAGTAGATAGCACAGGTCAAATTCTCGCCGATGTAAAGGCGGTATATTCTCCCCAAGAAGGTGGGATTCATCCTCGAGAAGCAGCCGAACACCATCAAGTCTATGCACTACATGTGTTATCTGAAGCATTCACTCGGGCTAAGATTTTCCATAATCAGGTGAATGGAATCGCGTTTTCACAGGGACCTGGTCTTCCTCCTGCACTTCGTGTAGGTGCCGTTTTTGCACGGAGTCTTGCTACAAGCCTTGGCGTTCCTCTAGTCGGTGTCAATCATTGTGTTGCCCACATCGAACAGGCTCGGTTCTTCACAAAAGCCGACCACCCGCTAGTTATCTATTTATCTGGTGGAAATACACAAATAACTACGCTGATAGCACAGCGGTATCGAATTTTCGGGGAAACTTTAGACATCGCTTTGGGTAATATGCTTGATATGTTTGCTCGGGAAGCGAATCTGAAACACCCTGGTGGACCAAAAATCGAGCAACTAGCCCTTCAAGCGAAGAATGGCTATCACGAACTACCATACACGGTGAAGGGTATGGACCTGGCTTTTTCCGGATTGTTAACAGCGTCAAAGCAGCTGCTTTCACAAGGCGTTTCCCTTGAAGAAGTCAGCTATAGCCTTCAAGAAACGGCGTTTTCAATGATAGCTGAAGTAACTGAGCGAGCCTTAGCCCACACACAACGAAAGGAACTGATAGTCACTGGAGGAGTTGCAGCCAATGCCCGGCTCAAGGAAATGCTCCAAATCGTAGCAGAAGAGCAATCGGCTCGATTTGCCTCAGTTCCCCGAAAATACGCTGGGGACAATGGATCTATGATTGCATACAACGGCTTGCTCCTCCTTCAAGCAGGTAAACGAACCGCCATCTCTGAAAGCCGAACCCAACCTAAATGGCGTCTTGATCAGGTCGATATACCGTGGGGGGCGTGAATCTATTATGTCACAATTACTTGCTAAAGGGGCAGAAGCCACACTCTACCTAGAAGACTTCTACGGGTATCCTTCTGTCCGCAAATACCGTCGACCTAAACCCTATCGGCTCCCCCAATTAGATGCCAAACTACGCACTGATCGGACAATCCGTGAAGCACGATCCCTTGCTGCTGCACGTCAGAGTGGTGTTGCTACTCCTGTTCTCTTTCAAGTTGATCTAGAGAATGCGACCATAATCATGGAATACATTGCTGGGCAACGAGTTAAGGAACAGGTTCCTATCTTGAAGAAAGCCAAGCGGCGTCGGGTATTCAAAAAAATTGGCGAAGCTGTCGCCCGTTTACACTTGCATGAGATGACTCATGGGGACTTAACGACCTCGAACTTGCTGCTGGGGCCATCACATCTCATCTATTTCGTTGATTTTGGGCTATCAACGGTCACAAATAATATCGAAGACTTTGGAACAGACCTTCATCTATTACGCCGCGCTCTTCTGAGCACTCATCACACACACTGGGAAGACTGTTATAAGGCAGTCCAAGAAGGATACAGCGAGACCTTCGGAAATAGAAGCAATGAAGTTTTCCGCAAGGTCGAAGCAATAGAAAGCCGTGGACGCTACATCACAGAACGAATCCGGTGAACCACATGACACAGCGACCGCTCCTCTTTGTCACTGGAAATAAAAATAAATTCGCTGAAGCCCAGCGGATTACGAAGCGTGCAGGGATTATAATTGAGCAATTTCACGATCGACCGACTGAAATCCAATCGAGTTCTCTGCATAAGATAGCCCAACACAGCTGTGAAGTGGCGTTACATCAGCTCAAGCGTCCCCTGTTTGTTGAGGATGCCGGGTTGTTCATCTACCAACTCAATGGTTTCCCCGGGCCTTATTCTTCGTACGTTTTGAAGACCCTTGATAATGCAGGCATTCTCAAGCTTATGCAAACTGAGAAAAATCGTGTCGCCGTATTTCGCAGTATTATAGCTTACGGAGAACCAGACCGGGAAATTCAACTCTTTGAGGGGGAAACCATGGGAACAATATCACGGCGTATTCGCGGCACTGAATGGGGGTTTGATCCAATTTTTATCCCCGATGAAGGCGATGGCGCTACCTATGCTGAAATGCCAGATGATATGAAAAACCGGATCTCTCACCGAGCCAAATCGTTGGCTAAATTTGTCAATTGGTATCTGACTTATGGTTCTGCAACCACATAATAGAGATACAATTAAATACCGTTGTCGATTCCTGCTCTCCGGTGCTTAGCGTCTAAGAACCTATTGAAGCAGGAATCTCTCATCACCTTGGTGAAATCTAATGGCTCGAATGCATTCCCCTCGAAAAGGAAAATCTCATTCCAAACGTCCAATCCGCCTCGAAACTCCTGATTGGTGTCAACGGACACCAGAGGAAGTTGAAGAGCTCGTAACTACGCTAGCCAAGGAAGGTCATCAACCCTCCATGATTGGGTTAAAACTCCGAGACCAATATGGGATTCCCCTAGTGAAGGCGATCACCGGTAAGACCATTACTCAGATTCTTAATGAAAATGAGCAATCATTACGCGTACCTGAGGACCTTTTCCATCTCATTAGTCGAGCCGTTACTCTGCGAAGGCACCTTGAAGATGCGAAAAAGGATTTACACTCTCAATACGGACTTCGATTAATTGAGAGTAAAATACGACGCCTAGTGAAATATTACCGTCGACAGGGTGTTCTCCCTCAAGACTGGAAATACACGCCAGAGCAAGCTGCGCTCCTCATTCGCTAGGCGCAAAAGGCTATTGGCTGATTTCCTTGACCCGTGACTTGGAACGTCTTTTAGAAACCGCAGATTCGGCGGCAAGCCGTATCAACGACTGGATTGAAGCCAATGAACCAATTTTTGTGACTTCTCACCTAGATGCAGATGGCCTATCTGCTGCAGGCATTATCGGTTCCACGTTAACTCGCCGAAACACTCCTTTCCAATTACGAATCGCCCGTCAACTCGATGATGTCTACTTATCAGAAATTTCCGGGAAGGGCTGTAACCACTACATCTTCTGTGACCTCGGGAGTGGACAGTTACCACAAATTACAAAGGTAGTAGGCGATGCGGAGATTATCATATTAGATCATCATCCTCCCGGATCGATGAAGGTTCCTTCTAATATCCGCCAAGTGAATCCGCATGAGTGTGGATTTGATGCCACCTACGAAATCTCCGGTGCAGGAGTTGCCTATCTCGTCTCCCGCCACCTCGGCGGCTCAAATGAAGATCTAGCGGCATTAGCGGTGGTAGGCGCTTTAGGTGATGTTCAAGATCGTGGAAAGCAACACGACTTTGTCGGATTAAACAAAGAAATCATCGTTGAAGATGCCATCGCAGCTGGCGTCATCGATCGATCCATTGATCTGCGAATCTTTGGACGAGAAACCCGACCAATCCATATCGCCTTACAATACACAAGTGACCCTTACATACCAGGGATTAGCAACGATGCCGAAGGGGCTTTGAATTTTTTAGCTGATCTCGACATTGATCTCCGTGAAGGTGATGAGTGGCGTTCAATCGCCTCCCTCTCCAAAGACGAAAAGCGGAAACTCAACTCATCGCTTGTCACCTATATGCTCAAACAGAATATTCCACCACGCGAAGCCCAATCACTGATTGGCGTAGTATTCACACTCCTTCAGGAAGAGAAGGGGAGCTATCTTCGTGACGCTCGCATGTTTTCCACTCTGCTCAATTCCACAGGACGCTCCAATCAAGGCAGCATTGGCGTTGCCGTGTGCATGGGTGATCGAGGTGCCCTTCTTCGAAAGGCTGAAACTATCCTCAAAGAATATCGGGAACAACTCGCCTTGGGCCTTCAATGGTTAACTGATGATCCTACAGCGATTAAGAAACTGAAACTCATTCAAACCTTTCATGCTGAAGGTCGTGTTCCTGACACCATCGTGGGCTCAATTGCTGGTATGGCATTGAACGCACGGCTGATCGATTGGACAAAACCAATTATTGCCTTTGTGTATTCTCGAGAAGGACATGTCAAGGTCTCGGGGCGCACAACACGACAAATCGTAGAGGCTGGAGCAGACCTCGGCGAAGCCATGTCACAAGCCGCTGAAGAAATCGGTAGCGGAGCGGTCGGTGGTGGACACAACATTGCTGCAGGCGCAACGATTCCGCGAGGCCAAGAAGAGCGATTCTTGGAGATAATTGAACGCATTCTCCGGAAACAAATGGGGCGAATGAAAGAGGTGACTCCTGACTCAGAGGAGAGTGCGAATGAGGAAACAATTAAATAGCCGAGTCTGATTTTGCCCTTCACGCTTCACGAAAGCGACTATCCTTCAAAAGGTAACGAACCATGAGCCGACAATCTCGAGTTCGCGATAAGTGGCGCGAAAAACACTGGTATACAATGGTGGCCCCCTCCTCCTTTGGAAATATAGAAATTGGGGATACCCCTTCAGGCAACGCTAAAACCCTAGTGGGTCGTAAAGTGGAGACCACACTCTATGCCATCTCAGGCGACTTTAATCAAATCCATATCAAACTCTACTTCCAGATCAATGAAGTAAAAGGTGATAAAGCCTACACCCACTTTTCTGGTCATGATTTCTCTCGTGACTATCTCCGCAGCCTCGTCCGCCGAGGAAGCAGCCGCATCGATGGTATATTTGATGTCACAACCAAAGATGGCTACCAGATTCGAATTTATGCCATAGCCTTTCCAGTTCGCCGCGCCAAAGCAACGCAACAATCTGCTATTCGTGAAGTCATGGAAAAAGTTATTACAAAACGCGCAAAACGCCTTAACTTCGATGCCTTCATCCAAGAATGTGTTCTTGGTAAAATCGGTAGTGACATCTACAACAAGGCGAAGACCATTTTTCCACTGCGAAAAAGCGAGATCCGAAAAAGCAAGTTACTCACCCAACCGGCCGCAGCGGCTAGCTAGACTCAGTCGCCATTTGCAGAGTAAGGTTCCATTCTTCCATGTGTTGGTTATAAGAAGCGATAATACCACCTTTAAGCGCGCGCATGTTATGGAGATATTAGCCGCTTTTTATACAACCTTGAAATCAATTCTCTGACTTAAGAATGAGGTTTGAAAGTAAGGGCTTTAGAGCGAGCCTGGCTTCTTTTTTTGAAGCGATTTAAAACAGTATTCTACGAAAGCTGACCGGTAAGGCTTATTAATAATAGATGCGCCAAGTGGCTAGGGTCTGGCTTACTATGTTTGCTCGAACACTCCAGCGGCAGGGTTTTTGGAAAGCCCGAAATGTAGAGAACGAATCCGGGCGGCGGATCTTTCTGAAGCATGATCTGTACCTAGGTGGTATCTACGTGGAGGTAATGAACCGTGTTGCGGTTCTCCGGATTACCGAGTTAGGGATCGTTCGTGTCTTCAAGCGAGCTAAAGCTCTCAGAACATTCTTAGCGGAGCTTGAAGCCATGAAAGGTCGGATTGCGGTGGAATCACCTTCCCTCCATTCCCTTGTACAGCTCTCCAGCGAGTAGACGCCCGTTTCCTTTCTTTCATTGTATCATGTTCCACATTGGGGTTACTCCTCGAATTCCATTCAAGGCAGAATATTTTTGTAGCGTTGCTTCTGGGCTAGAGGGAAAACCATTATGTCTTAACCTTTGAAGACACCGAAAGGTGAAAAGAAAATGCCGCTGCAATTTCGGGAGCGCAATGTTGTGAAGAAAGACTGGCGAAAGGTTCAGCTGCGTATCGCATTGTGTTATCCGAACGTGTATCGTGTTGGCATGACGAGTCTTGCTGTGCAGTTATTGTATGCTCAGTTCAATGCTGATCCAGCGGTTGCGTGTGAGCGAGTCTTTTATGTTCCAGGGGAGGCGCCTCGGTCGCTTGAGTCGGGGCAGCCTCTTTCTGAGTTTGACGTGGTGGCGTTTTCTCTTCAGTTTGAAACCGATTTCGTCCATGCAGTTGAGATGCTGGTTCGATCAGGAGTTCCACCGCTGGCAATAAAGCGAAAGCGTCCTTGGGTGTTGGTTGGAGGTCCCTGTGCCCTTTCGAATCCCTTTCCTCTCCTTCCTTTCATCGATGTGGTACAAGTTGGAGATATTGAACCGGTCTACACCCAGCTGCTCGATGCCCTTCTCAATACTAAATCCCTTGAAGATCTGAATGTCCGGTTGGATAACCGCTTTTTATTATCAGAAAGGGCTCAAGCGACGCGAGCCTATATCGCTGATCTTGATTCAGCGTTTCATCCTACTTGTCAAGTGTTACCGGACCCGCCATTTCCTGCAGAGCTTGAACCGACCTTTGGGCAGAGCCTTTTAGTTGAAATTTCTCGGGGATGTGATCGACGCTGCAACTTTTGTATGACTGGCTATCAAAATAGTCCGTGTCGCGAACGCACATTGAGTACGCTGAATCGCCTTATCGATGAAGGAACCCGGTGCACCGTAGTAGATAAGGTAGCTTTGTTGGCCTCAGGATTTATTGACCATTCAGCACTCATCCCACTTCTTACAGCGATTGTAGATGAGGGGCATCAACTCTCTGTTCCTTCACTTCGCGCTGATCTCTCAGATCCGGAAATTCTTCCACTGATTTTCCAAGGTGGACAACGCACGCTTACCTTTGCTCCCGAGGCGGGCTCAGAGCACCTTCGATCGCTCATCGGAAAATCTATCCCCGATGACACCTTTCTGCAGGCTTTTGAATTCGCATTGGATGCAGGCTTTTCACAGTTCAAACTCTATTTTATGGTGGGGTTGCCCACCGAGACCGATGATGATGTGGCTGCGATTTACGATTTTTGCCTTCGGTTACTAGCCTTAGCTGACAGGAGTCATCGTATCCACGTGAGCGTGTCACCTTTCATCCCTAAACCGCATACTCCATACCAATGGTTGGGTTTAACCCCGCTTAAAATATTGAAGAGGCGACTGCAAATTCTGGAAGGTCTTGGTCGTTATGGACGCATCCAACTTGACTTGCCTAATCCTCGATGGGCGGTTATACAAACCGTCTTATCTCGGGGGTCAAGTGAACTAGCTCCATTGCTACTTGAAGTAGCACAACATGATCAAATTACCGCGGGTACATGGCTCCAAACCGGAAAACAACTCGGATTGAATCTCGAATCCCTGGCAACCGCTGATTACTCTACGGATACGACATTTAGTTGGGAAAGAATCGATGTGGGCATCAATCGCAATATTTTATTGCGACGGTTTAGGAATCTTGACCAGTAATAGATCACGATCCTGGTTCGGGACCATATTATGGTATCGAAACGAAAAGAAACCAAGAAAGAAAAGACTCTAGCTCCATCGGAGATACCTAATGAAGCTGAAGAGGGAACGGATCCTGAGTGTGAGGATTTATCTGAAAAGATCTTAGAGCGTCTACCACACCTGGCAAACGAGGTAAAATCCTCTGGACCCGGTGTCCGAGTTGGGGGGGTACGGTGGGAAGAGACAGATCGAACTCGCCAACCGGTAAAGATAGGAGAAAACCGGTTTTCTGGGCATTCACCAGATGTGATTGATTTTATACGACGTTGTTCCTCCGAGGATGAAGCCTTGGAAATCATCAACTTCTTAGAAAGGCGGGGCGAAATCAAAACCCATCATGCTAAAGAGCTTCGGGACCAATTGCGACGTCGTGGTGTGCGAAGCTTTGGAACCCAAAAAAGATGGGGCCATTATGAACGCGAGGGCTAGCTCAGTGAGTGGCTCCTGCTGCCACGATGCGGACAACATCGTTGGCTTGTAGTTCATAATTTTCAGCTACACGTTTTTTGGTTCGGGCATCAAGGGCATGGATGAAAGTATCTCCTAACTCAGTGTGGATTTTGTAGGCAAGTTGTCGAGCGGTGGTTCCTTTGGGAACCAGATAGACATCCGGAAGGACGTTGCCATCATGATCTGAGAGCTTTCCCGCATCTTCAACCGGATAGACTGGAATGAGTTGAAGGACGTCGAAGACCACCGTATTCAAGACTTGTTGAACCCCCGTTGACCCATACCGGTCCAAAATCTCTGATTGTAATCGTTGTAATTGAGATTGCTCCTTCTCTCCTAGCTCATTGGGAGCTAAGATCTCGAAGCGAGATCCGCCTGGTTGATAGGAAATAATGCCTTTTTCACTCAGATTACGGAGTATAAATTCCCCTGCGGCAGTACATGGAATCACAATTTCATCAGTGAGTTCACGTAGCGCCTCCAAGTGGTGGGCAGCCATTGGGCGGTCAATTTTGTTCGCTGCAATTACCATAGGCTTTGCGCGTCGTCGTAGATAACTTACAAATCTTTCAAGCTCCTCCTCCGTCCATTCGGTTGGTTTCGTGGTTGGCAGTTCAGCATCGAGAATGGCGTTTTTAATCACCTGCTCGCTAATTTGAAGTCCTGAGAGTCTTTCAGCTAGCAGGGTACTGATTTTCAGTTTCTCCGTTTCAGCTGTCCGTGAAATTCGCCGCCAGTCTCGTTGCAGAATTTGGACTAGCCACATGGTGATTTCTCGTTCAAGAAACTCAACATCCTGACGGGGATCCCAAGTTCCGGGTTCTACATCCTGCCCCTCCGCATTCAAGGACCCTGATGTATCTATGACATGGATGAAGGCATCCGCGCGACTTAGGTCACTAAGAAACTCGTTACCTCGGCCCCGTCCAAGGTGGGCATCAGGAACAAGGCCTGCAACATCTAGCATATCGATGGGGATAAGGCGGACCCCCTCGCGGCATACCGAATTCTTGGCATTGCAGGTAACCTCAAATTCCTGACAAAGGCAATCGACGCGAACATAGGCAGTTCCTGGGTTCGGGTCGATAGTGGTGAATGGGTAGGCTCCCACCTTAGCCGCGGTTCGACAGGCTGCATTCAAAAACGTACTCTTCCCCGAAGAAGGTTTTCCAACAATTCCAATCAGCACAACATATCGCCTCCATGGACTAATAATAACGATAACAAATAAATGACAGCGATTGCTGCATTGGCAGATAACAATCCATCCCAATGAAAGGAAAAACATTGTGAAATGAAGGTTTGGTGAAACACATGACAAAGGTCCGCATTTTGGTAGCAGATCCTATACACGAAGATGCTGTCAAAGAACTCCAGAAAGTTGGATTTAACCTCGATCTTCAGCCAGATATCGCTCCCAATCAATTACTGAAGTCGATTGAAGGGTATGATGCAATCATCGTTCGGAGTCAGACGAAGGTAACGAAGGAAGTGATTGAAGCTGGCACCTCATTGAAAGTGGTTGCTCGTGCGGGTGTGGGATTAGACAATGTAGATATCCAAGCCGCAAAGGAGAAAGGAATTACAGTTGTTAACTCCCCAGAAGGCCCTTCGGTGTCTGTCGCCGAGCTTGTCTTCGCTTTGGCGCTTAATGTGCTTCGCAAGATTCCGTATGCAGATTCAGGAATTCGCCGGGGTGAATGGCTCAAGAAAACGAGTAAAGGTGGAGAAATGCGAGGTCGCCGTATGGGTATTTGGGGGTTTGGACTCATTGGTGAAGAAGTGGCAAAACGGGCAATAGCCTTTGACATGTCTGTATATGGGTTTGATTTAGTACCGGAGCGTATTGAAGCGATGAAACGGCTAGGTGTCAAGTATGTACTCGTGGAGGAGCTCCTTTCAGTATCTGACATCCTCACGGTGCATGTTCCCTTAACACCGAAGACTCGGGGGCTCGTTGGTGAGAATGAACTAAAAACCATGCCCAAAGGTGCAATATTAATCAACACGGCACGTGGTGGAATCGTTGACGAACAGGCGCTCTATCAAGCTTTAGTTGATGGTCACTTGGGTGGCGCGGGGATTGATGTTTTCACTGATGAACCTCCATTTGATAATCCGCTTTTACAAAAACTGGTTGCCCTTCCTAATGTGGTGTCAACGCCACATATCGGAGCGCAGACAGAAGAAGCTTCCCGAGCCAATTCGGTGATTATTGCTAAGAAATTAATGGCTATCCTCAAGTAGTAGCATAACAATTTTATAGGGAATGGCGTTTCGCTATCCCTAATTATGCGGAGGCATATACCTCAATGTATAAGCACATTAGCGAACTTTATGCGAGCCCGGATAAAGAATTGAAAGACCTTATTCGTACACGGCTTATTGAGTGGCGAAAAGAACCTGCAACGACCCGAGTTGATAAGCCAACGCGAATCGACCGGGCTCGTCAAATTGGGTATCGGGCCAAACAGGGTTACATTGTGGTACGCCAACGCATTCCTCGCGGATCTCGACGGAAACCCCGACCTATTCGGGGTCGCAAGCCCAGAAAGCTGGGAACTGTCAAGATTACCCCGGGGCGCAGCCGTCAATGGATTGCTGAGGAGCGGACCGCTAGAAAGTATCCGACCCTACGTGTCTTGGGATCTTATCATGTTGCCGAAGATGGAAAAAATCTCTGGTATGAAGTAGTGCTCGTTGATCCTACGCATCCTGCCATACAGGCTGATCCACGAATCAGCTGGATCTGTGACCCCACTCACAAGGGGCGTGTTTTCAGGGGATTAACTCCTGCTAGCAAGACATCTCGTGGGCTACGCCATAAGGGTACAGGTGCGGAGAAACTGCGTCCCAGTATTGGAAAATACGGGCGACGTGGAAAATAGCTGTAAACGAGTCTTTTTGGAGAGTGTGTAATCGTGGCCGCAACAGAAAGCGGACCGATTCGACTAACTGTGCAAGCCTCTGTCCAAGCCACCGAGAATGCTGAAAAAGTCAAAAAAGCGATTGAAAATCTCTTTCCTGCAGACCTTAGAAGCACACTAAAATTCAATAAAACGAATCTTCAGGGACACTATCATAATCCCATTCTTCGCCTAGAAACGCAACTAAGCCAACGCGACCGTATTGAAAGAACTTTAGCTTCAATTGGCCAGTCATTATCATCAGGGGATCGCGCTCAACTAGCGCGAACATTTTCTTCTCGCATCGACGAAAAGGGCGGTCTTTTCATCCGGTTTGACAAACAAGAGGCTTATGAAGGACGAATTCGCATAATTCACCGCGGTGATTCGATTCGCATGGTCATTCGGTTTTCGGGCCGAAAACCCTCAGTAAACCAGCTTGAGCATCACTGCCGACAGTTCCAACTCATCTAGGATCGGGACAGAATGTCTGCATATGACTTCCACATTCGATTACCCCCACAACCAGAAATGGCGGAGGTCCAACTCCTTCAAAAGGTAGCAGCGACATTAGGCTTTGCTGGACTAGCCATCGAAACATCCAAAGCGCTTACTAATGGTACAGTGCATGAAAAGCTAACGATTTTTCGTCGAGTAACGCTTGTTCCTCGAAGTACTGCACGACTACGCGCTCAGGTGAACAAACAGACAAAAGATGCAGATCTCCTTGTAATTCATGGCCGCTCAAAACCGATTTGGCTGGTAGCCGCTGAGATACCCGCTGTTCACATGGTGATGGCTAAAGAAATTGAAGATTTCATGGTAATCGATTCTCAAACTGCCCGAGCAATGGCAAATCAGAACAAACCCGTGGAAATATGCCTGCACAAGCTGTTAGTCCTGAAGGGCGCTATTCGGTCTCGATTGATGCGGGTTATGAACTCAGCCATGGACCATTTAGGACGAGCCGATTGCCCACTAATATTGACTTCAGGCGCCAGTGGTGCCTATGAGCTTCGTTCTCCCCAAGACCTGATGGCACTCAGCTACCTCGCATCAGTCCCGGAGAACCTAGCCAAGACTGCCATGCGGCAGGAGTCAAAGGCCCTTGTTTCAGCAATTCGCCATTCAACTAGCGCCCACCCAGTGGGGCAAATCGGGAGGGAAAAGTAACGATGCGGCTTCGCCAACGCTATCTCGCTATCCGACTCCTCACCCCTCAGAAACTTCCCTCTGAACCTACTTTCCGAAACGCAATTTGGACTCAACTCCAGAGACTATACGGCGAACTCGGTGTGAGCCGGATTGGCTTCTGGTTAACAGCTTACCATCCTGAAAAACAGAGTGCTGTTATTCGCTGTCAACATACGCAGGTGCGTCCACTACGTGCGGCACTTGCAACAATTCGCCAAATTGATTCGATGCCTTTACTAATTCATGTGGTTGGAGTCAGCGGCTCTATTAAGAAGGCTTTGGCTTTTCTCCCCGAAGTTAACCCACAGCACGTCGTGCGTCCTCGTAAGCATCGTTAGACGCGAAAGACTATGCCAAAACAGATAAAACACGCCTTGTCATCAGGATGACCGGGGTTCAGTGAAGCACCGCCGCTCCAAACCGAGCCTTGTGCTATGACGATCTCGCGACGAGCCGAGAGCCCCCGCCTTTTATTCTGGTACGATATCGATTTCGACGGATATCAGGAATCCTTGCCACAGCTGATAGGCTTTCATCCGGAACCGCAGTCGGTTCCTGCCGTCAATGACCCAAACGCAAGGGTTGTACTCCATGAATAACAAGTCGCTTCCTGAGGGTTCCGGAGGCGCTGGGTGTGAATGGTATATCCCCACCTGCTCCAAGCCCTCTTTCGCAGCTGCAGTGAGAATGCAATATTGATGTTCAGGATCGATTTCGAAGGCAGAGACGGACTTGGCAACATTAACAGTTTCAACGACACGGGTCACCTTCGCGATGAGACGGTGTTCTGTATAGATACCTAGTAGGAGTGCGCACCCCTCTTTGGGCCATGCCCGTCGTCGAATCGCGTATAACTGCCGACGATGCAACGGCGTTAACTGAATCCGGGCGACGCGGGGTAAATTCATAGGTGAACCTACAGCCAAAGACTTAAAAGCTTCTCACCTTTTGAGTCATCGCATCTCAGGTCACCCGACTCGAGGTTGCAACTGGCGATGTCAAAGAACAGCTCACAAGAACAGCGCTTCATGCGTCGAAGTATGATCATTAGTGCAGTTGCCATCGCCCTCTTCAGTATACTAATTGCTCTGATGGTTTTACGGTGGGGTCCAGTCGGTCCATTTCTGGCCTTCATTGGGCCAGTTATTTCTGGCGTATTAGCGATTTTGGTAATGGTTCTGATTTTCATTGGGTTGGTTATTCTGTTTGGCAATCTGCGAGAATATTATGGTGAAGCTGTTGGTTGGTTCGAAATCTTCGTCTTCTTGATTATTGTCGTCGTTATTGCGTTCGTCGGATTCAGTTGGCTTCATGCCCTTCTCACTGGGCTCCTTTGCATCGGCGTCATATACTATCTCCACGCAGCTCAAGACTAAGTGACCTTCCGAGTTCGCAAATCGGATTCTGTCAATAACAAGATTTTAAAGGTGCTTTACCTAATCGGCAAACCTGCAAGACTAATGTAAGAGTAAGAGGGCTTTCACTAAACTCTCTTCTTATTCAGTGTTTATGGAGGACCCCCTCATTGTTCGGTGATACACAAAGCTATGACATTGCTCTGACCACATTTAGTCCTGAGGGACGCCTATATCAGGTTGAATACGCCTTTGAGGCGGTTCGAAAGGGTACTCCGATTCTCGGAATTCGTGGTTCAGACGGTGTGATATTAACCGCTGCTTTGCGCAAGCATGTTCTTCAAGAACCAAACCATAACGACAAAATCTTCACCTTAGACGAATCAATTGGCACGGCCATCGCAGGCCTATCTGGCGATGCGCGTTCACTTGTTCGGTATGCCCGAGAGCTTGCGCAAATCAATCGCTTAACCTTCGCTGAACCTATTTCCGTAAAAGCACTGAGTAAGAAACTCAGTGATCACATACAATCATATACACAACAAGGCGGAACTCGTCCTTTTGGAGTATCTATGCTTGTAATCGGTGTCGATTCCGCTCCACAACTCTACCTCGTTACCCCAATCGGTGTTTTCTGGAGCTATAAGGCCTATGCAGTAGGAAATGCAGCTGACCAGATGAACACGGTGCTGGAAAAGGAATATTCTCCCTCGCTTACTGTTGATGAAGCGTTGCAGCTGGCCGTTCGGATTCACAAGGAAACATCACCTGCCCCTATTCAACCTAGTGGGCTGTTAGCAGCCAAAATTACCGCCGCCGATAAGAAATTCGTCATCCTTGATGAACAATCCGTTCAGCAACTGATGGATTCAAGTTAGTTTGGAAAAAGGTGTTTAGTATGTCTGGGTTGGGTGGAATGCGTGGCGACAAACGGGTCGATTTGGGTGATGCGGCAATAGCTCGATTAGACACCCATGGACATCGGTTTGAGCTCATCGTTGATCCGAAATTAGCTTGGAATTTTAAACAAGGTAAAGAGGTCGACGTCCGCGAGATTCTCCAGGGTGAGACAGTCTTCGAGGATGCGTTACGAAGCAAGAAGGCGCCACTAGAAACCTTAGAGGACGCTTTTGGGACCACTGATGGGCTTGAAGTTGCTCGCATCATTCTCAAAAAAGGCTCGCTCCACCTTACAACTGAACAACGACGCGAGATGGTTGAGAAGCGCCGTCGCCAAGTGATAGATATAATAGTCCGTAACTCGATTAACCCCAAGACTGGACTTCCGCATCCTCCCACTCGCATCGAATCGGCAATGCATGAGGCGCACGTTATCATTGATTCCACCCGGACGGCGGAGGACCAAGCCCGAGATGTCGTCAAAGCGCTCCAACCGATCATTCCGATTCGAATGGAAATTCAGCAAATTGCCATCAAGGTCCCTCCTGACTTTGCCCCCAAGGCTTACGGCATTGTAGAGCAGAAAGGGCATATTGCCAAAGACGAATGGCAAAAAGATGGGTCTTGGATTGCCATCGTTGAGGTGCCAGCGGGTCTCCGAGGGGAACTGATTGACTCTCTTAACAATCTTACCCGCGGTCGAGCAGAAATCAAGATCTTAAAAAAGGAAACAATGTAGGAGGCTAACCTCACGTGTCAATCCATTTTGAACAACAAGATATTGTCGTTCCTGGACAGCTCCTCGCTGAAGGCGACTTTCGCACAGGTGAAGGGGCCTATATGGAACAAGAGAAAGTATACGCCTCGGTAATTGGTTTGGCGAAAATGAAGGGCAAAACGGTTTACGTAGTTCCCTTGAAAGGACAATATATTCCGAAACCCAGAGATATCATAATTGGAAATGTTATCGAAGTAACCTTGAATGGGTGGCTTTTAGATTTTCACTGCCCATACCCCGCAATGCTTCCAGTCATGCATGCCCTATCTCGACGCGATGCCACACACGCCAAGGACGATCTCCGAAGATACTACGATGTTGGTGAAACAGTGGTTGCTGAAATCATTGCAGCAGACCGAACACGAGATCCCCTTGTTACCACCCTTGGTCGCGGACTGGGGAAGGTTCATGGCGGAGTATTAATGAACATAATCCCTACTCGCGTCCCCAGGCTCATTGGAAGGAAGGGCTCGATGATAAACATGCTCAAATCTGAACTACAAGTCGATATTGTTGTAGGGCAGAATGGAATTGTTTGGCTGAAAGGGAATCTTGCGCGAATGGATATTGCGCAGGAGGCAATTCGTCAAATTGAACGTGAAGCTCATACCAGTGGATTAACCGATCGCGTTCGAGACTTCATAACAGCAAAACTCGCTGAACAAAACGGTGAAAAGAATGAGTGATAAGAAAGCTGAAGCAAAACAGCCACTGATAGATGCCAAGGGGCTCCGTACAGACGGCAGAAAGCTTGATGAGCTCCGACCAATCCGCTTAGAAGTTGGCTATCTCAGTCGGGCTGATGGATCCGCTTACATCGAACACGGTAAGAATAAAATTGTAGCCGCAGTGTACGGACCTCGCGAACTCCATCCCAGACACCTTGCCCAATCAGATCGGGCACTTCTAAGGGTAACCTATCGTATGGCCACCTTTTCTGTATCAGATCGAAAACGTCCGGCTCCAAGTCGTCGAGAACATGAAATCTCTATGGTGCTACGCCAAGCTCTTGAACCCCTGTTATTTCTCAAAATGTATCCTCGTGCCGCCATCGATGTATTCATCATGGTCTTAGAGGCTGATGGGGGTTCACGATGTGCCAGTGCCACAGTAACGTCTTTGGCTCTTGCAGATGCAGGAATTCCCATGCGTGGCCTCGTCGCAGGTTGTGCTGTTGGAAAAATCGATGGTAAAATAGCTGTGGACTTGAACGATATTGAAGACAAAATCGGGGATGCCGATATTCCTATCGCTATGTCCTCAGATCGCGGAGAAATTACTCTCCTCCAAATGGATGGGAAACTTACTCCTGCTGAATTTGCCCAAGCCATTAATATGGCTGAAAACGGCATTCATCGGATTCAAGAAATGCAGAAAGCGGTTTTGCTCGAAAAATACGCGCAAATTCGTGAAACAATCGGTGATGAACCTACCGCTCCTCCAGAAGACGAGGTCTCTGTTGAAGAACCTGCCACGGAGTTTGTTGAAGAGCCTGATAAGCCAAAGAAGCGTACGAAACGCATGAAGAAGGAAGCAAGGGAAACAAAACCCAAAACTCCCAAAAAGAGCACGCGCTCGAAAACAACGGAAGCCGAAGCCAAGAAGTGATTAGAAATGGACATAGTAACAGAAATTGAACGCGAACAGATTCTAGCCCTGTTAAGAGAAGGGAAACGCATTGACGGACGAGGTTTTGATGATGTCCGCCCAATCAAAATTAAATTAGGGCTTATAACTAAAGCTGAAGGCTCAGCTGAAGCTTGGTTAGGAAATAGCCGTGTATTAGCAGGTGTAAAAATCCAGGTTGGGAAACCATTCCCCGACACTCCTAATGAAGGAGTTGTAATCACCTCATCAGAACTTTACCCCATTGCATCTCCCACATTTGAACTTGGACCTCCCGATGAACAGTCCATCGAATTGGCAAGAGTCGTTGATCGAGGAATCCGCCATTCAAGCGCCATCAACCGAACTGATCTGTGCATCAAGGAAGGTCAACATGTCTACATGGTGTTGTTGGACCTGTACATATTAGCTGATCATGGGAACCTCATCGATGCCGCCTCCATCGCTGGAGTTAGCGCCTTGAAAGATACAAAGTTACCCAAGGTCAACATTCCCGAAGGTGGTGAAGCTGAACTCCTGGAAGACACCATTCCACTCAAAATGGGTCCTCTCCCACTAACTCTGACTTTTGCCAAGATTGGTGACAGTATTATCGTTGATCCAAACCTTGCAGAAGAAAGAGTGATGGATGCCCGCCTCTCCATTGCCATCGATGGTGACGACACGATTGCATCAATGCAAAAATGGGGATCCAGTCCATTTACTCGGCAAGAAGTTATTGACTGCGTTGAACGTGCTAGCAAAATTGTTAAAAAGATACGCAAACAGCTTCCCTAAAGGTGAGTAATCTAATGGGACGAACGAAAAAAGTAGGCACTGCAGGGCGCTTTGGTGCCCGGTACGGTGTTACCATCCGTCAGCGTGTCGCAAAGATTGAGGCTAATATGAAGGTATTGCACAAGTGTCCTAGCTGCCAAACGAAGGCAGTACGCCGCGTGTCAACAGGCATTTGGAGCTGCCGCAAATGCGGATATACCTTCACCGGTGGAGCCTATAGCCCTGCCACGGACGCCCAGAAGATACTCCGCTCTTTCCGTGAACGCTCGGCTAGCCGGCGAACAAAGTGATAGCCATCGGCACTACTCGAAAACCCACCCAACGTATTCGTAGCTTCATTAAGGAACTAAACCGTGTCATTCCAGGTTCGATACGATTAACACGCGGAAAACAAGCCTTTGACGAATTCTGCGAATCAGCCTTCAGTCAAAGTGCCACTCGTATACTACTCGTAGGTGCATTTCATGGGAACCCAGGTCGTATCGGCTTCTTACATCATTCTCAAGATACCTGGGAGTTTCAACCACCAACGATAATCCTAAAATCGGTGCAACTCCTCCAGGACCAAAAAAACCAAACACCACGCACTATCAAACGCCTAGTTGTACTTGCCGACACTTCCTATGATCAAAACAAAGCCACTATATTAGCCAAAGCCCTTGATGTACCTTGTGTTAATCGCGATACACTACCAAGCATTTCAAACAAAATAGCGATCTTACGTGTAGCATTATCCCGCTACAAAGTCATGGATTTTGTTACACCAGATGAAACCCATCTCCTTGGTCCTGCTCTGCGAGTGAAACACTACCTGAACCGTTCCATGGGGGAAGCGAAACGGTGGTAAACTCCCCATCTTATACACTGACCATCACCCTGCATCTTGAAAACGTGCGCAACAAGGCGGTTATCTGGTCCGCCCTAGAACCGGAATTGTCGTCGATAGATTCAAAAAGAGTCACGCTTCACAATAAGTCCAACACAACTGAAATCGTGTTTCACCTTACAGCCTCAGATGTAAATGCCCTTCGCGCGGCGGCCACGTCGCTGATGCGATTATATTTGGTGGCTGATGGTGTGCACCAACTGATGGTGAAAAAAAATGGGTGAAGAGCTTCCACCGCGTGTTCGTCAGCAGCTTGTACGGGTTCAGCAAACACGTGATAGT
The DNA here is from genome assembly GCA_048938295.1 of Promethearchaeota archaeon. Taxonomy (GTDB): domain Archaea; phylum Asgardarchaeota; class Hermodarchaeia; order Hermodarchaeales; family Hermodarchaeaceae; genus Hermodarchaeum. The sequence goes on from JBHLMI010000018.1 coordinate 41,605, forward strand.
CTACAATACGTTACAGCCTTACTGCTTCAGGTTAAACAGCAGCTCGCTGAAAATAAAAATGCTCAAGAGCAGATAAGTGGATTGACCGACAAAAGCGTGATCTATCAAGCCTCTGGACCACTACTCTTTAAAACTACAAAGACCAAGGCGACCAACTCTCTAAAAGAGCAGATTGAGGCGCTTGAGCTACGTGTAAAATCCCTTGAAAAACAGGAAACCCAATTACGCAAACAATATGATACTCTCCAAGAAACTCTTCGAGGCATGCTTGGGCAACCTGGTCCCGCTCCTGCTGGCTAGTCTCTGTCGCTGACCTTTCCGCCCTTGAAACCGATTATTCAGATGGCGGGAGTTTTCTTGAAACAACTCAACCCTTCCTTGTTCCTTAGTACGTTGTTGGAGAAGACTAAGGATTCAGTGGCTTTAGTCTTGCATCAAAGTGCTGACCCTGATGCAATCGGCAGTGCTGCAGCATTAGCCCAACTGCTATCGCAGCAAGCTCAGATTCGTTCACAGATATTCGCAGAAAGCTTGAACCGCTCTGCCAACAACATTGCCACTTTTTTCCATATCGAACTCGGATCCCCCGAGGCGCTCGCACAACACTCAACTATCGTATTGATCGATCTGAACAATTTTGAGCAATTAGGTGATCTTACCTCACACCTGCCACAAAAAGGGGCCACAATATTTTGTATCGATCATCACACGCCTCACAAAGATCTCCCCCAATTGACGAACTACCTGCTTTATAATGACCAAATCCGGTCCACAGCTGAACTCATCTTGTTTCTCTGGGAGGCAAGTACCCATAAACCAAGTGCAGATACGGCTACACAATTAGCCTGTGGCCTGGTTTACGATTCACGACACTTTCATATCGCTATGAAAAATACCTTTGAGCACTTTCTCAGCTTGCTGCAATATGGTGCTGATTATGAACGGGTGCTCGCACTATTATCAACCCCGTTGGACAAATCCGAACGCATCGCTCGCCTGAAAGCGACTCAACGCGTAGTGTTATACGATGAGTTTGGCTTGCTTATAGCCGCGACGAAAATTCGCTCCTATGAGGCTAGCGTGTGCAGAGCCCTCATCGGCCTTGGGGCTGATATTGCCATTGCTTGTGCTGATAAACGCGATGAGGTTCGAATCAGTGCCCGGTCGAATTTATCCGTGAACCAGGAAACAGGTCTTGACTTGGCACGGGATGTCATGGAACCCCTAGGAGAAATGATTGGCGGTGCTGGTGGTGGTCATCCTTCTGCGGCTGGAGCAAATGGTGTAGCCTCCAGTGACCATGCTCTGGGACTTGCCCTCCAATTGATTCGGAAAGCTCTAAAAGCTCATCCGACTGAATTTCAACCGGCTTCCGATCAAGGTTCTGATAGGTGACATACTGTGAGCATTGAAATTAACCGGCTGTCCTTCACCTATTCAGGCTCTGACACGAAGGTATTAGATGATATCTCACTTTTCATTCCCCAAGGCGCGTTCGTTGCCCTCGTCGGGCCAAGTGGGTGTGGGAAAACCACATTAGCTCGTTGTCTTAATGGTCTCATTCCCCATTTTCACCCTGGGGATTTGGAAGGTACTGTCCTCGTCCAAGGATTGAACTCGCAAGAGCATCAAGCCCATGAACTCGCCCAGAAAGTAGGACTAGTGTTTCAAAACCCGGAAAACCAGTTGGTTGCTCCCACAGTGGAACGCGAATTGGCGTTCGGACCTGAGAACCTTGGTGTTCCTCGTGACGAAATTCGTCAGCGAGTAGAGATCCTGCTTCGCCAGAATAATCTCTTAGAACTGCGCGATAAAGCACCCTATGAGCTCTCCGGAGGTGAACAACAACGAGTTGCCATCGCCGCGATTCTTGCCCTTGAACCCGATATACTGGTGTTAGATGAACCAACGGCGAATCTTGATCCCTTATCAGCATACGAGATCCTTAACCTTATAGCAAAATTGAATCAAGAAATGAAAATCACTGTCCTTCTCATTGAACACCGATTGGAACTCGTGTTGCCTCATATCCAAGAGCTCATTGTTCTCGATAATGGGAAACTCCTGGCGATGGGACCTCCTGCTGAGGTCTTCAACAACCCCCAGGTCTCTAGAGTTGGTGTAGCTATCCCCCGACTGATCCAGCTAATGAAGCAACTCGATAACCCGCGAATTCGTGCAACGACGCCCCTTTCCGTTGACGAGGCAATTGGCACCATACTCAAGGAGGTACGACGGTGATTCTGTTCAAACAAGTCGGGTTTGAATATGAACCTGGCAGGCCAGTTCTTCAGAATATCAACCTCGAATTAGAACCTGGCCAAGTTGTAGGTCTCATGGGGGAAAATGGGGCAGGAAAAACCACCTTAGTGAAGCACATCAACGGCCTACTCAAACCCACGACCGGTGCCGTGTATGTAAATAACGTCGATACACGGGACACTTCAACAGCCCAGTTAGCCAAAACAGTCGGACTGGTTTTTCAGAATGCTGACCATCAACTTTTCGCAGATACCTTACAGTCGGAGGTGGCCTTTGGATTACGAAATCTGGGTTTTTCGAAAGAAGAGGTAGACAAGCGAGTAGCCCAGTATCTGAAACTATTCGAACTTACTCGCTACGAAGATCAATCTCCCTTTCTTCTCAGTGGAGGCGAAAGAAAACGTTTGGCTTTAGCATCTGTACTCTGTGTTGAACCGAAGGTCCTCATATTAGATGAACCCACCCAGGCCCAAGATGCCCTGCAGAAAGACAAGCTGCTCAACTTCATTGACTCCTTCCGAGATCCCGATCACATCCTACTACTAGTCACTCATGATGTGGAGTTTGCCATCCGTGCCGTCGACCGGCTGCTCATCCTTTCAAACGGGCAGTTGATTGCAGATGGGGCCCCTCACCAAATCCTGGGTACCCCGCTTCTCTTGGATCGGGCTCGTTTATTACCACCGCAACTCACACAGTTTGCCTATGAAATGGCGAGGCAATTTCCCCAGTTCCCTACCAATGTAACCACTCTTGACGAAACTGTCGAGGCAGTGAATCAACTAATTAGGAGTAGAAGGTGAACTAGCGTGGCTGCGATATTCGAAGCTTTCCGATTCAAACAAAAAAACACCTTCATGCATGGCCTAGATCCCCGGACCACCTTCTTCATGGCTGTCACCTTCTCTATCATCGGCATGCTCTTTCTCCAAATTATCCCTCTCCTCATCGTATTTCTCTCCATGGTTCCTTTCATTTTGCTTGCCCGCTCTACTCGGCAATGGTTCAAAAGCCTTCAAGGACTTGCTATTCTTGCCGGGTTCATTCTGCTCATCAATTCGTTCTTCATCTCCTTCTCGTTCGCTGTCTCAACGGTGCTCCGATTGGTCGTCCTGATGACCGCCTTTTCCCTCTTCTTTCTCACCGTTCATCCCGATGATTTCGCACTAGCCCTCATCAAAATGCATATCCCCTATGAATTCGCCTTTGCCTTCTCCATGGCGGTACGCTATGTGCCCACCATTGCCACTGAAACAGAAACAATTCGAGATGCCCAGATGTCACGGGGGTTAGAACTAGAACGGGGCAACATCTTGCAAAAAGTACGCAACTACATTCCCATCCTCATCCCCATCATTGTCAGCTCCATTCGTCGGGCACTGCAAGTCGCTGAAAGCTTGGAATCCCGCGCCTTTGGGTCTACGACCAAACGAACTAGCCTGTATGACTTGTCACTTCGAAAACGCGATTACGCCATGCTCCTCCTCACTACATTAGCTCTCATTTTTGCCCTTTATGTGGCCTTTGTGGTACGCATTCAATTCCCCTTTTTGCTACCCGATTGGTTTTTCTGGAGCCTTCCCTTCTAATCGCATTAGGAATATCCCCATCAATGGTGAAAACATCACATGTCTCCTCTGCTTGTGCAGGAAGTATTCGTTGGCACCGAATCGCACCAAGTGGGTGTCTTTGGGTTTATTCGGTCCACACCATTGATACCTGAAACAATAGCTAGGCTCACCAAGCAATTCGAGTCCACTCATCGGGTGACGCTGCAACTCGTAGATGCCGATAAGGTCGCAGGTCCAGATCATTTACTCTTTGCCACCCTTCATGCGTACACTGCGTTCCATCACAAGACTAATCGTGCTTCTACCCTTGCCATGGAAATTTTACGATTTGCTGCCGCACAACGCCAAATCACAGAAGCGTTGAGTCAAATAGGCGTCTCTAGTTCTACCTGCCGATTCGGCGGAGTATTGACTAATTCAGAGACTACCTCCCTAGAAACGGCATACCACGGTTTCTTATCCGATGTTGAGGGAGCCGATGATACATCGGTCTTAGAAATTACTACTGAACGCAAAGAACAAATTATCCGCGAAGCGTTTCAAATCCGTGAGGATGAATTAGTGGCAATTAGTCCATCTATGAAGCCTGAAGATCGAAGGCAGGCACTGAAAAAGACCGTCTACGACCACTGCGCCCTTCTCGCCATCTCGCGTTAGGGACGACGAAGGGTTACACTCTCTTCTTTACGTAGCAAGGCAAGACCCGTGACTGGCCCGAGGATTTCAACCGCAACAATCCACTCATACTCTTCCAAATCTACTTTTCCAGGGAATTGAATGGCGATTTCATGCAAGAGTTTCCTGCGATCTAGCCTGGTATCCCGACGGTTAAGGTTCACGCGGAACTTTGCTTCTTCTGGCATCTGTTTTGCCAGCTCTTTACTGCCGTCACGAATCGCCTCCAAGGTGCTGGTAACGACGAGGTCGATGGGGTGGATTTTCAGCAAATCACGCACAATCCATGGCATTTTTTTCACAAGTTGTCCAATACGCATGACAAAGGCGTGGGGGTCTCCCTCGTGTTTCGCAACAACCAGACAAGAAATGCCTGTTAGTTTGCACCATTCCAGGGATCCAAGTTCTGGGTCGTCGTCGATTATTCGCCGAAGTTCTTGGCAGCTTTCTGCCTCTTGGAATTGACGACAGGATAACAACAGGTTGAATTGATTGTTGACGGATAGCATACGGCTCAAGGGGTGCACGTATCTATTTTTAAGTCTTCAGGAACCAAAACTTTGTCGCCAGAATCATTTATCTTTTCTCGCCTTTAAGAAGTGGGCAAGGTTTCCTCTGGTTACGACGCCTTCACGGACGAGTTGTGGGGGGTCGACTGTGCAATTAATGATTGTGGAGTCCTTCGAATGCTGAGTGGGTCCTGCGTCCAGAATGAAATCCACAAGTCCTCCTAAATAGGCGGCGGCAGCCTCAGCTGTGCGTGGGCTAGGCTTGTTCGAGGTGTTGGCACTGGTCCCAATGATTGGATATCCAGTAGCCTGTATTATCGCCAAAGTCACAGGATGGTTGGGAACACGGACCGCAAGTGAATTCTGAGGGCCCAAAATCCCCGCAGGATACTCGTGATGAGATGGTGCAATGATGGTCAGGGCTCCTGGCCAAAACTGCATTGCTATTCTCTCAGCTAGCGGAGGAAGCCTAACAAGCTTTCGGACTTGGACTAGGCTAGCAGCCAGCAGTGGCATACCTAATTTATCTGTTCGCTGTTTCACGTCGAGAATTCGTTGCACAACTATCGCCTCTGACGGATTTCCCGTTAAGCCATAAGCTGTATCTGTGGGGAGCACAATGATTTGTCCCTTCTTGATGCGAGCAGCGACTTCTTGAATAAGGTTTAGATCCAGGTTTTCGGGGTCAATGGTATGACTCCTATTCATTTTTCAATTGCCACCACCAATGTAGAAGACGTTCTAGCCTAAAACCTGTTCGAGGCACAATCTTTGCAAGGAATTATTCTAGCCAGTGGACGCGGCGAACGTTTCTGGCCGCTGACTGCGTACACTCCCAAGCCTCTACTTCCCCTGGTCAATCTCCCACTCCTTGAACATCTCCTATCTGCCCTTTCCGAAGCTGGGTGTACTGAAATCTATGTCAGCATCGGATATGCCGCAGACCAAACGTATGATTTTCTCTCCACCATAGAACTTCCCTCGGCCATTACGCCAGTGCTGGCTGAAGATTGGGAACATGGACCCTTTGCCTCCTTTCAAGCTGTGCTCCCTTATCTGTCCACTGACGAACCAGTCATACTCGTTCCTACTGACTTGTATGTTTCTCCCCAGGATTTGCACCTTCTCATATCGACGTCTTCCCCCATGGCGTTGCTCTTTGATCCTCAGAAGAAACAAGCTGGTTCCCAAGTAACGATGAACAGATCCAATCAGATAACTGAACTTACCCAATCGCAGTCAATTCTTCCTGAAGCTTTTCCCAATCTACCTGCACTTCGGGCGATGCCTAACTTCTTAGACCAACCATTGCCCGAAGATCTGAACTTCTCCTTCACAGTTTTTACGGTACTACAACATTGGCTTGCGGAGGGGGGTCAAATTCAAGGCATACCTACTACAACTTTAACTTGGGCGGATATTGACACCCCACATGATTTGGTACGTTTGAATCACCACCTCTTAACGGATGGATGGCCACCTTACCAACACCCTCCTGGTATGTTAGTCCCGAAGGGAAAATCTTTGGAAGGACCATTAGAAACTGCGAATTTAGCTTTGGGGCCTCATTCACAAATCCACGGGCCTGTGCTTTTGGGAACCCACATTCAAGTAGGTGAGAACTGTCTCATTCGAGATGGATCTACTCTTGGGAACCACACGGTCATAGAGGCTAATTCCGAACTCGCCCAATGTATCACCCTCGCACACACCCAGGTTCCCTCCAATGTTGATTTACGTGCTGCAGTGCTAGATGCGCATGGAAGTATCGTTCATTGAAACTAAATGGATGCGAGAAAAATGCCCTCACGATTTCGCCTGCGACGGGTATTCGGTCCCTTGGTGCGGTTTCTAGCCCGGGGCTTCATTCGTCTGAATATCTCACCAAACTGGATTAGCGCGATGGCCTTTTTCTTTGCTTGCGTAGCCACGCTTTTTCTCATTCTATATCAGTGGGTTATCATCTACGGTTTGCTGGTTTTTGTTGCTGGATTATTAGACGGCGTGGATGGTGAAGTGGCACGGCAAACTGATCGCGCTTCTCAAGCTGGCGGCTTTCTTGATTCGGTGCTTGATCGTCTTGCCGACGTGATAGTGCTTGTTCCTTTTCTCTGGCTGCCCAATCCCTTTCCGGAATGGGGACTAAGTTGGTGGTGGGTCACCACCGCGATAATTGGGGTCATTCTGGTCAGCTATGCACGTAGTCGGGCACAAGCAGCTGGTGTGACAGATACCGATGTTGGGCTTGCTGCCCGCTCCGAACGCCTGTTTATTTTAGTCCTCGCCAGTTTACTTTCCTTCTTTTATCCTCCCATATTGTATCTGGGGCTCATCGTAGTGGCGATTTTAAGTCATCTCACAGTGGTGTACCGTGTCCTCTATTACCATCGCCAACTTGCCAGAGTAGATACTCCAAAACCTTAAACCAGACAACATCATGGTGCATATTTTGCTATGTCAGACTCCATTTCAGTTACTCATAGCTCTGGTCCGGAAGCACTTGCTGCCGCAGTCACCCAAAGCCACGTTATAGTGCTGGTCGACGTTCTTCGCGCTAGCAGCACTATCGTCACTGCCCTCGCCAACGGGGCTTCTAAAATCATTCCGGTCCCCACTGTTGAAGAAGCCCGTGAACGAATCTATCATTATCCAAACGGATTTCTCGCAGGAGAGAGAGCTGCTCATCCACCCACCGGCTTTGATTTTGGCAACTCACCACGTAGCTTCCTCACCAATCGTATCAAAGGACATCCCATTATTCTTACCACCAGTAATTTCACCCGAACCCTTGGCAAACCTCCTGGGACTGCAACAATTCTTGTTGGCGCGTTTCTGAATATTGACCATGTGGCAAAGACTGCCCGGTACCTTTCAGAAAAAACAGCACAGCCAATATCAGTCATTTCAGCAGGAAGTATGCATGGAGTGTCCACCGAAGATGACTTCACCTCATATCACCTCATTATCCGGATTAACGATCCGGAAGGGCCTCCCGCTTATGCTGATATTGGAGACTTAGCCCGTGAACTCCTTGTGAGTCGTCACGGCAGTCTCCTCGTGCGAGCAGGTTATGAAGATGATATCTACTTTTGCGCTCAACCAAATAGGTATAATCTAACTCCCATTCTTCAGGATGGAGGCTTTGTCCCTTTTTCCTTTGAAATGAAAATACACGAGTAATGTTCTTCGAGTAGTTACTTGTGGAAAATCGGGGTTTTTGTCGCTGATTTTTCACAAGATGTGTTTCGAAAACAGCAAAATTTCCTACCAGTAAACATCAGCGAAGACAGGGTATAAAATTGTTCAATGACCTAGTATTAGATGCTACTGATTTCCACAAATCAATGCTACGTAGCTGAGAAAAAAGACTTGGCAAATCATTCGAACGCCAGGGGAGGTAGCGGCTAATATGAAGGAAGCCCGGAAAAGGTCCGGCCTTCATATCGTGTATGCAATAATAGGTCTAGCAATCCTGCTCAATGGAATAGTTGCGCCATTTCCATTCAGCAATCTACACGGTAGTCCATCTCCTCAAACTCTGACCTCTTATTGGCTAATTTACTTTCTTGATACTGGATTTCACCTCCCCCTTAAGGCGATGCAAACACCGATAGATCAAGCAACTCCTTTTGCGCAATTAAGTTGGATGCAACACCATAGTTGGCAAAACTGGGATAGTCGAACAACGTTTGGTGTAACCATTGAACAGGGGTTGCTGCAAAGAGAAATTTTGAATTTTACTCAAATTACGCCTGAACCCATCCAGGTAGTCGTAGAAGATTATGATCCTGCCAGTTGTCCCTTTGAAGATTATATATGGACAGATGAAGAATCATACATGGGCTTTCGCATTAATGGCTCTGATCCGGTACGTGTTGATGGTTTTTGGATATACCTTCGAGGCGAATCGCAAGGAATCTTCCGGTACCGCGTGTATGGAGCTCAACCTGGAACTAGTGCGGCCACATTTGTTAACACCTCTGCTCCACTTACCGACTGGATTGAAGTACCGATATCGCCAACCCTCGAACCAGGCGATGAATACTGGTTTTGGATCAACACCAATGAAACTGAGCTAGTACTCAATCCCCTTGAAACCTATACTAACACCTTTTATTTTGGACTTGCTCGCGCCTTTGGAGCCACAACTGATACCCGAATTAACTGGGTATACTGTCGGGATGATGCAAATCCCGATGAAGAAGATGAGGGCGACTGCTATGGGCGTTTCGGCTCATGGTCTTATCGAACCCGCGATCTCTTCCTCAACGTGTCGATACTGCCCTACAATCATTACGTTTACCCAACAGAGATTGACATGAAAGTAAATGGCAATATTATTCGCGATCTTAGTTCCCCCGCACATGGAGTGTGGGACAGTGAAACGTATCAGCCCCCTCTTCAAATCAATGGTGCTCCTCGCGAATACCACGTTATGGTGATCTGGCCAGGCTTTTATCAATGGCCGGTTCGGTTCGATGTACAATGGGCTGGTACTTTCCTTGATGAAATTTCCATCTTCTCGGGACCGAGTTATGGCTATTTAGACGTGAACTGGGTAGTCACAATGATAGTTGATTTTCCTCCTGACATCGGCAATCAAACCATACTCCTCAGTCTTCCGCTTGATTGGACAGCCATACGAATCACTCGCAACACCCTCGATTATAGCGAATGGATACTAAACGATACACTTCTGTGCATCACGAATGCAGAAGATGGGCTCTGGCATGTGTACTGTAGTATTCCCATGTCTCCCTTGATACTCTATGGGGGGCTACTTTTCTGGATCGCGTTCTTTATCATTTTAGCCCTTTTAATATCCTTCATGTTTTATCACCAGAAAATCTTCTTACCTCAACAGCGCCTTTACCGCCACCGGCTCCAAGCGCTGGTTGATTCATTCAATGATATTCACAAAATACGACGAATACTGGTAATCCATAAGGAAACCGGTCTGTGCTTACTTGATCCAATCGTCGATCACAAAATGAGAGCTAATTTAGTAAGTGCTCTAATTCAAGCCATCACCGCCTTTGGCGTAAACCTCACTGAAACCGAAGAGACGGCGGATCTAATTGATGATACGGCTTCACTTCAGCAAATCACCTATCGGGACTTCCATATCATCGTCCATGATGGCCAATACACACGTAATGCTCTCATTTTCAAACAGCCCCCCAGTAGCCTGATAGATAAACGCCTGGCAGAATTTACCCTGCGCTTTGAGGAACGATACCAGGATGTGCTTGAAAACTGGGTCGGGCGATTAAACATCTTTGGCGATGCCATCGATCTGGTTGACGAATACCTGTTCATTTCCCTGCGATTGCCTCACACTCTATACTCCGATCAAGTTACTATCTCGTCGCTTTCTCAATCAGAACGCGTTCTTTATGAGCAAGCGAAAAATCTCAATGCGGACGGCAGTAACTTCTTCATTAGCGAGTTAGTCGATCACTATCTCCGTGAAAAAGGGGTAGACCGAATCGAGGTATTTGACGCCCTGTTCAAGTTAAGAGAAAAAGGAATTATTGTCCCTATTCACACAGAAATTCCGTACGAATTTAGCAGCAATGCTGTCTTGAATAACGGACCTGGATTACCGGCGCATCCAGGTAACCGTGCCTAACTCGGTAACAAAAATGCAGGGCAAATCAAACTCAATCGCCAGTTGATACAGGGCTAGGGCACACACTTTCCCGCCTCCTGTCACGTCGACGAGAATGGCATACTCTCGAATCAAATCCTGGGAAAGGCGGTACACCAGCTCATACATTTTGCCCAAATCATGGACGAAGATATCTTCGGGCACCTCATGGAGCACCTTATCGGGGGTTACCCCGCTTAACCGTCGCCTTGCGGTTTCTTCAATGAAATAATGGTATTTCTCAGGGCGAAACGAGGTTTCGGCACGAATCCGTTTCGGCACCGCCTGCAACACGCTCGGGTCTTCCCCAATGGCTCCGATATAAGCCACGGGGGCGGTCACTCCCAGGACCCGGCGGACACTTTGGATTTCATGGGGAACTAATCGAGCTGCTTTCTCTTTCCCATCACGAAACCGTTCAATTAATCCATTATTCTCCAAGTGTTGCAGATTAAAATACAGCATAGCATCGGACACTTCATCCACGGATTTGGAAACCCGACGGGCGATGGCCGCCCGCAGCACCAGCCCGGTCTGGGGACCGTCTAAGAGATTGCGGAGGATAATTCTCCGTGCTTCGACGCCACCGATGACGCGTCTAACTTTACCCTCAGCCACTCTCTACCACCATGGATGTACTGTTCTCTCTTATGTTAAGCGTTCCCAGAATGCCGGGTGCAACACTAAAACCCTGCAAAGCCCTGCATATAAATGCCTCGTCGCTGCAACTCTTCTCCTAGACGAGTTTGCGATTTAATTCAACATCTCTATCACTGATAACGTTGATAGAGATGACTGCAAAAAGTGCCTCAATCTTTAAAAGTAAAATTCGAAGTGCTACAACTGGGAATACAAAGACCAGCCTGGGAAGTATTCCAGCTGACTTACCCTTTTAAACCAAACCCCCCCTTCGAAGGAGATGAACCTAACCAATGGCAGAAGAAGAAATGGTCACCGCCAAACCCTTGGTGGTTGACAACGGCACCGGCCTTAGCAAAAACGGCTACGCCGGTGAAGACCAGCCACGCAGCGTGTTCCCCACGCTCATCGGCTACCCCAAGTATCCCGCCTACATGACCGACGTCGAACACTACACTCGCGAATACTACATCGGCGAAGAAGCACTCCAACTCCGAGGTGTCCTGAAACTCGTCTATCCCATCGCCCACGGCCAAATCACCGACTGGCCCGCCATGGAAAAGATCTGGCACTACACCTTCTACAACGACTTACGCGTCGACCCCACCGAACACCCGGTCCTCCTTACTGAGGCCCCACTGAACCCACGCGCCAACCGCGAAAAGATGGCCGAAATCATGTTCGAAACCTTCAACGTCCCAGCGATCTACGTGGCCATGCAAGCTGTCCTCAGCCTGTACGCCTCCGGACGCACCACCGGCCTCGTCGTCGACTCCGGCGACGGCGTCACCCACATCGTCCCCATCTACGAAGGCTTCGCCTTAACCCA
>JBHLMI010000041.1:0-13696 GCA_048938295.1 Promethearchaeota archaeon
AGGTGGAAGAAGCCCCCAAATGGCTGTTAGTAGAGCAGAGTAGATCTCTGGTGTGGCAACCGCAGGATATTGTATAGGCGCATAATTTAGACTGGTCAGCTCATCTCGCACAGCCCCTGTGGCAACAACTACATCTCCAGTCTTCACCTCTGGGTTGACACCACCACATGAACCAATCCGAATAAACACCTTAGCCCCGAGCTTTGTCAGCTCCTCGGTGACTATATGCGTAGAAGGAGTGCCCATACCAGAAGTAGCCACGGTAACCTCTACGCCTTTAGGCGTGAAGCCACGGTAGGAGACCAAGCCTCGATAATTGCTTAATTGTTCAGCATCTTTTAGCTTAGTGGCGATCTTTGGGACACGATCAGGATTTCCTGCGATAAACACTATTTCAGCCACATCGCCTTCACCTAATCTTATGTGGGGCTGTATCCGTTTCTTCATAGAATCTACACCGCATTATTTTGGCAGTGATTTCCCTCATTAACCTTTGGAAGAACCCCTTATGAAGTGAAACCTCGCTCCCGGTTTTTCTCTCCAATAATAATGTATCACTTAGTGAAGTGATAAGTTACTAAACCTAAGGCATGTTAAGGCTAGGTTGGGTTATGCTTTACCAATTTGAACGGTAGTATAGTGGAAATTAAAATCTATTCAGTATGGGTTGCAGTTTCCTGCAATCTTATTGCAACCACTTCCCCCCTGGCAGTCTCTACTCCCTCAGAGAACAAGGAACAGGTCACAGTGATTTTTCGTCCCTTTATCTCTTTGACACGAGCCCTTAGAGTCACAGGTTGGTCCACGGGAGTTGGTTTTATGTATTTGACTGAGATGAAACCTGTTACATAGCCTTTATTCGCAGTGGAGCCGAGTTCACGACCTGCCGCTTTGTTCGCCGCAGCATTAGCAGTATTAGTTGCATGGCAGTCGATGAGCGTTGCGATAATTCCGCCACAGAGAGCGCCAGGAAACGCTATATGGTATGATTGGGGTTTCCAGTTAGCTACTGTCTCATCCCCGTCCCAATAGCTTTTCAGTTGGAGCCCATGGGTGTTATTTTTTCCACAGCCCCAACATTCTGTTCCCCAATCAGACCATTGATCTTGAATTGCCTTACGTTTCATGGCTTAAATCTCCGCAATGCGAGGAACAATACCCAACGTCTGGGTTAATAGATTGTACGGTTGTTAGACTTGACATCGGGGACAAATGTAACTTGTGGTGCTTCCCACCCTCAATTCTTCAATAGGTGTGTGACAAGTCGGACAAGATTTCCCTGCTCGATACGCAATTTGGGGCCACCCTGGTTGTTTTCCCCATTGACCGCGATTCCCCCACACATCCTGTTCACCGGGCCCAGGTCCGTGCTTGATTCCCTCTCGAAGTACATGATGAATAGCATGATGTAGTCTCAGAATGTCTTTTTCACGAAGAGTATTTGCGCTTCGGTTGGGGTGGAGTCGCGCGTGCCAGAGGATATCCTGAATATAGACATTCCCAATTCCGGCGATGAAGCGTTGATCTAACAAATAACTTTTAATTCGTCCCCGTTTGCCCTCAAACATCTCAGCGAGTTTTTCTCCAGTGAACTCATCACTCAGTGGTTCAATCCCAAGGGTTCCAATTTGCGGATGTTTTGACAGTTCACCAGATTTCAACAGATGGACATGACCAAACCACCAAAATCGGACCCATAACTGACTTCCATCTAGAAAGGAAAACACGATACGCTCCCGCTTCGGGTCTGGAACCATGGGAGGCCAATGAAGCTGGAGTTCACCACCCATTCCAAGGTTGAAAGCTAGCCTCGAACCAGAGTCGAGTTCACTGAGAATCCACTTTCCACGTTGACTGAACGACCGAAATATTCGACCTAATATCTCCTTTTGGAAGGTGGGAACAGGCCGATTCAGTACTTTAGGCTGATGAACTGCAATGTTGCTAACTTCCTTTCCGGAAAGAGACTCATTCATACTAGCCGCTAATACCACGATGTCAGGGAGTTCAGGCAACACAATTTCCTTCCATAGACCAGTATTCCTCTTTTCGTTCTCTAGGAAATAAAAAGCCTTCAGCAAAGAAGTAGTGGCGGGGGGCGGAGACTAGAAGAATCGCCAAACAGCTGGGTGGCATGTGATCCCGCCAATGCGACCATCCTTCCAAACTTCTCGCGCGTCTCCGCCCTATTAGAGAAGCAGCCTGTCTATGCAAGAATAAGTTTATGTGGGTTCCGATTACGGCATGTCCCCAGACTCGTATTCGGGAAAGCTGCCCTAGTTAGATTTTGTGAATGAATGAGGCAATCGCTTGATTAACTTGGACCGGTTGTTCGACCATCACATAGTGCCCTGCCTGTTCGATAATTTCCAACTCTGCTTTCTCGATATTAGTAGCCAGCCACTTAGACCATTTAAGGGGCGTTAATTGATCTTGGTCACCGACGAGAACCAGAGTTGGCACCTGAATTTCTTGAATGCGGTCGCGAATATCAAACTGGCTACAGGCAAAAAAGTCAGCATATCCTATCTTGGGATTACAGCCTTTGGCTTCCTCCTTGACTAACGTAACCTGTCGTGGATCAGCCTCGGAGGCAAAGCCCATCTGCCCAATCACCAAATCAACTCCTGTTGAAAAATCAGTTCGTAATCCCTCTAAGGTGGTAGGGGTAACACCGAGTTTTGCACCAGTTCCCACCAGAACCAGTCCTCCTAACAGACTAGGGTAATCTAAGGCCAGTTGAAGGGCAATAGCGCCACCTAATGAATGCCCAACAGGCACAGCTTGCTGTAAATCCAACTTTTCAATGAACCGAGTGAGAAGTTGAGCGAAGCGTTGAACTGTGATCTCTCCATCTAGAGAATCTGAGGCACCATGACCTGGCAAATCTAGCAATACCAACTGAACATGTTTTGCGAGGGGATGCTGCTTGTCCCACAAGTGGTGGGTGCTGAAGGAACCGTGAATCATCAGGAGTGAAGGACCAGAACCTAGAATCTCATAGAAGATTTCCTTTCCATCAATAATGATTGAGGACATTAGTAGTCACCTTGAGTGCTCTGAAATTGTATTTAAAACCTTCAGCTGGCTTCCTACAAATTTGTGTGTTTCCGTTTAGAAGGTCGGCTAACCGCCAGGACCTTCATACTTCTTTCGCCCTAGACTCCACACGAATCGAGCCAGTAGCCAAAGAGCTACGAGCCAGATGAGGCTTAGAAGCGCGATGGGTAGCAATTGCGCTGGAAGGTAATAGCCCTGAAGGATTATCGCAGGGATATAGTAACAGTATTGAAATGGGAGCAAGCCGAAAATAAATTGGAGGGTTGGCGGGAAGAAGCTCAAGGGAATCAGACCACCTCCCACCATTAGCATAAGGAGACTGATGAGATTTCGTAACCACCATCCCCGGTAAACCCAGAAAGTACTGAGTGCGACTGTAAAGACCAAAAGGAAGGAAATGAAATATGCTATTAGGAAAAATGGAATGAAGAGAAGGACGTTGAGAAGGGATGGGAGGGGTAATGGAATGAAGATTAACGTAACAAGGTATGTAAGAGTACCAAATAGTAAGTAAACCAGAACACGGGGTATTTCACTAAAGAATTTGAAACCCGCATAATCAATTGGTTTTGTCAAGTATGTAACTAATGGACCTAGGTCAATGTCACGTTCAACTTCAATGCTAAGTTGCCATCGAGGGAGTGCACGGGCGATAATGATGGCGATGAAAAGATAGCTGATTAGCTCAGGAAAAGTGAAGCTACCAATAACTGTTGTACCATTGAGTATCAAAGCTTGTAGATATACGATCCAATATACTAAGGACATGGCAATGATCTGTACTGGGAAGAATGCAAAGCTTGTTAAGAAGTCGATTGTGTATTGTCGAATGTTTCGGAAAGAAATACGCGCGACCGCAAGATAACTCTCTAAACGTAAAGATAATGGCAATTTACCTAGCCTCCTACTGGTTGGTAGTGTTTCAGTCCTCGGTTCCAAGTGATGCGTAAGACGATTAGCCAGATAATAATAAGCAATGAAGCTATTCCAATGTAAAGCAAAGTGAAGCTGAGCGGAATAAGATTCAATATTATCATTGTGGGTACTGTGGAAATGAAAATGACAGGGAAGACAAACAATAGAAAGTATTGCACCCCGATGGGCATGACATCAATAGGCATTCGGGCAAAATTGTATTCAAGTGCATCAGAAATTGCTAGGATCCCTTGGTTTCTTCCGATCCAGAAGGCCAGACAACAAAGACAGGACCAAAGTAAGTATAAAGCAGCCTGCCCGATTAGTAGTGCCAAAACCCCCAGAATAAGGCTAAACGGAGTTACAATTAATCCGAACGTCAACACCGAAAAACTAAGCATAATGCCACCGACCACTACCTGAATGAGACCTCCAGCCCATAATGAAGTGGCAAGGATCTGATAGATAGACCCTGCCGGACGAATTTGAAAGGTTTCAATACCAATCTCTGTTATATACCAATGAATTTGCCAAATTCCCATATAGGCGAATGCACCAAATCCCCAGGCAACCTCAGTCATTCCTATGAGGAAAGTAAGTTCACCTCGTCCCCAGGTCACCCAGCCAAATCCAGTGAGAACGGGAATTTGGTAAGTAATGACTCCCCAAAAGAGGATATACAGGACAAGATTCACTGAAGTAGTGAAGAATGCCCCGAAAAGTTGACTCTTATTTTCAGCAATCTGTAGGAAGGAGAGCCGAATGTAATCTGGTAGGAGCCGGAGCTGCCGTATTATATCCTTATAGGTCATCTAGTGTGCCTCCGTTGTTTGGTTTAGAGACCGATTTTCATCTCCGAAGATTTCGCGTATAATGTCTTCAAGGTTGGGTTCAGTGACTTCGATGTCGTCAATCTCAAATAAGGTCATAGCTGTTTGGAGGAGTTCTGAGACGGGAATTTGAGTCTGGTTGATTCGGCAGACGACTTGACCATTATTGACTTCTAGATTAAGTACTCCTGGTAGATCTTGGAGTTGATGTCTCCAGTCTTTTGTGGTGGCTCGTTTATAGATAATCTTGACTTTTCGTTCGTTACTCCATTGGCGTTTGAGCTGCCTTTTAGGACCATCGAACCTAATGTTACCTTGACTGAGTAAGATGATGCGGTCCGAGAGCTCCTCGACATCTCGCATGCTATGGCTGCAAAGAAGAACGGTGACGTTCTCTTCGCGGTTGACCCGTCGGATGAAATCACGGATCCGCTTTTTAGCCACGACATCAAGCCCAACTGTGGGTTCGTCGAGGAAGATCACCTCTGGTTGATGGAGCAACGCAGCGATGATTTCGCACCGCATCCGCTCGCCTAGAGATAGGCGACGAGGAGCGTCATGAAGATATTGCTCAATATCTAGGATTTCTGCGAACCCCTTGAGGCGTTCATCGAACACTGGCTTGGGAATATCGTACATCTTCTGGTACAGCTTCAGACTTTCCAGTACGGGAACATGAGTCCATAATAGCGTCCGCTGCCCGAAGACCACTCCGTAGCGCATCGCACAGGCGATACGGTTATGGTAGGGGTCGATACCAAAGAGCCGAACCTGGCCAGATGTTGGATGCAGGATCCCGCTGAGCAATTTCACCATGGTGGATTTGCCAGCCCCATTTGGTCCAAGCAAGGCCACACATTCACCAGGGTGAATGTCAAAACTGACATCATCGAGTGCACGGATAATCTGCTTTTCACGCTTCAGGAACCCGACGAATCGTCGTGCGGCGCCTTTTCGTGGGCGGTGCAGGGATTTCTTGTACACACGAACTATGTTGTTGATCTCTGCGATAGGTTCTTGATTTCGGGGCATGGCTGAAGCCTCTCTACATTTTAGGGGGAGTAACCAAATAATACTATAAAAAATTTACTATTTAAATTAACAATAACCTAACCTTATTTGGACTAATCGCGTCGCATTAGAATCCTGCGAATCTTCCCTTCCCATTCATTCTATTGTCCATCCAAGCAATTGCTTAACAAAAGATACGCCAATCTCAAAATCCACATGGCGAAAAGGCCTATTTATCCTGGGTATTCTTTTCCACCTGGATACGCCTCGGCTCCGCAATGGTTTAGCTAGATTAAAAATGTTACTAACCGTGTCTCAATCTCCAAGAGCAACTATTTAATGTACGAAGAACAAAGGGGGGCTCCACATGATTCTTTGGAGTTACCTATAAGGAGGTCACATTATGGGTGGATCTCAAGATAAACATCATGAGAACTGGGTAGATGTGTTGCCAGAAAAGTCAAAAAAGAAGGAACCCAAAAAGAAGGCAAGTAAACAATCATAACATCAATAGAGTCTTGTTGGGAAACGTCAAACTGGTTTACGTCGTTGGCAGACCCCGATCTGAAACTTCGTATGAACTACAAATCCCAATCGCTCATAAATGCAGAGGGCACCACGATTAGTTGAGTCCACCATGAGCGTCACATATTGATAATTTTTGAATAATTCTTGAATAACGGCACAAAGTACACTGGTTCCATAACCCCGATTCTGATAAGCCGGCAGAGTAACAAGGTTTCCGATTACAGCGACACCTGGATTAGCACGGTACACACCGATAGTGCCACAAATTGATACCAGCTTATTTTCTTGACGGATCCCATAGAAGGGTCCGATGGCGAGTTGGGCAGGGTTCCAAGCTCCAGCTGTGGAAATTGAATAGAAATTGTCGATCTCCGGTAAGTCTGTTGAGGACAGGCGAATGGTTTCATGGAGTTGGGGCATTTTACAGCGTGATTCTTCAAGATTCATTAGTAGGAAGGTACCTTCGGAGAGAAACTGGTAGTGTTTTACAACGATAGGTCGGTGCTCTTGCGGTATTATCGCAAAGATTGAAGGATAGGGCATAAATGTGACGAGTTTTTCTACAGCTGTTGAACTGCCGCGAGTAAAGAAGCTGTTCATCCCTCGACTGCCAGTGTAGACGATAAGGCACCCTAGTAAGTGGTTGTTCCTTTGTGCGATAAACCATTCACTCGAATCCCATGCTAAGGTTAGATCATATAAGGGCAATCCATTGAGGGGGATATCTTGTCGAAGGTAGTTTTCCACCTCTTTGAGAGGAGCTGTGAGTTGGTGTACTTTGATGGTCATGAATAGTCACACTCAGTCCTTGACGATTTATGCTCCATGGGATTCTGTGGGTTAACAGGGCTAGTCGAGGACGAACTCACTATCTTTCGTTAGGACAACGACTCGGATGTTAGAATTTCTTTCTACTTTCTCCTTGAATTCGGAGACATCCTTATCCCATGTATGCATGGGGATGGCAACTTTGGGATTGATGGCGAGAGCAGCGTCTGCGCCATCACTGGTTTCCATTGTATAGGTACCTCCTACGGGAAGCAGCGCAACATCGATTGGTCCGAGCTCCTTCATTTCGGAGATGAAGTCGGTGTCACCAGCATGATAGATGGATTTCCCTTCCACGGTTATGATATAACCGACACCAAGACCCTTCGGATGATATGGATTTCCGGGGGAGCGAAACCGTGTTTCGTTATAGGCTTCGACTGCTCGAATGCAGATATCATCAATGATTTTCTCTTCACCGGGTTTTAGGGTATGCACCGTGCCCCCGATTTTCGCATGACAATCGGTGGGGGCAATGACAACTGTATCGGTTCCACGGACACTCTTGATTTTTGCTGGATCACAGTGATCATAATGGGAATGAGTTGAAAGGATGATATCGGCTTGTTCTTTGGGGTGGACACCCTTTTCCAGGTCGATGTAGATGATTTTAGCATCAGTTTTGATTTGGAAGCTAGAGTGAGCTAGGAATTTGATGGTAACGGTCAATTCAATCACTGAAAATATAGGAGCACGTGGAACTATTAAAATCCTGATTAATGTTTGTCGTCTAGTTAGTGGTATGCCTTTTTATGCTCGAATTTATTTCATACCAAGCCAACAAAGTTACGTTTTGAATCGTATTGGAAGTTGTTCTGAAATGCCTAAAGGTCCAGAGAAAGTTACGGTCCCCTTGGATCAATCCTTGTATATGCTGCACCCATATAATGCAGCCCTCGTATCGACAAAAACAAAAGATGGTCAAAACAATGTGTTGACGATTGCCTGGATAATACCGACAAGCATAGATCCACCGCTGTTGACCCTAAGTATCCGGAAGGGTCGCTTCTCGTACAAGGCCATTCAAGAAACAGGTGAGTTCGTGGTGAACATTCCCACTTTTGACATGGCTGAAAAAGTCATCAAAGCTGGGCGTATGACAGGGAAGGAGATCGATAAATTCGCGGAACTTGACCTGACTGCGCGAAAGGCGAAGATGGTGAACGCTCCGTTAATCGAAGAATGCGTCGCTCATCTTGAGTGTAAGCTCTGGAAGACGTTTGAGGCCGGTGACCATGATCTCATTGTTGGTGAAATCATGGCTGCTGAAGTTGTAGAAGGGTATTTCTCCAAGACTTGGGATATCACGAAGTTCCGTCCCTGTCAGCATACCGGAAAACAATTCTTCACGACTTGCAGCCTTGAAGCTGTTGAGATTAAGTTCTAATACAACTTGTCCTGCATTGACCTGTGGTTCTTTCTCATAAGAACGCGTATTGGTAGGTTAGCGGTTTCATGAGTGAAAAGAAGGAGCCAAAAACAGTTAGTCATAAATCACGCTGCTATGCGAGTCTGATTTTTCTCATCGCGTTTGCTATAATTGCGATTACTTGGTTGATTCTTGTAGCTCCTAATCTGCAACCGAATCAAAACCTGATCTCCCTTCTAATCATTTTCTTGGTGCTGGGAGGGCTTGCGGTTCTCCCATGGCTGCCCATATTATTTCCTCGTGAACCTCCAGGAGAATCTCCTTTAAGGGTCTCTAAGCATATACTATGGCTAAGAATAGTCAAAAAGAAGGGAAATCCATGAGAGTTTTCGTAGTGAATGGTAGTCCTCGGATGGAAAAAGGGAATACAGCAAAAATTCTGGAACCGTTTCTTGAAGGCATGAAGGACGCTGGGGCGAAAATAGAGCTAGTCTATTCCAAGCGGATGAAGATCAATCCCTGTATTGGCGACTTCCAATGCTGGTTTAAGAAAGTCGGGGAATGTATCTATAATGATGATATGCAAAACGTCTATTCAAGGTTGCGTTCAGCAGACATTCTAGTTTTAGCAACACCTGTGTTCATTCCACTCCCAGGCGAAATGCAGAATTTCATAAACCGACTCTGTCCAATCGTTGAACCTCTGCTTCGTCTTGTAAATGGACGCACTCGAGCCCATTTCCATGAAGATGTCAAGTTGTCAAAGATTGTATTAGTTTCTTCCAGTGGATGGTGGGAACTTGGTAATTTTGATACCGTTATCCGCATTGTCGAAGAAATCGCGTTAAATACCAATGTTGAATTTGTTGGGGCACTCTTGCGGCCACATGCTAGCCTACTCACTGAGTATCCCGAAAAGGCTGCCCAAGTGTTCACTGCTGCAAGACAGGCTGGTCAGCAACTGATTACGAACGGAAAAATTTCTGAAGCGACACTACAGGCTATTAGTCAGCCATTAATCACTGAAGAGGAGTATCGTATCAGCTCCAACAAATCCTATCTACGAGTAAAAGAAATCTAAGAATTAGTGTCGCTGTACTAATTCGAATCTAACACGGCTAAATCCTTTTTAACTTCCTTAAGGGCTGCTTCTAACCGATTCTTAATCTGAACCAGGAACTGCCGGCGTTCTTCAGGCTTCAAATGCTCTAAAAAGATCCTGGGCATCCGTGGGAAAGGATGTTCTGATGCGGCCTGCATCATCCGTGAAAACACGTGAGCTAATTGACTAAGTTGTTCATCCAGATGGGTCTTCCCTTCCTCAGTGATAGAGTAAATGGTTCGTTCCACTTCCCCCTTGAAGTCCTTTTCACTCGTGATAAAACCTTGCTCTTCGAGGGTACTAAGTGTATTGTACAGTAAAGAATGGGATGGCACCCAGGTGCCGTTCGTATCTTCTTCGATTTGTTTCATGAGCTGATAGCCATGCATAGATTCGTCTATGAGCATCCGAAGGATTGATATGCGGAGCAGGACTCCTTTCGGACGTTGGAAGAAGGGTGTAAATGCCATAAGGATTAATGAAATACGAAAGCTTATATGTGTTTGTTAATTTCATGTCTTTAAGAGTCATATGTGATTTTGACTCACCCTTGTGCTTCCAACTGGTGATTTCAATGACCCAACCCCAATCAATAGAGCCCGATGAAGCAATTACGCCCTTATTCGATTATCAATCTCAGGTCTATAAGCACATCATCGAAGCCCAGAACCTAGAACGAACCTACCAAATGGGAACCGTATCCGTTCGAGCCGTTCGAGGCGTGAACCTACAAGTCCCTCAAGGTGAATTCTTGACAATTCTCGGTGTATCTGGAAGTGGCAAATCCACACTTTTACATTTACTCGGTGCACTTGACCAACCCACCGCAGGAAAGGTCTTCATTGAAGGACTCGACCTCTCCACACTCAGCCATAATCAACTCGCTGATGTTCGATTACGGCGTGTAGGTTTCGTTTTCCAATTCTTTAATTTGATGCCCCAGCTAACAGCCCAGGCGAACGTTGAGTTGCCCCTGAAATTCTCTGAAGTACCTACATCGAATGCTCACAGACGTGCTCAAGAACTCTTAGAAAGAGTTGGATTAGGAGATCGGCGCCACCACATTCCAGCTGAACTGAGTGGTGGTGAACAGCAAAGAGTGGCGATTGCTCGGGCGTTGGCCAATAACCCGAGGATTATCCTAGCTGATGAGCCAACTGGAAACCTAGATACTAAAACCGGTGCCGAAATCATCCATCTACTGCGTAATCTCAACCAAACGCAAGGACTTACTTTCATTGTTGTTGGTCATGACACTCGGATCACTACAGTGGCTGATAGGGTCATTGAGATGCGCGATGGAGAATTCGTCGCTGAACGAGCAGGAGGAGGACAGGTGACCGTCCAATGAAGATGAGAAGCATTCTCGGTCTAGCTTTCACGAACATGCGCCGCAGAAAAACGCGCACAGCGCTGACCACTCTTGGCATTATAGTCGGAATTATGGCTGTTGTATCAATTTCTGCTCTCAGTGGTGGTTTTGAAGGTCAAATCACAAAACAACTCACTCAGGGATTAGACACGGATATCCTCACCGTCATTCCTGGTGGTGGCTTATTAGGGGGAGGTGGATTAACCTCATTGCAGATTAATGACACCCGACTCATTCAAAACATCACAGGTGTGGAGGCAACGCTAGGTATCTCCCAAACTGGCACCACGATTTACAATGAAACTGGGGGAATCCTTGATACTAGACTCATCGGTGTCAACTTCACTGATCTTGAAGCAGTATACGGACATCGACTGACCTTTTCTAGTGGAGATTGGGATCAATTGGGTTCCAATGACTCCTGTATCGTTGGATATCTCAATGACCCGATTGCTTCAGCAGGTGATAACGTTACAGCTAAAGTGCTCGTTCGTGTAGGATTCAGTTTCGTCTTTATCAATGTCTCATTTATCGTGGGAGGAGTCTTCGAAGAAGCAGGACAATCAGGGATGCTTCCCCTTGATAGATCCATCTTCATACCTCTCGAAACGTACCAAGACTTGTTCAACACTGAAACCATCGATAGTATTCTCGTCCGTGTCGCCGATCCACAACAAGCTAATGCCATCGCTGGTGAAATACAAGATGCCTTCGAAGACCAAGTCCTGGTCATAGTACCGAGTGCTCTTATTGACACGGTATCAGGTATCTTTAATATCATGGAAATTTTCTTGCTAGCCATCGCATCTATTGCCCTACTGGTAGCCGGAATCTCGATACTTAATATCATGCTTGTAACTGTAATGGAACGGACCCGAGAAATCGGAATCATGAAAGCCTTAGGGGCAAAAGACCGCACGATACTTAGTCAATTTCTCTCCGAAGCCGTTTTGTTGGGTGTTCTAGGAGGAGCAATCGGCATTATCGTGGGATTAATCCTAGCCTATGGTATGGGACTAATGCTTCCTGTTCTCTTCAGCGGCTTTCAAGGCGGTTTTGGTAATGGCGACTTTGGGTTTAGTGGAGCCAGTTCTTTCACCCTTGTTCCCGTACTCGCCCCTGAAACGATTCTCATAGCCATGAGCTTTGCTATATTGGTCAGCGTCATCTTCGCGATTTATCCCGCCCGAAAAGCAGCCAAACTCGATCCAGTCAAAGCCCTTCGATACGAATAGCTATCAATCTGATTGTTGTGCAAGGCGCGTTTGATAGAAGGAGCTTCGGTATTTTCTTTTTTTCTTGGTTCAGGAGAACTTGTCTAGCGCTTTTATTATAATCACTAAATAGTATTTATAATGATTTAAATATGAGAGGTGGACAGGAAGCTCCAAGGTTCAGCACCTTGATGTCACCGAGAAAGCTTTCTTCACTCATTGCAGGCACTCGGCGAGTGATCCTCGAGCAGCTGCTCAAAGCTGATGCCAATGCAGTCAGCCTCGCAGACGACCTAGACATCAACATTAGCGCCATTCGAGGACATCTAGACATCTTGGAACTCGCTGGACTAATCTCCTCATCCTATGAACACGCCAAGCGTGGTCGTCCCAAACGCATCTATTCTTTAACCCCCCTTGCCTACAGCCTGTTTCCAACACAAACGACTCAGATTATCTCTGCACTAATAGATGTTATACTCCGATCCTTTGATGAGAGAACAACTAGTTCCCTTATTCGGCAGGTTATCGTGACCCTATGGCAGCAGATTCTCCCAGAGAAACTCAGTGGAAATCTAATAGATAGATTACGCGAGGTTGTGGAGGCTCTAGATCGTTACGGCTTTTACGCCTCATTAAGTTTGATTGATAATCAGTATGCTATAGTGATTCGTAATGACGTTTTTCGACCGACGCTAAGTACAATTCCCGCACAACAAGCATCGCTATTTCAAGGCGAATTCTGGAAATACCTTACGCGCTTTGTTAGTGGAATTCGAGTTCACATCAAAGAAGTATCAGAGCCAGGGAGCCATGGTCTTTGCATTCTCATTGAGGAGAGTAGGAAGTAAAAAACATGTCAATAAGCAAAGTCAAAAAACCAGTAACAAAGGAAGGGAAAATTAGTGATCGCCTTCTCGAAATCGGGAAGGACTACTTAGCAGGGCAGACCCTATCGGCTTTGACTGAGCTGTCGAATATGGGCTCTCTTGAATTTCAAGATGCCTTCTATGTTCTTGACAAACTCGGACCCGCCCTAACCCGTAGAGAACAACGTCTCCTCTTGGACCTGCTTACCGAAGTCGTCGTTCTCAGTCAATGCGATGTTGGAATGGACAAACATCTTCTTCGTGACTACCTGAAAAAACGGATACGGAACAGCAGCACCTTCGGCGAATTCATCTTCCAAGTCCTCCAACAAATCAACGGACTTTCTCACGCCTGACCTCAACCCTGAAATCCTCACTCGAATAGGTAGACCAGCGGAGAGTGAAAGATGAAATCATAAGGTTAAAAGAGCATCAAACCGAGCAATAGACACTCATAATGTGGTAGCTGTATGCGATACGAAAAGATACAAGCTAAGACATTGTTATCCAAACCAATCTATGGTGACGCCTGGTTCCATAGCAACCGATCAATGAACTCCTACCGTGGCTGCGAGCATGGATGTGTATATTGTGATGG
>JBHLMI010000042.1:0-13637 GCA_048938295.1 Promethearchaeota archaeon
GCACAAGATAGAGAGCCAGTATCATTCCCGTTCGTCCAAGCCCTCCGTAACAGTGAACAAGTGTCGGGAGGTTGCTTTGTTGATAAGCATCAATTATTTCAAGGGCGGCTGCCCGTTGTTCTGGTAAGCCGGCAGTAAAATCGGGTATAGCAACGGTTCTGATTTGTATTCCGAGCTGTTGAGCGCGTTGCCGATCATCTGGATCGAATGGATGCAATGATAGAATAGCTCGAATTCCCTGTTTTTGATATAACCAATCCAGACAAGGCCCAGGATATCTGGATCCCGCCAGCTTTCCCCTTATCAGCCAGTAAAACCCACAGGTTTCGAACATAGAAGCCCACACTCTAAAATTAGAGACACAAGGAAGTAAATAGCTTTTTTAGTACTTGGATACTGCTTAGGCTTATCTTGTGATCAACCTTGTGACGTGGTTGTAAATGACTAGGGTCGCTTTGATGAAGTTCGGAAAGGATGTAATGGCAGCTTTTCAACAAGCACTCAAACTAATTGGTGGCATTCCTGACCTCAAAACGCCAAACCGGGAAATTCTATACAAACTTGGCGTATTTGACCCAAGACAGAAAGCCTACACTACAGTACCTATGGCACAAGCGATTGTTGAAAGTTTTCCCAAGGCCCCAAAAATTTGGTTACTCGAATCTGATAATTACCGAGGAACGGGTACCGAACGCCTGCAAATATGGCAAGACTTGTTTTCTGATCGTGTCGTGCCCTTTAATCTCTCGGAGGATACCGAAACAAGGAATGTGAAAATTGCTGGAGAAGATATGGAATTATCACACTTATTATTCGATAACCGTGTGCTGATTAGCTCACATACCCTGCGACGGTATGCAAGGGGCTCGGTGATTAAGAATCTCTTTGGTTTGCTTCCGATGAGAAAGAAAGCAGTCTATCACAAGAACTTAGAAGAAGTCGTTCTTGACTTGTTTAAAGCTGTAGGCGGGATTGATTTAGCTGTAATTGATGGAACGGCTGTCTTTCCATCACCAGCGGCCAAAGAAGACAAACGAATCCCCATGAACGTGTTTCTTGTTGGGCGTGATGCAGTAGCTGTAGATGCCGTTGCTTTTGCACTAATGGGTAAGGATCCCAAAAAGCTGAAAATGGTTCAGCTCGCAAAGAAGCAGGGTTTAGGAGAAGCGGATTTAGATAATATTGAGATCGTAGGCAGCGACTTTGAGACCATTAAGGAAGCAATCAAGGCTGGATATTTAGAAAGAAACATCCGTTATTGAAGGGCTTACAGGGATTTCTGAAGAATTTCAAAGGTTTCGGTTATTTGTGGATGCCATTCATGATAAAGCTCAAGCCGTCGTTGGTCGGCCTGTAAGAATTTCGCAACTGCAGGTGACTGGAGTATCTGGTTGAGAATGAGAGCTTTGTTAAGATAGGGAATAGAAGCCTCAATTGTCGCCTCCCAGATTGCTAACGCCTCCTCAGCCTGCTCAAGTGCTAGGGGAAGGGTATCGATAGGAAAGGGATTGGGAATTAGGTCATCGACGTTTTGCGAAGGGTTTAGCCCCATTATGATGAGCACTTGTTCAACAGGCGTATCTTTAGGAAGAATCGCATACCAAAGTGAAGTCTGTTCATTGATTAAAACCGAATAGACCTGTGAGCGAAGCTGCACGAATCTTCGTAGATGATCCGTACCTTCCAGCAGCCGATTAACGAGTCTTTGGCTCGATTGCAGTACATCGGGAGAATAGGTTGCTAATTCAGATGATTCGGTCACGAACATGGGCATCACTGAGACTACTTGCGAGATTGTATCGAGATATCGAGCAAATTGCTGCAATGTTGTGGCTGGATCACCACGCGTATCGATTTCTTGAAGAATTGTGGATAATGGAACCAAGAAGTCCCGACGTGCATTCTCTTCCCATGCCGTCAAGATTGTGTTAATATTCATAAGAAATTTGCCAGAGAATTTTTCAATTAACCTTTGCATATCTGGTGCAATCGAGATGAGTTGATGAGAGGTCACAATGAGCCGGTCTAGTTCCTGAGCGGCATCTCCGAGGACCCACCGTAGATAAGCCTGGTCAAATTGCTTCTTCTGTAGGATTTTAGATGCAGCGATTTCACGGTTGTCAAATTGGATGAGTTCGCGTTGATTTCCACCAAGGTTCTTCAATAATCCTAGTGTGTGATCGACCCATTCTTGCACCAGCTGGATGTAATCTCTGGCATACAAAAGGGTCTTAACTAGTGATTGTAACCATTCTGTTTCAAGCTGAACAGTCGTATCAGGCTCTTGTAGAATCGTTTTGAGCTGATCAATTTCATAAATTCCAGAATCCACTTGGAATAAAGCGACTATGTAATCGCGTACAGTCTCGGAATGTCGGGTGAAGGCCTGAAGAACAGTTGTCATCAAATTTGTCTTCGATTGTCTATGTAAAGGCGTTTCGGAAGACACGTCAGAAAATACCTTCCTGTTAAGAAGACCGCAGGTACTTTTTTACTCTATGTTCAGGGGGTTTTTGTGCTTCATTGAGACACTATTAACGTGAAATCTCTTACTAGTTCAGCCACTGATTTGAATCCCCCAAAGAGAAAGCCACCTGAACCACGACCAAGCTACACAGAGGTCTTTCGCGCCATTGAGAGCAAGCGAGACCGGCTTATAGCAATTTTAGGGGACCTCATTCGAATTCCCACAGTTGTACCACCTGGAAATAACTACGAAGCAATGGTCCAGTATCTAGAGCCCCATTTCCAACAGCTAGACTTTCAAACGGAACAAGTCGTTGTTCCCCAGGAAGCAATCGAAGAGATACCACTACCCCTTGATGGACCCCGAGTGAACCTTGTCGCGCGCCAGAGTCATGACAATTCCGAAACGGTGACCATTTATGCACACATGGATGTGGTTCCAGTAGAAGAGCCCTGGACGAAAGATCCCTTCAATGCCATCCTCGAAGACGGTAAACTATACGGTCGAGGAGCCATTGACATGAAAGGAAGCATAGCTGCTATGCTCGTTGCCTTCGAGGTGATTCAAGAATTAGATCTCAAACCGAAGTTCAACATCATCTGTACCCTGTGTACTGACGAGGAAATCGGTATGTACCCAGGCATCTACCACCTCGCAAAAGAAGCGTATGTCCAGGGGCATGTCATTAACACTGAACTGGGTGGACAGATGCCACTTATTGTGGCTGGCGTTGCTGGAAATGTGGATATCACGATCACAACTAGGGGTCGAAGTTGTCATTCAGGCATGAACTTCATGGGTGTCAACGCCATCGAGGCTATGGTACCTATTCTCCACGAAATTTATCGCCTTAAAGAAGAGGTGGAGAAACGAGAATCCAGCATTCCATTGGTTCCCCTCTTACGATCGCTAGGGGCGCCTTCAGACAAGGTCACGCCTATGTTTAACATTGACATCATCCGAGGTGGGACGAAAAGTAATATCGTTCCGGCTGAATGTGAGGTTGTCATTAACCGCCGCTATATTCCAGAGGAAACCTATGAACAAGTTGTCAAGGAAATCGAACAAGCCATCGAGCGAGGGAAAGCAAAGAGCAGAGCTCTCAGCGTGGAAACCACCTTCATTCACTCCTATTGCCCCTTCAAAGCAGATACATCTAGCAAGTACGCAATGAAAATGCGCGAGGCTCTCAAAGCGGTTCATAACTATCAAGATGAGGAATTCATTGTCGGAGGCGCAGCAGCATCCACCGATATGGGCTTTATCACTCAAGCCTGTGACATCAAACATGTCATCGGAATGGGTGCTGCATCCTTTGATAACCTCTCAGCACATAAAGCAGATGAATGGGTTCGCATCGATGACCTCGTCAACATGACAAAACAGTTAGTCCACTACCTTTGCTTCTAGCCAAGAATTACTTCCGACGGTGGGATTATGCTTAGAATAGAAAAGCTATCCACGGCGTACTCAACGCCATCCACTGCATCGCGATAAAGAGCACGATTCCTCCTAGAACCATTTGTCGTCCCCTGGAGGGCTTCCATCCAGACAGCCAAAAGATCACTCCCAAAGTGATTAGCAGGGCAGCAATGAAGTTTCCGATGAAGAGAATTACTCCCCACGCGATAATCAGGTATTGGATAAGCTGGGCAATGATTGAATCCAGTGTTATTTGACTTGTCAAGAGTGCCTGTGTCTTCATTTTGCATCTCCTAGGTCTCTAACTTAGTGTGTGTTCTCCGAATCGAACTCAACAAGGCCCAATGCTGAGATGATTCGATTCCCGCCTCATGATCAGAACCCTTCAGAGGGCACCCTACCCTCTGAACTGAGGTAGGTGTTTAATGTCCCCGTAAAACAACCGGCGACACAGGTTTGTACACTGTAAGCAACTTAAACCCCAAAAATGTGCAAATACCATTGGTTTACTGCCCCATCCAACAACTTAATTGATAAAACCCATTAAACTTGGACGAGATTTTCATGGCGAGTGAATACTTGGAGACAGTGACAGACCAAATTTTCCTTGTGCGCGGTGAGAATGCAGGACGATTCCCCCGAGCCCATTCGCTTCTCATAACCGCTGATGAAACCGTGTTGATAGATACGGGTTGTGGGATTTCACGGTTACAGGAGCTCATCGAAGCATTTGAGATAGATTACATCATCAACTCGCATACTCACCCCGACCATTCTGCAGGAAACTGGCTCTTCCAAGACCGACGGATTTTCGTGCCCCAAGAAGCTTTCAGTACCAGCGGCGATCTCATGGGACTTTCAAAACGCTTTGCCGGAGATGTCCTTGCCCCGATATGGCGTCAATTTGCACAAACTCAGATGGGCTTTCAGAACTGTCGTCCTACCCACAGTTATAATGGGAGTTCTGAATTTCGGATTGATGAGATCGTACTTACTCCTATCTATACGCCAGGCCATACCATGGATCACTATTGTTTCTATTATGCGCCGAAACGCATTCTCTTCTCCTTTGACTATGACCTTACATCCTTTCCATGGTATGGGCACGTGGAATCGAGCCTGAGCGAATTCCGCCAATCAATCGCGCAGTTGAAGGCGTTGCCGACCAATATGATTGTATCCTCTCATCGAGGAATCATTACCAATAAAATTAAATCAGAATGGAAGGCCTATTCACAGAACCTTGATGAGAGAAGCCAGCGAATCCTAGACCTACTCACGGCACCAAAAACCCTCGATGAATTGGTTGAAGAAAAGCCCATTTACCGGAAGTTCCCCTATCAGGAACCTCTTTTGCGATATTGGGAGAAGATTATGATTCAACTGCACCTTGAGGAATTACAAGATGATGGCAAAGTGCAGAAAAAGGGTATGCGGTATTTTCGCAAATAACAATTAAGGGAAAGGCATTAGGTTTCCCTGAAAGAATTCACTTGGCTGGAGAGTCGAGCAGGGTATCCAACTGGTGTTGGCCTAATCCCGGGAATTTATGGTGAGGGAACATCACCATTGAGTGGACAACAAGGCTGTAGGGAGACTCTTTGAGTTGGGAATCGATGCTTTCCACCTGACGAAGATTCTCAACGGCGAAATCCAGCAGTAGCGTTGGTTCATCGGTTAGCAAATAGGAAGTCCAATATTCTAAGGGATACTCTTGAACCAGCCAAGCGACCAGCTGTTTGGGTGTGATAGACTCGGAATCATAACGGACGCGGCTTCGAAATTCTATTTGATCAGCCAAACTTCGTAACCATTCGACCGTAAACCGAATCGTAGACGTTTCCTGAAAGTCGTGTAGAAGCATTCGAACTCGTTTGGCAGACATTCTGGTACGGCGGGCGATATCTACGATGGACATTCGGGGATTTTCACGGAGGCATCGTAACACGTTGAGCTGCATCGGTGACAGTTGGAAGTCTAATCCTTGAGGCTTGACAAACGATTCGGTAGTCCCATATGGATGCATTTCAATGGCATCATGAATCTCAACATCGGAGACGCGGTCAAGTCCTCTGAGAAATTGACCAAAGTTCACTGTACCCATTTTTCCGCGGACTTCGGCTTCAACATCATACCTTCCATCTGCTAGACGCGAAACGAGACGGACAACTGGGCTTTCCCCAATCTGGTTGATTAAGTCCCAAGTATTTTCAGAACCCAGTGTGGTAACTTCTGCGATCACTAGATGTACTCCGAGAACTTCTGGATTAAATTCAATGATGAACCGTTGAATTACCCCGGCGTCCATCAGTTTCTCAATTCGGGTTCTGATGGTTTTACTTGACACCCCGAGTTTTCGGGCGAGTATTCGATAGGACTGCCGGCAATTGCCTTCTAATTGGGCAATGATGCCCTTATCAACCAAATCCAAAAATGACCCTCTGTGTCAGGTGGTGCCGTACCTTCTTTAACAGGAAGTATATATCGATTCACTTTTCGACCTACTGAGGCGTTGAACTGAATTTTACACCAGAGTGTGCAAAATCTTGCGAAAATCAGCTTGCTAGTGTCGATTGTTGCACTCCATGGCTCCCGTTGATTGATATGTGGTCTGATACATTGTTCAGTTGGTCTTGGAACCCTCACAATTGGATGGTGATGAAAAATGGCAAGCAAAGATGTGGGACAGGAACAACAATTGGATTACGTTCCCACGGACGGAAAAGAGGGAGTGAGATATTCCTGGGTGTATGAAACGTTGCAAGGGCAGGATGTTGAAATCCAGGTGGTATCCTCAGGATATGGCCGATTTACCATTGATACACCATGGTATCGAGCACAGGTTCGAACCCTTGATCTACTCGATACTGTTGTTCACTTTTGTCTAACCATGTACGGCGCTGGAAAACTTATCCTTGTCTTATAATAGTGATAAAACATAGATGCTAATTGACCTTGTTCTTTGGAGGTTTGAACTGGGCGAATAGCGCTTTACTAGGTTCCTTCTTAAAGGCATAAGAAGCAATCCACACGCCTTCATCACTGAAATAATCTAAACTAAATCCTGCTGCTTGTAAATCGAGGATGTACTGAAAAAGGATAATCGTTTCCTCCAAAGACGTGCGGAGTTCACTTTGGTTTGGAGAAGCCCCCTCGTTGATTGTGAGATTAGCGTCTAAGCCCCACATCTTTTCCGGAAGGGATATTTCGACTTCCATTTTGATTTGACGGAACTGTTGAGGTGTACGGATGAGAAGGATTCGGATTCGATCAGTTTCATGAACCGGAACGGCATTCTCGAAAACGCCATTTGGAGCAATCTTATTTCCACGGATGGAACGCAGCCGCCGGTATTCTTTGATCAAATCCGAATACCTCATGTCATCCTGGCTCCTTGTTGGGTCACCCCTCCAATTGTGTAAGGATATGCGTGCAGAAAGGTTGGGTTTGGTGGCATTTCTATTGACGTGTCCTAGATGGGTTCCAAATGCGGTTAAAAATCACAGAATTGTGACAAATTGGGGAGCCTGTTCAGCAGAAACAGAACCACACCTTTTCGTGGAGGGGACAGCTCTAAGGCAAGGCTTTTTATAGTGGTGTTCGTTTGGCTGGTATATCAGCGCCGAAACGTGAATTGTGTCTGGGCTAGACACCTGATATGGTTGAGTCCCGAGTTACGTTCTCTTTTTGGAAGCCTGATTTGAGATAGATACGTGGTACCGAAAATGAGCTATGATCGAGAGCCTGTAGAGGCAACAGTCGCAGACCTGCGACCCAGTATGAAAAGTTTGAACATCACCTTCAAAGTCGTCGAAAAGGGCGAAGAACGCGAAGTCACCTCACGTCGTGACAGCGAAACCCACCGAGTACTAGATGCTGTAGCCGGTGACTCCACTGGCACAGTTGTACTCTCCCTTTGGGACGATATGATTGACACAGTCGAAGAGAACAAGAGCTATCGGTTGGAAAATGGCTACACCAGCCTCTTCCAAGGCCATCTCCGATTGAACATCGGACGCTATGGCGAACTGAAAGACGCAGAAACAGAAATTGCAGATGTCGACATGGATAACGACCTGTCTGCTGCTGAACATGAACGACCACCCCGTCGATCCTTCGGTGGATATGGCGGCGGTCGCAGTTACGGTGGCGGCAGAGGCGATTATCGTCGCGGTGGCTCACGCCGAGGTGGCCGAGACCGCGGCCGAGATCGTTACTAAAAATTGATTTACAAAAACGGAGGCACTGCTGCGAGCAATTCGAGCAGACTCTTCCGTTTTCCCTTTTTTCTTTTTAAAAACTGGCTGATTACTTCTTCTAAAGTTCCTTTGATAGTGCTAAAAGAAGAAAGGTGTCCATCCCAAAGTTATTCGAGGTCACTCGCATCGATACAAGATCGGAGTAATCGAATACTGGTATCATCAAAAGCCCGGAAGCAATTGCCATGAATTTCTGAAATTCTAAATTCCTTTCACGGGCTGAATTTAAGATGGACAAAGGAGGCAACATTGAACCAATCACTGAGTCGCATCATCATCCGCGTCCTCCACTTCCAGTGTGGATCTTTGTGGACGCGACGAAACATCGGAAACCAATCAAGAACCGTTACGTGGCGGGACCAACCCAGAATCTGTTTTCGCGCATTCCCCAATCCGAAGTGAATATCAACACCTTCAATGCCATAGGACCGAAACCGGCGTTTCAGAATCCGGATGCCAAACCGGGAAGGCATATCGAAGAACAACTCGCCCTGGGGAAACTGGGTCGCCATCGCATCCACAAGGGTAGCCACTTCGGATTCGGGGAAGTAATGAAACAGCCCTCCAGCAAAGCAGAAGAACCCATTTTCTGGTTGACCTTTGATTTCTTGGAACCACGTTGTATCGAAGGCAGATTTGGCGATGTAGCGATTTCGTGTGGATTCGGAGAGCAATTGCCGGCGATACTCAATTGCTGCAGGTAAATCCAAATCATACCATACGACTTTCCCATTATCTACTCGCAAAAAGGTTGTATCCAACCCACAACCGATGTTCACAATAGTTGCAGCTGGATGCGCCTGGAGAAATTGTGTAATCGTATCATCGAAGATACGTGCCCGACAAAGAAAAGTGAGCCCATAAAATTCATCGATAAACTGCTCCATGATATAAAATTCTGCCTGGGCCTCCGGATATTGTGCCTTCACCTGCTCAAAGAGCTGCACTGATTGATTATCCGACAACAACTCCGGATATAGCTGACTATACTTGGCTCTTGCCCATAGGGGACCCACCATCGTTGACTCGAGCGTAACGGTAACTGGAGCTGCCAAAAAAACATTCATCCCTATACCTACATGCACGATTCTGTTCAAATACCTATACTTAGAACTTGTAGGAAGTGCTGGAAACTACTTTAAATTACCAAAAAAAGGGGTAGGGGACACCTCTAATCGTGAGAGGGCCCCGGTATTTTTTGCAGGTTTACTAATTATATTCGATAATAAAATAGCTATTTGGAAGACCCCACTCCGATAGAGCGACATTCCAATTGAAGATTTCTACCCATTCATCTGTGTCGTGGTTGTATTCATATTCTATGAAATTGAATACATGATAGCCTTCTGCGATTTCACCTGGTTTAAACGAAGTTCCAACACGGAGCATATAAGCGCCTTCAGGTACACCATCCCCATCATCATCATAAAGGGGATTGTATACTAAAGGTGTCACTATTCCCTCGAATGCGGTTTCATCGATATAGAATTCAATTCGATAGTCATGCTTAAAGTACTTCTTCAGTCCCACAAAGTTGTCAACTTCATCTGGCAGCCAGTAGTAGCTGTGACCCATTGCGAGATATTCATCACCATCAAATATTGGATCCCAAGGAACGAGAGGAGCACATGTAAACAAACTGATACAACGAGTGACGTAACTTTCATACACCCGGATAAAAGCAGCGTTAAAGTTTGCTGGACTAGTTCCTGAATTGGGGTTCCGAAGAAAGCTATTTATCTCACCATAGTTCGCAGTTGCTCGTGGAATCATTGTTAAACAAAGGAAAAAAGCGAGTGCGATAACGAGTAGTTTTACTTTTGAATTGCGAAGCATTGACTCATCCCTCCAAGTTGATTCGTTGATTTTTCAACGACCACACAGGATTCACCTAAACACTATTTAATACCGTGGGTCGTGAACCGGGAAAAAATTGGTTGAAAACTCTTCAAAAATGGTAAATAGGGGAATCATCGAATCCTCAAATGATTCTCGTGTGCAGAAAAGATCTCCAGGAAAAAAGCTATAATGTGGCTTCGGGAGGAGAGAGGAGATGGTATAGATCTCTGGAAGGAATGCCCTGCAAAGGTGTCCAGGCGCTCCAAAATCCTTCTTCCGCAATTATTTCTAGCTGGAATCCTGCTTCGCTCAATCTGAGAAGATAGTTGAGATGGGTTATTAATCTCTTCAGGACAGCTTGTAGGCGTGCAGTGCTAATGCTGGGCAAGGTGTTGACATGTCCTGTAATATTATTTTTTTCAACCCAAGCCGGGAGAGACATCTCAATGACTAGCCGTATTTCTCGCCCATTTTGGACATTGCAGACAAAACAGATCTGAACCCAATCGGTTTCATAAACTAGAATAGTGCGTTCAGCATTTGATTCATTAAAGGCACCTCTTGATGCAGCAATGAAATTCTTGTAAGCAGTAACGAAATCGGAATAGTTGATGGCCTATCCCCCCATAATCATCAATAAAGTTTCAAATGTACCTCACAAACCTTCTCGTTGGCTCCAGCTCCCTTCGAAATAAGGGGGAGGCTAAGCCTCCCCGATTGACTTCTCTGAGTTCTAAACTAGCTATGGTTCCGATCTTCTTCGGCGGACAACAATGATAACCACGACTACGATGACAATAACTGCAACAAGACCTCCTGCCAGTACAATCAATTCAACAGGAAGAGGAGTTACACCATCGCCATTATGAATACCATTGTCATGGGTTTCATAGACTTTGATGTTGTCGATGTAGCCACCTTCACAGAACCTGATGGCAAAATACGATGAGGTATCAATGTGCGTTGATTGAGCTGATATTCGAAGGGTGTCATCGATATACACATCGAAATTGCCAGTGGAATTCCGGGTCACTTTCACATCAAAGACAGTACCCATCAAGATAGTGACAGAGTACGAGCCTAAATTGCTCCGTATTGAATTTTCATGTTTGTATAACCGAATCCAACCGTCAACGGGGTTGAACGTTACCACGTAGCCTGTACTTGGGTATGAAAGACCGACACCACCGAGACTTGTAGCCATAAACGCCACACATGCACCCGGCGTTGAATCTATACAAACCGTAAAGTGCCATTCACCTTCATCATTTGCACTTGTGCGAGATGCATAGTTCCATACATCGGCGCCAGATTCCATTCGAAGAATTGCAGCGGAGAAGGATCCGCCTGACACAGTCCATTCCGGTTCATATGTCCCGTCATTGAAGTTATCTTCCCAGACAAGCGTTTGCATTGCCCCAGTTGCTGGAGACCCCCAGAACATGCCTAAAAATAACAGGCAAAGGGCCAGGACTGCCGGTAATGTAATTGACCATTTCTTACTCGAAGAAATCATATTAGAATTCCTCCAAAGGGTCACTCTTCCAATTGGATCGGCGACCCATCACTCTGATTTCTCCGGTACTACGTCTTAAATCGCTGTGAGCCGTGAGAATTACAAAACGGACGAAAACATACCTCCAAGCCATCCCTTTAGAAACTAGCAGGGTTGGAAACGGAAATCCAGTGATACATCCGAAAAAACCAACGGATTTACAGTCAAATCCCTTGAAGCAGAATTAGAATTTAACGCGGTGATTAGAGATGTCCACCCCTACCAGTTTGGCCAGGCGAATGTAGCCTGGTCCGACAAAGAAAGTTTGGGGCTGTACAATTATTGCCCCCACTCGCTTTGCGAACTCGGTGTTCTTCGTCTTGTTCGTGATGGCTTCAATCGTTGGCAGATCTTTGGCTGTACAAAAATGTAGTAAATAGGGTTTGTTCGCGTACAACCAGGTATTCCAGTATTCAAAGGGATTCTGCTCCATCACCCATTTCGTCACCTCTTGAGGCGTCGCCTTCGTTTCATCATAATCAACGGCGATATTAAACCCGATTACCCCAGCTGCACTCATCTTGGTAAAAATGGTGAAATATAACCCACCCCCCACTTGGAGCTCTCGAAGTACTTGTCGGACTCGTCGTGGAGAGAGCGGAATTTCTTTGGCAATCTCAGTTGCGGATAACCGTGCATCATCTAAGAGGTAGTGGAGAACCTGTAATTGGGGCTTAGTGAAAGTGACTTTGTTGCCCCGATAAGTATACTGGGAACTGGTTACAGGTGTAGGCGATACCGGATACATGAAATTAATCATCACATTCTCCACGGATGAAACCCTCCGAAGGAAGCGGCCCAACTCAAACAGCCCCACTGGACCCACAACTTGGCCAAGCACCCAGAGTCTCCGTGGACCGATCCTCAATACTACCATCACTGCTGAGTGCGCTCCGATTAGGTCATAGAAGGTTTCATCATATTCCGTTCCATCCGTAACCACTTCAGCTACGCACCAGTCAGCATCCATCATGGCCAAAGACAGCATTGCATAGGGTCGACTCAGAAACCCGATTTCCCGGAGCCGCGTCACACGTTTTTTCACACTGGTCGCCGTCAACCCTAATTTCTTGGCAATCCCTCGATAGGTTGCCCGACAATTCGCGTAGAGTTCAATCAGGATACCTTTATCCACCACATCCAGAACCAAACACGTTACCCTCCACGCCACCTACTATGTCTCAAACCACATAAAATATCTCACGGATAACCTCCTTCAGCCTTATTTCTGCTACCAATAACAAGAAAAGGAGGAGAAAGGAGAGGACCGACCACCTACAATTCGATTACCTAGAAGCGGTAATGAGTCACTCTAGCTTAATCTTCCAATTTATGATTCTTATGAGGGGAATCTTAATGGGTAGGAATTCCATCATGGGATTCTCTGGAATAGACTCTGATTGACTGGAATTGCTATGAAAGAAGCGACTATGTCCACAGATGAGCCTTATCGGTGGGGCATGGATGAGAAGCAATGGATTGCGTTAACTTCGGTAATTGCAGCAATTGTACTCACCATCACGAAGCTAGTGGTGGGTCTGTGGACCAATAGTTTAGGTATTCTTTCAGAAGCCTTACACTCAGCCCTCGATCTAATCGCAGCGGGGATTACGTTATATGCAGTAAGAAAAGCAACTCAACCTCCTGATACAGATCACCATTATGGCCACTGGCGTGTCGAGAATTTCTCTGCATTGGTCGAAACCATTCTCTTACTAATTACAGTGGTGTGGATCCTCTATGAGGCCATCCGCCGCATAGTGTCTCATGACCTAGCTGTCGAAGTCAACATTCTAGCGTTTGGGGTAATCGTTTTTGCGATTGTCATTGATTTTTCACGCTCACGCGCTCTAAGGCGTGTGGCGAAAAAATATGACAGCCAGGCCCTAGAAGCCGATGCGCTGCATTTTAGCACTGATATTCTCAGCTCCAGCGTTGTCCTCGTAGGCTTATTGTTGACTTTCCTGGGATTTCCACTGGGCGATCCCTTGGCCGCGATTGGCGTCGCGTTAGTGGTGCTTTACTTGACGATTAAACTCGGTAAAGAAACCGTCGACCTTCTAATGGATCGCGCACCGTCGGATTTGACCGTTCC
>JBHLMI010000060.1:0-3346 GCA_048938295.1 Promethearchaeota archaeon
ACGATTGCTATTTGAGGGTAATTGCTAAACAGTTACGGTCTTAGCGCACGAAAATGGTATTTTTACGTGTGTCTTTGTGGCCGTAATCGGGCACTTTTTGTGAATTCCTAGGAAACAAACCTAGAAATACTTGAAATTGCGCGTTAAGTGCACATTAAATGTATGATTCGGCTACTAAAGTGATTGTTAATAGAGCAGTCGTTAAGTATACTCGGCGAATTCAAACATAAATTACGGACTAACAGCTAGTAGATACTAAAACTCTAAAGCTAGCACTGCTAAAAATCCAGACGTAGCATTTCTAAGATCTTTTAGCTAGCAGTGCTAGCTTTGCTACGGCAGCACTAGCTGCGATTTCGGGGTGCCCTGATACCAACATGATTGTACACTGATTGTTTTCAATGGCTAACAGGATATAACCTATTCATGCCTTAATGACTTCTAGCCACACTTTGTCGTTTAGGGTGAGTCTGCTCAATCAAATTGCCGGCCTATTTCCCCTACCCTCTTTAATTAATTACATTATTTTTCTATAGAAAATGTATCTAATATTTGTAGTCTAAACTTCCTCCCAAAGAATCGTGGCATACGGGACTATCCACTCGGACCTCACATAAAACGCATCTACTATCTCTGTAGGATTCAGCCGATGAAGATTTGGGTAGTAACCGGATCTTGCCAACTCAACACTAGCGGTCCCCCTCCAGATCTCATGTATAGTAGCGTCCTCGACATGATGAGATATCTGCCTAAGCGGCTTTCGATCCTCAGCCATGGATGGAATTTTCTTGAATTGGATAAAATCTTTTCCCATCAGCTCTGCAAACCTATCTTTGAGACCCTTGTCAAATCTATCTTTTAGATGGTCTTCGTGTTTGACGGGCGGCGGGCTAGTTACATTGAGAATAATCCTCATAAGACGAACCCCATTACGAACACAGTCTCCCCTAATTACGCTCCCATCAAATCTCAGCTTTTGGTCTGGATCACAAAGTTGGGCCGGCCAACCGTAAACCTCACGACAAAACATTAAGGATTGGTCATGAGTCGTCCACAAATAATTGACATACCATCCGGTAATCTCTTTATATTTAACACGGATCATAGTAAGAGCTTCGTTATAGATTTTCTGGGTATGCCGAGGCTGGGACAGATCACCAATCCAGGCGATAATCATCGGATCGGGAGCAAGCTCCATGGGCTCGGGCACTTCCCATTCTAGTGCCTTCTTATCAGTGTAGTAGAAGACTACCAGCAGGTCACCCTCGGGACGCCCCCAATACGGCGGACCTTCATAAGCCGGCGCTGCAAGGGGCATACTAAAACCTTCTTCGTGCTTTTTCATACTAACTACCTCCTATTCTTTTGTTTCACAGTTGACTCTTGCCCGATATATCCAATTCTTAACCATAACTGGTACCCAGCTAAAAGAACAGAACCTCAGATAGTACTAGCAAAGCTAGTAAGATATCTTCCGGAGATTACCTGGAACACCCTCTTATCGTATCTACTCTTATTAGCATAGGTAGATATTAACTCTGTTACTCTCTGTTTAATGATGACCGTCTGCAAAATCAATTGACTCAGTTGATGAATATATCACCCGATTAGGCATTTGTCAAAAACCCGGCAATTTGGTTACATAATTTAGCCTATTAAAAAATGAGCACGCACAAAATACAACCCTAGTGTCCAACCATGCCAGCATTACAGTGGTTCTTCGCATCACTAGCTTAAATAGCAGAATTCAAGCTATTACTTTTCGAATGATATGTTTATTTTAATTGAACAAGGTAGTTACCCCACCTCGTCACACTGACTTCAGAACCAGGTAAGACAACTATCGTTGTGATCGGTTCTTCTATGATTGCCGGCCCGGTTATTTCCATACCGGCTAATAGTCTTCCACCTCTGTAGATAGGAGTGTCAACCATTCCCCCTAAATCTCTAAAGTAGGCCTTTCGCTTGCCTGCTAACGCCAGCGAAGCATCTTCACCCGATACCGATATCTCTTGCATTTTCGGCTTAGGCGTGATTCCGGTAGCGCGCACTTTCCAGCAAATGCACTCTATGTACTGTCTAGGTTCCTTAACGCCGTAGACTCGGTCGTGGATTTCATGGAAATCATTCACTAACCGTGCCAGTTCTGCCTCATCGTGTATTCTTTTACCCCGGAGAGGCACAGTGAGGTCCCAAGTCTGATATGAATAATGGGCATCTACATAAAACTCGAGTCTTCTATTTTCTGGCTCTACCCCTTCCCTTTCAAGGAATGCCCCACCCAGCTTTTGCAGGTTCTCTAGGGTTTTGTTAACCCCGTCGTAATCGAACAGATTACTGGTGGTGTAGTAGTTAACATTGTATTCGGAGATAATATCAGCAAAAATACCCCCAACAGCACTTAATGCACCAGCTAATTTGGGTATCACCGCTTTCTTACTCTCCAACTCTCGCATCATATGAATAATATGTAAACCAGCTGCTCCTCCGCCGCTTACTAGGAGATATTCACGAGGGTCGATGCCCTGCCATACGGTTATGCCATTTATCGCCGCCACCATATTGATGTTAACTACATTCCAGATACTGAAAGCCGCCTCGGTTAAGCTCAAGTTGAGTGGTTTACCTACCTCCTCTCGAATCACTTCTTCTGCCAGATGAGGAACCAGCTTCATACCTCCGCCGAGGAAGTAATCAGGGTCAAGGTAGCCTAAGACTAAGTTGGCATCGGTTACAGTTGCTTCTTTTCCCCCTTGTCCGTAACAGGCGGGCCCAGGAACTGCTCCCGCGCTACGAGGGCCAACGTGTAACAGACCTCCCGTATCCACCCAAGCAATGCTCCCGC
The DNA here is from genome assembly GCA_048938295.1 of Promethearchaeota archaeon. Classification (GTDB taxonomy): domain Archaea; phylum Asgardarchaeota; class Hermodarchaeia; order Hermodarchaeales; family Hermodarchaeaceae; genus Hermodarchaeum. Next base: position 2,846 of record JBHLMI010000060.1, read on the forward strand.
CTCCAGCTCCGATTGACCGGCAATCCACTTTGCTTATTCCTAGCATAGAATCAGCAACTATAGCCTCTTTATACAGGGCAATATTCCCATTGGTCACTAAGCTAAGATCGAAGCTTGTTCCACCCATGTCAACAGTAATGACATCCTCAACACCCAGTTCTCTGGAGGCAAATACTTTCCCAGCAACCGGAGCCATCGCTGGGCCGTTATCAATACTATAGATAGGTTGTGATATAAGCTCTTCGACTGACATCATGCCACCGGCTGAGGTGAGCATTGATAATTCTCCCTGATACCCTTTCTCTTTCAGACGTTTGTCAAGATCAGAAATATACCTAGTGATCAAGGGAGCTAATGAGGCATTAATGGCCGCTGAAGATGCTCTTCTATACTCTCGAATAATTGGATTCAGTTTATGACCCAGGGTATAATGTATTCCTGGCCACTCTTCCTCGATGATTTCGCCGATTCTTAATTCATGGACAGGGTTTACAATGCTCC
>JBHLMI010000043.1:0-12950 GCA_048938295.1 Promethearchaeota archaeon
GTTCGACAAATTCGAATCGCGAAGCGAGTTGCTTCGCTGCTTTTGCGTCACGTTTTCTCAGGCTATCTAAAAGCATACTTCGAATTACATCAGCTGAGCTTTCTTTGGTCGAAGCTCTCATTACTTCAGTTGCCACCTCTTCTGCAACTCCAGCTGCAACATTCAATTGAAGGAGCAAATCTATAGTCTGTAGTTTGAATTGACGCAGATTCTTAGGAATCTTTGACATGAAGAATATCTCCTCAGAATTATGGTGTCAAATAGTGGATAACAGTACCTCTTAACCTCTTTCTTTCTTACTAGTGCCTGAACAGCTAAAGGCACATTGTTCCTAGTTATCATCTAAATCTCGATAAGGGAGCTAATCCACAATGGAACTGATACAAGTCAGTAAATCTACTTGGGCCGTCATCGACGGTTCAACCTTCGGAAATGTTGGATGCATTCGAATACCCAAGCACATTGCCGTCATCGATACAGGCATGACCCCAGAAATCGCTAAAGAATTTCATACCCGAATTCAACAAGAAATCGGAACACCAATTACTGAGGTTATTTTGACCCACTATCATTCGGACCATGTATTTGGTGCCCAAGAATTCCAACGATATCCACTTATTGCCTCATTGAAGATGGCTAAATTATATCCGGACCTGCTTAAGGCTCATTGGTCACCCAAGGCAATAGCAGAAATGCAAAGGACTTATGCAACAACTGATCCTACACTCAGTCAACAACTTGAAAATCTCCGTATTATTTCTCCCACCAGAACTTTTTTGGACACATTATATTTGGGAGACAACCATGAGATTGAAATCCGCCATACTGGTGGTCATACTGCTGGTCATTCCGTTATCCATTTCATTCCGGAGCGTATTCTCTTTGCTGGTGATTTAGTCTTTTGTCAACAATACCCATATGCTGGCGATTCTACTAATAATCCCCAGGCATGGATACAAGTCTTGGAAGAAATCCTCGAAATGGATATCGAAACGATTGTTCCAGGGCATGGTCCGTTATGTAATAAAGCTGAAATCCGATTGCACCTAGCGTATTTCAAAGCCCTTGAACAATGGATTTGTAACAAAATAAAATTAGGGGCAACCCATACCGAAGTTCAACAAGACAAGGAAACTGGACCAACTCCGCCTTACCAACTGAAAGCAGAGAGACGGCTTGAAGCAACCATTCAGCGTTGGTATAACTTCTATTCGGAACTTATAAACTAAAGATTTAGTTCCCTACATTCACTTTGGTTCGGAAGTTGATGGTTTTTACTTATCAAATCTATTCCTACTCTTTGAAGTACATCAAATTTAAGAGTGGTTTAATCATTGTTTATTACAAGACTAGCGCATTGCTAGTAAAACCGGAAGTGCATCCTAAGGACAATGAAAAAGGAATCCGATACAATTAGTCAAAGAGTCGCAAATGAACTCTTTACACAACACAGACCTGATGACTGGGACAATCTTCAAGAACGGCAATTGAAACTCAAACGCCAACTTTGGCGAAATATGGTTGGCAACACGATTTTTCTTGAAGCACGAAATCTTGCACCCATTATTGGCTGTGAACGAGTCTATCTAAAGTTTGAAGGAAGTAATCCAACTGGAACTCAAAAAGACCGAATAGCAATGGTCTTGGCTGATCACGCCGCCTGTAAAGGCTTCAATGAGCTTACAACTGCAACTTGTGGAAACTTCGGTGTTGCCCTAGCCTTTGCCGCAAAACACTACGATCTCACTGCCCATATTTTTATTCCTAAAAAATATGATGTTCCTAAAGATCGGCAAAAAAGAATGGAAGCCTTTGGTGCCCGAGTCACACTCGTGGATGGGTATTATGAGGATGCTGTTGAGCATTCTATTAATTCTGCTGCAGAGCAAAATTGGTTTAATGCTAATCCTGGATCAAGTGATATCCCCGAGTTATCAATTACCGCCTATAGCGAGATTGCTTATGAGATCTTTCGTGATCTACGTCGTGTACCCAACTATATTTTCTGCCCAGTTGGGAATGGAACGACATTCGCGGGAATCTATGCAGGGTTCAAAAGATTACTTCTAATGGGCAAAACAATGAATGTTCCCAAAATGGTAGCTACAAGTACACGCCGAGGTAACCCCATCATTAAATCATTTAAAGAAAATAAAACCACCATCGCCGATTTAAAGCCCGAAGAAATCAAAGAAAGTAAAATCAATGAACCTTTGACAAACTGGCGTGCCTTCGATGGGCAACTAGCATTAGACTCGATATACGAATCATTAGGGTTTGGAGAGTATGCCTCAGATTCGAGAATGATCGAGTTCTCAAAGCTTGTGCGATCTGAGGAAGGTCTAAGCGTGCTTCCAGCTTCCGCAAGTACACTTGCGGTCATGGAAACGCTTGGGCGTGAAGGATTTGTCGTAAAAGGGACCTATGTAGCAATCCTTACAGGACGGGATTTTTCCTAGGGCTAACTCTCTTAATCCAGTCTTATAGTCTAACAGACTCTGAGTTCATTCATGATCCCGAGAATTCTCATGTATCACTCTACTATTATCAAGGTCAAGTCGCATAGTGAGATCCCCCTGCTCTGTTCGAGTGATTGCTTCGAACCCGTGTTCCTCATAAAAGTGACGTAACGGTATTCCCTTCTCGTCCTTTTCTTCCGTATCTAGCACAATTGCTTGATAAGTTCTATCGCGTGCTCGATTGATAACAAATTGCAAAACTATATCACCAATCCCTCGTCCACGCTGGCGAATGGCTATCGTATCTAGATAGAAGGTTGGTGGTTCAAAATCTGGCAGTCGATAGCCTAAAACCAGGATCTCCGGGATTTCATGGCTAACAACGAAAAAGAAGAGCACTTCTGGATTGTTCAAGCGTTCAATGATTTCTTGACGACTATAACGTAAATCAAACCGGAAATCTTCTTCCTCGAGGATTTGAAACCAGCGAAAACATCGTTCATCACACTCTTTTGGCAAAACAAGCTCAAGTTCTCCAGAATATTTCATGGACAGTTCGGCTTTCAACTGGAGCCATCTTTCCTTTTCCTCGTTTTCAGGAATTTGCCATATCATTCGAATTCCCGCCTTAGGTCTTTGATTGGTTATCTGCTACACTCGTTGTCCCAAACCTATCACAGTTGAAGATTGTATCTGGCACATGCTGACTCGAGCAATCGTCGAATCAAATCATCATAAGTGTAACCTGTTTTCATAGCCATATAAGGATAGAATGAAAGGTCATTTTCAATAGTATCAAAATCCATTCCTGGTAATGGATTCACCTCAAGAAAGAAGATTTCGTCTTGTTGATTCATTCGAAAATCAATTCGAACGAAATCACGAATATTCAGAGCGTTCCAAATTTTTATTGAAATCTCTTCTAATCTGTTTCTCAGGGTTTTAGGAATTTTCGCTGGACAGATATAGTGCTCAAGGGAGTCAAGGATAGTCTTTGCGCGTTGTCCAAAGACCCCTTGAACCTCTGGAAATTGAGAGAAATTAATTTCAAGTACTGCTAGCATTTCCGGGTTTTTACCAGGTCGTCCTAACAGGCCTGTACTAAATTCTCTGCCCTCAATGAATTGTTCGATTAGGATTGGCTGTGAATATTCAGTAAGCATAGATGCAAGCTTGGCTTTGAGTTGACTGAGATTTGAAACAACATTGTCTTCATTGATTCCCATTGAAGAACCTTCTTCGAGGGGTTTCAGAATATATGGGTATCCTTGTTTGACCTCTGAAGCTTGTTTGAGGGTGGAACAGACAAAAAATTGAGGGGTCTGGATTCTATGGTACATCAAGATTTTTTTGGTCCATGCTTTGTTGAGCCCAACCGCCGTTGTAATTACATTTGAGCCCACGTATGGAATATTGAGCATTTCAAGAATGCTTGGAACATGGGATTCACGGCTATCACCTCGCAATCCTTCGGTCCGATTAAAGACTAAATCTGGTTTAATTCGTTTCAGTGTCTCGACAAAATTCTCATCAGCTTCGATGAATACGTATTCATGACCAGTCGCTTCAATGCCATGTTTAATGAGTTCAACTGTATGAGGTGGATCATACTCAACCTGAAACTCAGTCTCCTCACTCCGAGTATTCAACATCAGTGCAATTCGCATCTTCTTCCCCTTCATAGGCTTTTTAGACATCATGTTAGATTTCAAAGGATGCAATTTCTTCCTTAAAAATCGACAAGACTTGTGGTTTCAATTCCTTTGGAACTGAAATTGCATCATAGATTGAGACAAAGGTTTTAACAAGCTCTTCTTCTCGTTCCTTTGCTTCTTCAAAAAGTTTCCCCGTTCTAAAATCGTCAACTAACCCACCTTGAACTCCTTTCAATGAGGCTAAATAGAACGCAAACAGTTGCTCATCACGTCCCACTTTCGTATGAGCATAAGTGAGTGTTATCGTCTTCCCTCCAAACAATGTGAAGAATTGCTTATACGAGCGTTCAAGCATATTCACACGAAGCCCAATACTTTTTGGATCAATCCCACTCGCTACACACATTAGATACATCTTAGCACAAATCGAGCAGTTATGACACCAACGGTAATCCCGCCCTGCCTCAGTTTCGGTAAAACAACTCATTTGGTACTTCGCAATTTTTGGATAACGGTGAGCAAGTGTTCGTTGAATCATCATATCCATTAACGGTTCAATCAAACTCCCTGTGCGAACAGAACCCCCTGAAAACATCTGAGAGATTTGATCAATATGAATCGTCCACAGATGGGATTGATCGTAACAAGGATGAATAATCCATCTTTCCTCGGCATCCATATACGAGGCCGCTGCGGTTTGCTCATTCCCAAAAAGAAAATACTTTCCCTGGTCTGCATAAGCGAAAGGAATGAATTCAAGGGCATATTCTGTTGTTTGTAATCCCCACCCTAATTCCGTTATGGGAAGCCCTAGATATGGATAATCACGGAGTTTCCCAGTTTCATGTTGTAGGATTCGCATTTCTTTTCCAAATTCTTTTTTGAATTTCTCGGCTAGCTTCGTTTTATGTTTCTCTTCATAGGTCATACTGGCTTCGACAACATAGACCATTTCAGGATCAAGACCAATTTCTTCCGCCACAGCGTAAGTTAAGAGGCTATCTTTCCCAAAACTCACCCCGACAATCGCTCGAAAAGGTGAAGCTACCGGTTCAGGATCAGGGCTAATAATGACCGAATCCTGGAATTGATAATCGATATTATAGAATCTACGCACGATGTCATCTGTTGATGTTCCGTCAACAACAGTACATGAGGGGATGTCCTTCAGGAAGTTTTGGACGAAGTAGGGTTCAAGGAGTGGGCGACCTGAATAATATGTGATAGCATTTTTCTGAAGAACGAGAGGCAAATGCATCGTGGTTGCGAGGGCTAAGTTATCCTTGAGTGCAATGCGGGTTTGGGTTGGTGTAACTTCCCAAACTGGCTTCGGATAGATTATCGGATAGCTACTGTCGCGAAATCGTACTGCTATACCATTGTCTGTGCATTCGGAAAAGATTTCCATGAATATAACCAAACTTATCAAAGATCACTTGTTGATAACTGCTATACAGCTGCCTTTAATCGTACTGGCGCAGAACGATCGAGATACCGTTTAGATACCGGATAGTTTTCAAAGGCGATCGTGTAGGAACTTTCGAAATATTCACGAATCTCCTTCTCAACGACCTTTGCTAAATCTGGCTCTGGCGTTGCATCAATCCAATGAGTGCTCCCTTTTGGTGTTGCTATCATTTTCCCTTCTTTTTGAACCACAATTCCATCCTTAATAGTCATCCAAGCTTGGCTAAGTCCGTTCACCAGCTTATCAGGATTTTTCCCATAATCTTCCTTGGGGTCGATGTCATAGATGGCAATATCCGCATCCGCACCTGTGCCAAGATGGCCTTTCATCGGTAAGCCCAATATTTTGGCGGGGCCAGCGCGAGTTCCTATGATGTAGTCCTGTAGCGACCATTCTGTTTCAAGTGCAGGAAGCACCATGCGCTTCTGAGCAGATTTTCTAATATCTTTGAACGTCATATCACGCGCCTTTCGACTCATCAGCCATGCGGCAATCCAAGGATAATTGATGAAGGTTCCCGCATTGGGATGGTCTGTGCTGGGAATGACACGCCACGGATCGTTTACCAAGAGGGCAATTTCAAGGCCGATTCCCCATTGGATTGCATTCACTCGGGAACTTTTCTTGAACACATAGGGAACAACACCACCGCCGCATTCAATTTCAATGTCATCGTTAACCCAGCGGCTCCCACTAATCCCTCTTAAAATCCACTCCCAGGGACCATCTGCTGTCATAGTAGTGGTGTCAGAAAAGACAATTTGCCCGAGATCACAGCTGACATTCTGATGGTTCTTAAGGTAATTCGCAATGGGTTCACTACCTGACTGAAAAGTAATGAAACTGTCTCCTCCATAGGAGTGGAATTGAATGTGGGTCATATGCAGATTAAAGCCAGATTCCCGTTGGATTGCTCGATTTTCTGCAAGCTTCATCGTTTCAATGGTGATACCCGTATTACCAGGTCGTCCTAGCATATTTGCGTGCAAGTGAAGCGAATGGGGGAGCCCTAAACGTTCTGCGGCTTCAATTAGGGTTGTAATGGTATCACGAGCCGTCACGTCAAAACACGAAATCTGCTCATCCAAGCTCTCAACATTACCACCCCACGACCAATCGCACACTCCTGCGGGATTCACTGCCTTCACAGCATACCCCTTAGTTGCTTGCAGCATCCAAGCTACAAAAGCTGCGGCTTTATCATATTCCTTCTCACGTGCATAATCCATGATTTGCACATGATTCCCAAAGAGTGGAAACATAATTTTATCATGTGGCTGAATTTCTCCCAGCTCCTCATGGGTATGACGTGCAACAATCCCTGCTGTAGCCGCCTCCGTCACAAAGGTGTAGCCCATCTGAGAAAACTTGTAACCTGTCATGAATGTTGGAGGAACACTTGCCCAAACTCCTGCTCGGCAAATATCCGAATAAGTGTAGGGGTCCATTCGGGATTGATCACAACGGAGCACACGACCCGAATCAACCTTCGGTGTTGCGAGGTGAGCATGAATATCTACACCACCCGCCACTACCATTCGGTTTTCAGCATCAATGATTTCAGCGGATTCAGGAATAACCGAATCGACGATCTTTCCATCTTGAATAGCTAAATCCATAATTTCGAAAATTTCGTTTTTGGGATCGACGACGAAGCCATTTTTTATGACAATATTACGCGTTTTCAAGCTTACCCACCAAGGTCAAGAAGATGAAATCTAGGTGCCGGCGGTTACAACGCAATACAGTAGCACAGCTAATTAAGCGTTCTGCCATTCCGAATTTCCCATAACTACTATAATATTTAGTAAAAATCGGAAGCCTTATACGGAGATAATCTGAGGGGGGTAGTCGCTCGTATTTGAGCGGGGGAACCAAATATGCGCCAATTTCAGATAACGCTCCCCGAAGAAAAAGTTGGAGAAGTAATGGAGTTTCTCGAAGAGAAAGAGGCTGTGCGTAATATCGCCAAGATTCATACAGCTCCCGGGTTCATGCTCATCTTCCGTGTTTCAGACGCAAAGAGTTCACTAATTCTTACAGCCCTTGAAGCCATCGGAGTCGGCGTTCACTATGGTATAATCGACGTGTTGCCCGTTGAAGCTAGCAAACCCATGACTGAGGACAAGGATAGCATCAAACCAACCGAACGCCTTTCCGTCGAAGAAATCTATAGCAAAATCGCTTCTGGCACACGCCTTTCTTTTGACTTTCTAGCCCTCCTCGTCGTTTCATGTATTATCGCTGCTATCGGACTAGCCACTAATAGCCCTGTGTTCATTGTCGCAGGCATGCTTCTTGCCCCTCTGATGGGTCCGATTCTCGGACTCAGTTTTGGAGTACTCATCAGAGACCGACGCCTTGTCACGACAGGTATTAAGAATGAAGCCCTAGGGCTCGCTATCGCTGTTATTATGGGTCTCATTATGGGCGCTGTCCTTATTCCGTTGACTCTTATTTCTGGATGGCCGTGGCCCTGGCCTACTGCAGAAATGGTTGCTCGAGCATCTCTGTGGCTGCTTGCTCTCGGAATCGTTGTTGCCGCTGCCTCAGGTGCGGGTGTAGCCCTCGGCGCCACAAGGGGTGATATTGGTAGCCTTGTCGGCGTCGCCATCGCTGCATCTTTGATGCCTCCAGCAGTTAATGCCGGAATGAACGTCATCTATGCAATCTTGTCTTTCATCCAGGGCAACATTCTTATGTTTTACTTTGGATTAGATGTCGCTGGACTAAGCTTCGTTCTTGTCCTCATGAACATCCTTCTCATGAACATCGTCGCCATGGCCGTCTTCAAACTCAAACAGGTTGCTCCAATCAAGAGTAAATCCATCTTTTGGCACGATCTTCCGCAGCTGGATAAACGACGGCGAGACGAGCTCTGGCACCGATAACGAGCTGAGTGCACTTCATCACCACCGAATCGGTGCCCTCTTTCCTCTCTTTTATGCTAGTTTTCATGCGTAATGCTTAAGAGCTGTTGAATGTGTCTAACTTATAATATGCACCATCATGCATATCTTAACTAGTCCTGTAACTAGCCGGGGTTTCAAACCATGTCAAAAATGGATCAAAGTGTCAAATACGGCCTTGTTATCGTCATCATTGCAATCATAGTCGCAGCAGGCGCGATTCTCGGAATAAGCCTCCTGACGAACCCACCGGCTGAGCCACCACAAACCGGCGAAGTCAATGTTCAGGTAATCAATGATGACAACACATTCAACCTCAATTACTCAACTCTACTCACTCTAACCTCAATTGAAGGAAGTTCATCATACCAAAATCGATTTGGTAACTGGCGCGGAATTGGAACCTATATTGGTGCACCCCTGTCTTCGATTGTTGGGCTTGTTGGAGGAATGGACAACAACGACCTCATCAGGGTCAATGCAACCGATGGTTATTCCCAATACTACACCTACGACAATCTCTACCCCAATTCCTCGTTTAGTACTATACAAGGTGATCTGGTCCTTGCATACTCCTATAATGAAACAACACCTACCTCATGGGCTGATGGTCCCCAATCAGCTTTCATTCCTGTAGATGGGGCCTTTAGCAACGAGGATGCCAACCAGACGACTCATCCTGCGTTCTTCTTCGGCAGCGCTGGTGCCCGATGGGTAAGAAATGTTGCATCGATTGAAGTCATCCATGATGTCTACATTGACAGTAAATTCCATGTGACCATCGTCGACGGAGACGACGAACGTGATGTCTATCTTGTAGATCTCGCTCTAATGAATAACCTAGAAGGATTTACAGGTTATCAAACAGGGGGTTTGTCTTGGCCAGGAAATGGCACATACAGGGGGGTTCTAATCTCAAAAATTGTTGAATTGGTCACCACAATCGAGGCCGATGATATTGTCAAAGTTATTGCTGCTGACGGATATAACCAGTCCTTTACTCATTACAATCTCTATCCGAATTCAACGATTTCCCTTATTCAGGGTGATTTGATCTTGGCCTATGTTTTTAATGGTACAATGGTTACTGACTGGACTGAAGGTCCAAAGATAATCTTCTTGGCTCCTGATGGAGCCTACAGCAATACGGATGCGAGTCTCACAACAGAGCCCGCCTTCTTCTATGGCAGTGCAGGATCTCGATGTGTGAAAAATGTCGCAATTATTGAAGTTATCCGTAATGGGTTCCCTCCCTAGTAATTGAATGATGTGAAGAAATGAACAGCTCCGCTTCCACCTATTATTTCACAACCCGTGATCTTGTCACGATCGCTGTGCTCAGTGCACTGGGCGGAGCGTTAAGCACCTTTGTAAGTTATATCGGGCAGCTCTTTAACGCCGCCGTCGGTACTCCATTCGGCGCTGGACAGTTTCTGAGTGGCTTACATGTGTTCTGGATTATTTTGGCTGCTGGCTTAATCCGCAAAACCGGTGCTGCGACTGCAACTGGTCTGCTCAAAGGATTTGTCGAATTCTTCACAGGAAGCACGCATGGAATCATTGTTGTTCTAATCTCTCTTATCCAGGGTCTCATCATTGACATCGGTTTCTATGCAATTAAACAACAGGATTCTCTTCCAATTTGGACATTAATCGGAGGTTTCGCAGCCGCCTCCAATGTCATTGTTTTTCAGCTGTTCTTCTTCTCTGGGGCCCCCCTGATATTCTTGGCCCTTCTCGTCATTTTAGCCTTTGCATCTGGGATCATCTTTGCTGGTTATTTTGGGCATGCTACCACCCTCCTTGTCTTAGAATCCAGAATTTATCGCAGAGCTGCTACAATGAACACTGTAACGCCAAAATCCCCATGGCGACGTCTTGGTCCTTATCGTCTTTCTGCGCTAATCTTTTTGATTGTGATTGCCTTCGGAGCGAGTCTTTATGCTGTCTTTGTATGGCGTCCTGTTCTTGATTCTCTCAGCTGCGAAGTTGTGGGCCAAGTATCCCATCCATTCCGGTTTTCATATTTTAGCTACTCGAGTCAAGAAGTGACAATCGAAGCAGAACTCATCGGCTCGGTCACCCATCTTCCTCCGCAAAATTACACTGGGATACCTCTGCCTGTCATCCTTGCTGACGCTCAACCCGCCACATCTGCGACTACGCTTCAGGTTATATCCTATGATGGTTATAGGGCTACCTTCAATCTCACCGCGGTACTAAGCGATTCAGAAATCATCCTGGTAATCGATGATGGACTCCGTCTGGTAGCAAAGAATTACCCAGGATGGTTCTGGGTGCAGAAGGTCGTCAGCTTTGTCATCATTTAACGACTCCTCTACCGCATCAGTTCCACTAATTCGAATTTCGAATTTAACCTATACCTATGAGGGAAGCGACCAGCCTGCTGTACGTGATATTAATCTGGCACTTCATCAAGGCGAGTTCACTATCCTTGCAGGACCCAGTGGTTGTGGTAAAAGCACCTTAGCTCGTTGCCTCACAGGATTTATTCCTCATGAATATCTGGGCAAATTCCAAGGCACCATCACAATCCGAGACCAAGATACCCGCTCTCTTCCAATTCATGATTTAGCCAAATCAGTCAGTCTTATTCAACAAGATCCCGACAGTCAATTTGTGACACTCAACGTCACTAACGAAGTTGCATTTGGATTGGAGAACTTCCAGCACTCTCCAGAAACAATTGAACCACGCATCGAATGGGCACTAAGAGCAGCAAATGCAGAAAATCTGCAATCTCGTAACACCCACACCCTCTCAGGCGGCGAAAAACAGAAAGTCATCATCTCTTCGTTTATTGCACTACAGTCTCCCGTCCTTATTTTAGATGAGCCGACCGCTAGACTCGATCCTCAAACAGCAACGGAAGTTCTCACAACCCTCCAACAATTGCATAATCAAGGTGCCACAATACTAGTAATTGAACACCGAATCCAACCCTTTCTCTCCTCCGCTTCCCGCGTCCTTCTTATGAATGAAGGAACAATTACTTACGACGGTAGTCCAACCCAACTCTCAACAGATCCTGCACCCCTCAACGATTTGGGTGTGTATCTGCAACCATCAATCTTTTCGGAGGCTATTCAACAAAGGGCACAACCTGAAAGAGAAATATTGAGGGTTCGTGGCCTTACTTTCACTTATCCGCGGATTGAAGAACAGGTCTCTCCGCGTCCTGCCTTGGAGAATCTGACCTTCTCACTTCACCCAGGAGAAATTATAGCATTGATGGGTGCAAATGGGTCAGGAAAATCAACACTCCTCCTCCAGCTTATGGGCTTATTAGCACCCGATGCTGGAGCGGTTCATCTTAACCAACAGAATATCCATGCGCAACCAGTTTCTCAGCTAGCTCGTCAGATAGGATTCATTTTCCAAAATCCTCTCCATCAGATATTCGCCTCCACCGTGAAGGAAGAAGTGCTGCTTGCTACGAAACATCTCGGACTCTCCGAATCCCGGGAAATTGAACTCCGCGCAGAGCAACTAATATGTAACTTTGGCCTCCTCAAGTATCAAGATCAATCCCCCTATACTTTGAGTCTGGGAGAGCAGCGTCGACTAACCATTGCTTCTATCCTGGTCCACAAGCCTCAGGTACTCTTACTCGATGAACCTTTCATTGGTCAGGATTATCGCAATGTGCATCGTCTCATGAGTGTCATCCGAAGTGAAGCTGCTCAGGGAACCACGGTGTTACTCGCCACCCATGATACAGCAATCGCTGAAACCTACTGCTCACGCCTTTTGTTCCTATTTGATGGGCGACTCCTCATCGACACTCACGTTAAGCAAGGACTGGAATACCTTGCCCTATTTGACCAATCCAGAGTTAGCCTCGAACCAAGGTCGTTGGAGGTCGAAGCTGAAGAATGAAAATGCGAACCTCCTCCTTTGGCTATATACAACGTGACTCCTTTGTTCATCGACTCAACCCACTGACTAAATTCACTGTACTCATTCTCATCGTGATTTTAGCTGTCACGTTGGTCTCCGATATCGTAGCCCTGTGCATCTTTGGCTTCCTGCTTCTAGGCTTCATCGGTGCGGGGATTAGTCTCCGGTATGCAATCGGGCGCCTTCGTCGGCTTTTAACCTTCGTACTCCTCATAGCCTTGGTTCAACTCCTTTTCACACCCAATGGAGTCGTTCTTTTCTACTTTATTCCGCCACTTGCCCCAGGATTTGGTCCATTCTTCCCTATTACGACCGTCGGAATATCCAATGCTTTCAATCTCGCCTTCCGTCTCATAAATATTGTATTAGCAAGTGCGCTGTTTGTTGCATCAACCGATCCCAGCCGTTTTGCCGCCGCCTTAACCTCAATTCGAATCCCTTATCGTTATGGATATACTCTTGTTCTTGCCTTACGGTTAGTTCCACTTTTTGATGAAGAATCCAATACGGTTCAGTCCGCCCAACGAGCCCGAGGAAT
>JBHLMI010000044.1:0-12415 GCA_048938295.1 Promethearchaeota archaeon
GATAACCCTGCATTTGACGAGTGGACTATGGATGAACCTTCCCCTCTGGGAGAGGATAAGGGACCGAACGCCACACGAGCGTTAGCAGCCGCCATTGGCAATTGCCTAACGGCGAGTTTTATGTTTTGCCTTCAACGAAGTAAACTCACTGTTGATACTATTCGTGCAGAAGTCTCCCCAACAGTCGCTCGTAATGAGGAGGGACGCTGGCGCATTCATCATATTGACGTAAAGATTCATATCAAAATGGCTTTGGATGACCCGAACCGATACCAGCGCTGCGTGGATATTTTCGAGAATTACTGTATCGTCACATCTTCGGTGCGCCAGGGGATTCCAGTCGATGTTAATATTATTCATGATGATTGATTTCAACTTAACTTTTTCAGAAATTGAGCTAAACATTTATCTGGAGTCTTACGGACAATGGAGAACGGAAGGGTTATACTATCCGCTAGCCCGTATTAATTGTAAACAGCTCACGGAGATTGATTTCTGATGACACAACCACCTCAAACCCCACCACCTGCTGCTCAGAAAGGCGGAATTGATCAAGAGTTGAAGAGAATTGTTTCATATATCAGCCATCTGAACGAAGCGCAGAAGAAGATGGCTGCACAGATCACTAATATTGAGAAACGTATTGATGCGCTGGATAAGGCCATCGGTAATATTATGACGGCTACAGGGAAGGCGGTTGCTGATGGATTGGCTCCCATTGAAGCCAAACTTTCAGAAGTCATCGATAAATCCATTCGATCAGCCATGACCGAACAGATAATCCCACAACTTAAACGAGCTGCCCCCGCACCTGCTTCTGCACAAACCCCAGCCCCAGCGCGTGCGCCAGCCCCCGCACCTGCACCAGCTCCTACACCTGTCTCTGCCGGACCAGCAGCTCCTCGTCGCCCCTCCGATGTACCTGATACAAAAATTGCCATGGTCATTGAAGTGAACGATAACATTATCAACGACCTGAAGAGTCGGCAAAAGGTGCAACGGGAGTACCTGAAACCCCTGATTGAGCAAGCCCGTGATACTGCAATGAATAACCTCAGCAGTCGGGCGAAAGCTGCGAGCGTGTACAAAGAACTCATCGCCCTCCTAAAATCTAGCCCTTCTGATTTACCCCCAGATACCGTTGCCACAGCCGTTGCCAGGCTAGAAGAGCTGAACATGCACATCCGATCAGGCTAGCCTAAATGGAGCAGTTACCTCAATTGTTCCTTTATTTTTCACTTCACCACTTGTTCTACTCAGGGTTAACCTGAGAGCGGATACTTCATTGTTAGCAAAGCTACCATTTAATACCACTTACATATATTCCGAATAGAAACGCCAAGGTGGTATATTTATGACAGAAGCAAAATCCAAGGTATCTGCGTCGAAAAAAGGTGAATCCAAGATCCACACCCTTGCCACGAGCCAATTGATCGAGTTAATTCGTATGCGACGAAGCATCCGGCATATGACGGGTGAACGGATCCCAGACGAAGATTTGGAGCTGATCTTGGATGCCGCCCGATATGCACCGTCTCCAGAAAACATGCAGATGTGGCGGTATGTCATGATCCGTGATGATAAGGAAATGAAACGAATTATCGCTGATATCAGTCAAGAGGCAGCTCGCTACGTCTTTGGCAACTACCCTTATGAGGCAACCCAGGGTCGGCTCTGGTATATGCCTGATGCGAGTCGTCCGGGGACCTATGAAGAAATGCGGGACGGCTCCTTGTTTCGGTATCCTGAGAAAGCGGATGCTGTAATCGTATGCTGCGCCTCAGAAAGCTGGCATGATAGCCCCGCAATGTATTCGAATGAGCTCTGTGGAAGCGTAGTTGTCGCCATGGGAGTCTTTAGTATGTGGCTGGTCGCCCATTCCATGGGATACGCCTGCGCATATCAAGCGGTCCCCTTTGCCGATAAAAGGCACGTCGAATTCATCTGTGACAAACTAGGAATTCCCCGCACCTGGACACCATTAGCGGCTTTTTGTATTGGGGTGCCTGAAAAACCACGGATGCTTGGACCCTCCCGTTGGCCGTTAGAAGGAAGTTTCTATGCTGAACGGTGGGGGAATCCATACACACGCTTAGCGTTTCGTACCAATAGAAAAACAAAATTCAAACGTTAACAAGGAGTAGATGCTCATGAAAATCAGTTTACCCAAAGAAATCCAGAAGGGACTAGCGGAGAAAGCTAAAAATGCCAACATTACTGTTGAAGCAGCAGCAACCCTCATATTAAGTGAATATGTCCGCATCTTCGGAAGTGAGATTTACGTGGGAACCTGGCGCAGCGGAGACAAAGCCGGGAAGAACGGGATGCGTTATGTAATTGATTGGCCCTTTCAACCCGGATTAGTTAAGATATCTGGCGATCAGTCAATAGATTTGGAAAAGGAAGAAATCAGTTAAGGAGGAGTCGATGTGAAACGATACAAGAAAGCACCAGATGGACAATGGCCCGGGTATCCCACACTTCGATTAAATGACATAGAGACACTGACCATTCGGCAGAACCAATATGTCGCGGAATCGATGGTGAACAACCGTAAGGGACGAGTTGTAGTGTTAATGGACCATAATGAATACCAAGAATTTCTAGAAAAGGTCCAACATAACAAAGGCGACATCAGTGCCCGACATGTGAATGCAGCGGCTTTAGAAGCCATACGTGCTTGGATGAAACAGAAACGGTTAGGAGAGAAGAGAGAATGACCAATCTAATTACCCAATTATTCGATGGATTAATTGCAAGAGTCAATAGCACTTCAGAGCTTCGTGAACAGGTGAGGATATGGGTAGGCTCTTATCAAGGGAAAGTCCTCCAACTTGAAACCGAAGCTGAAACATTGCATATCATTATCTTCAAGCAGGGAACGATGGAACTGAGAAAAGGGAGTTATCCTTCTCCGGATGTGATTTACAAAGCGAGCAGTGAAACGTTGATGAATTTGTTCACAGGGCAGGCATCATTTCGGGACTTGATGAAACGGTGGGAACTCATCATTATTGGAGCCGGCCATGAGTCAGGGCCCTTGGGACAGTTAATGCTACAGGTCTTGCAGGCAAAATAATTGAAAGGGTGAGTAAGTGTCAAAGAAATCCCCTCGAAAAACCAACTTGACAGCAGAAGACTGGTTTAGCCTCGGAGTGACACTTGGTGAACAGGGAAACCACGAGAAAGCGTTGGAAGCTTTTACTGCTGCCACGGAGTTATGCCCTCATGATGCAGCCATCTGGTTTAACCGGGGGCTTGTCCTTGATGAATTAGGTCGGATCAATGAGGCGTTGGACTGCTATCTTCGGGCAACCGAAATAGATGACAATCATACTGAAGCATGGAACAACCTAGGTGCAGCCTATCAGGAACTGGGACGCTCCCAAGAGGCGTTAGAAAGCTTCATTAGAGCTACACGCACGCGTACACCAAACCGATTGGATTATGCCAATGCCTGGTACAACCGGGGCGTTATTTTAGCCGATATGGAGCGCTACGAAGAAGCACTGCATTGTTTTATTGAAACAGTACGTAATAATCCTGGAGACGCACGCGCATGGTACAATCGTGGGGTTATCCACGAACAGCTTGGCCAACAAGAAGAAGCTCTCGCCAGTTACAAGAAAGCTACCAAGATGACTCCAGAGCACATAGAAGCGTGGCTTGACATGGGTGAACTCCTGGGGAAGCTGGAACGGATTGAAGATGCCCTAAAGATCTTCCAACGAGTTATTGCTCTCGAACCAGAGAACGCCCGTGCGTGGTATGATAAAGGCGTCACATTAGGTATGCTGAACAAACACAATGAAGCCGTTGAAGCTTATTCACGTGCCACACACCTTAATCCACATGATGTGCTAACCCTCTATAATCTTGCCAACACGCTAGCGCGTGACCTCAAACGGTTTGACGAGGCCCTAAACATCACTAATCGAATTCTCGAGGTGAGCCCTAACCATGTTAACGGGTTATATCTTCGTGGCAGGATTCTCATTGAGTTAAATCGTCCACAGGAAGCCCAGACCTGTTTTGACCAAGTTCGTAAGCTCGACCCGAATTACCCAAATCTCATCCAGGTCAAGTAATTCACCAAATAAGATATTTAACCGGATGTGATTATACGCTGACGATACACCAGCCTATAACAAGAAATAGTGTGGCTTGGTATGAAGTTTGAATGGTTGAAAAACTGGGTTCAATTCGCGTTCGTTGCAATGCTGTGTGGCGTTGCGTCAATTGTCGATCTTATACTCGGCTCCTTGGGAGCCGTGACTATTGGCATTATCTTCACAGCCTTTTTCGTCATCATTACCATCAGTATGATAATTCTTGGCTTCATTATTGCCCGAACACAGAAGGCTGACAATACTACTTGATGGTTAAGGTTAATTCCAGCACTGTAATTTTTTAAGCCTGAACTTGTGGAGTCTAACACGAGGGATATTCGAACCTGGTGCGGGATTCACGATTCATCAACGCAAGTGTGATAGATGTTTATTTACATGATCTACGCATAGTTCCAAATCGCAATATTCCCTCAACCGAAAAGTGCTACCATCCAATCCAACTAGCATTTCAGCAAATGTCTACACGAAACGTGTGGAGCACTTTGAGTGACTTGTGGTGAAAACTATGACTGAAGTAGAAATAAGTGATAAAGAACAGCAACGTATGTATGAATATAGGGGCTCGCCACTTCCCTTACTCACATTCCTATTTCTTGGAATTATCTTCATTCTCGTCGCAATCTTTGGAGTCCCCTTGCTGCTACCCATACTTGGTTTTTGGACCTTCTTTCTTCCATTCCTCTTTGGATTCTTTGCAGTAATGTTTTTTGTTTTCATTCCAACAACCGTGTCTATTAACAAACAGTGGGAAGAAGCCATTGTTCTACGATTCGGAAAATTCGTTCGACTCGTCGGACCAGGTATGTTCTTCAGGTGGCCTTTTGTCGAGAGATTCATCCGCCAAGATATGCGAATCCAAACCCTGGATGTAATGAAACAGGAACTAATGACCCGTGACAACATCAGCCTACACGTTGACGCTGTAGTCTTCATGAAAGTCATCAACACACCCAAAAGTCTCATCAATATCCAAGATGTAAGACTCAGCACTGTTCAATACGCTCAAACCACGATGCGAGATGTCATTGGCAATGTCGAACTTGACGACCTCCTCGCAAAACGCGACCAAATTGCCGAACGTATCAAGACCATCGTTGACAAAGATGTCAATACATGGGGCATTGATGTAATCAGCGTCAATTTACAAAATATCGAATTGCCCCTGGATATGAAGCGAGTCATCGCTCGACAGGCAGAGGCGGAGCGTGAACGCCGGGCAGTGATTATTAAAAGTGAAGGGGAACTCGTTGCGGCTCAAAACCTTGAGCAAGCTGTTCGAGAGATGAGTACTCAAGCCCTCTATCTTCGGACCCTCTCGAGCCTTGAAGACATTAGCTTCGATCAGAGCAACACCATCGTCTTTGCCATTCCCATGGACATGGTCAAAGGCGAAATCATGGGTCTTGCAGGCCTTGCTGGTGTAAATCAACCAGCACCAGTTAGAGAAACACGACGAAGGAAAACAGACTAAGAAGAACTATTCAATGCTAGCGATCTTGAGAGTCGACAGCACTACTACCAGCTGTCGGCTCGACTACCTTTTTTTCTGCGGTACCATAATTGCCAGATGATGAGAACTAGAAGTGTGAAAGACCAAATGAAGATAACGAGGATCATGAGGATTACGAGGATAATCAGTGCATGAAAAGCTGTCACCGGAATTATCATAATGAACACACTAGCGTCAAGATGCCCTCCATTGCCATAGAAGTATCCGTGAACTTGATAGTATCCCGGAGGAAGTGTATATTCCGGACCTAGTTCTGAAGCATCATAAACGTATTCAAAGGTGAACGTCTCCTGGGATTCGATTGTGAATGTAGTAAGCGCGGGATGTACTCCATGCCCCGCTTGAACAAAGATTTCATCTCCTCGTCGAATCTCGATACAGAATGGAAAGTTATCGAGACCAGTAATACTGATTGGTGAAGAAGTGGGATTGAAGAAAGATAATTGGATAAAGATTGGCTCAGCGATAAAATATACTGATTTGTTCACTCGAATAGTTGTGACTAGTGAGGATTGAATGTTCGTTGGTTGAATGCTTTGAAAATCAGAGGGTGAAAAAGAAAATGCTAGGGATAAAGTTAAGCTGAGACCGATGACAAGAATCCTTTTTTCCATCAAAGGAACCGTAATCTGGTATAGATAGCATCCGGTATTAGTCTACAGTTTAGAACATTATGTCCACAGGGAATAGGTGGCATTTCTTATTTCTTAGATTTCTTTTTGCCCCAGAAGTCGGGAACTTTACCTTCACGGGGACCCCAAGGATCAGGATTATCGTGTCCAGAATATTGTAGGCGGAATCCGGTGTCCAATTCAGTGACTTGGGCGTCTTTCAAAACAGCCTGCCCCGCGACCAGCCGTTGTATCTGGTTGGTGCCTTCATAGATTTGGGTCAGCTTGGCACCACGCATCAGCTGTTCAGCAGGGTATTCTTTGGCGTACCCATAGCCACCCATAATTTGGATACAATCCAGTGTGTTTTGCATCGCAGCGTCAGTGGCGAAGAACTTCGCGCAACTGGACTCCTTGGTGTTGCGTTTGCCTTGGTCGACAAGCCAAGCTGAATAACGGGTTGCCCATCGGGCGTGCATGGCTCGTGCTTCCATATCTGCGATCATGAAGTTGATACCCTGGTAGACACCGATGGGTTTGCCAAATTGGTGGCGATGATTAGCGAAGATAGCTGCTTCATCCACCGCACGCTGTGCAATTCCTACACCCAAGGCCGCAATAGCGGCGCGGGTCCGGTCAAGGGTTTGCATGGCATACTTGAAGCCCTTACCTACTTCTCCAAAGAGACAATCGCTAGGAATGCGAACATCTTTGTATTCGATTTCTGCCTGGAAGGAGGCGCGCTGTCCCAGCTTGTTTTCGAGCATGACGATTTTAACGCCGGGGAGTTCAGCGTCCACCATATGCACGGCCATCCCTTTGTAGCCTAAAGAGGGGTCCACGGTAGTGAAGACACTGTGATATTTGGCGACATGCCCATTGGTGCTGAAGCACTTGCGTCCATTGATGATCCACTCATCACCATCCTTGGTGGCGGTGGTCTTCACGGCGGCTGCATCTGATCCCGCCTCACGTTCAGTGAGACAAAAAGCCGCAAATTGGGCTTCCTTGCCAGTAGCAAAGGGTTTGAGGTATTTTTTCATTTGTTCAGGAGTGGCAGTAAGGAGAAGCGGTGTGAGAGCCAGGTTGTTAGCAAGTATAGTTGTGGCGATTCCACCGTCGCCATACCCGATAGCCTCTCCGATGAGGGTCTCTTCCACCATCGAATGAGCGGGTCCACCGTATTCTTTGGGGATGTGACTGTTCATGAGGCCAGCTTCATAGGCTTTCTGGGCCAGCTTCCAGGGAAACTCATCAGCTTCTTCAAGTTCCCGAGCATACGGTACAATCCACTTCTTGGAGAATGTCATAGCAGTGTCAAAGATTTCTTGTTCACGTTTCGTCAGAGCAAAATCGACCATGCATATCAGCCTCGGTATAATTGGGGCGACTAGGTAGGAAACCCGCTTAAAAGTTTGTAGCTCGTGCTGTGAATCACTTCGACAAAATGCGAGCACATACCTTTTTATGTCGCTGATGCGAATTCCACATGAGGATTCGGGACACAGCCAATCAGGCTTCTATTGTTATCACCAGAGCGGCGAGAAATTTGGCACCTCTCTCCCCCCTTAGAAAACCATTCCCTCTCCGATGTTTTCATTATCCTTGAGGTGTCTAATCCGCCAAAGCTTGGGTGATGACCATCCGATTAGCCTTAGAATGCCAAGTGAAAACAACCCAAAGGTTACTCAACCCCCTGACCTGGATGGATCATGAGTTTTTTCGATGGCGTTGTCTTTGACAGATACGCCGTTCTCATCCAGAGGGAACAGCACTGTAGCCGCTTCTGCCTATTAATCTTAAAGCTTCAACAAGGCTCCAGCTCGCTCAGAACCGTCGACTCAAACAGCCTGCCAGAATAAGAACAACCAACCCAACAGCCAACAAGAAAATTGAGGCCACATATGAGAGTGGCCCCAACAAAGGAATCAACAACAACCCAAACCCAGCAATCATGAACACAAAACCCAAGAAGATTAACAATATTACAAACCGTGGTTGCGAAGACACCTATACACACCTTGAGAAAGCTCTAATAGCTAATACGTGCGCCAGCTTTTGGGTCTTCTGTTCCCCACTAATTTCTGCTAGAAGCAGATACTATTCCACTTGGGGTAACGACCGTGCCAGAATAGAGACTAATCGCGGCTTTCCCATTGAGCAATTGGTGGAATAGCCCGTCGGCTTCGACGGAACGCCCATACTAACAACACTACCAGAATGATGACGACAATGCCAATAACGAAATTCCAAATTAAGACATCTGGATTCGGTGGCCAACCTGGATTGAAGAACCGATAAAGAATCAGAATCGGTGCCGCAATCAGACTAATCAGGTTCACCACTTTAATCATCGGATTCAACGCTGGGCCAGCAGTGTCCTTTAAGGGATCGCCAATAGTATCACCACAAACAGCGGCTTTATGACGTTCTGAACCCTTCCCAGTTCCTTTTTCAAGATCACAAACCTCATCCTCAATTTGCTTCTTAGCATTATCCCAAGCACCACCAGCAACAGCCATATACACGGCAAGCAGTAACCCAGACGCAATCAATCCTGCGAGAAAACCACCCAAAGCCTCAACTTGCAACAAGAGACCAATAACAATCGGCGTAACCACCGAGAGAATCGTTAAGCTAAGCAGTTCCTTTTGGGCAGCAGCCGTTGTGATGGAAACCACCCTGTCATAATGTGGCTTCACCGTCCCCTCCATCACCCCAGGAATCTTGAACTGCTCACGCACCTCTTCAATAATCTGTGAGGAAGCACGACTCACCGCTCGTATAGCCAGTGCTGAAAACAACCACGGTAACGCTGCGCCAATTAGCACTCCTGACAACACCAACGGATTATCGATCCGAATTCCAAGCGCAAGCGGATTCGGCACCCCAGCTGCGGCAGCGGCCCGACCAACATCCACCACGAAACTGTAAAACAATGCACTCGCAGCAATCACTGCCGAGGCTATCGCCACATTCTTAGTGATCGCCTTTGTCGTATTCCCAACCGCATCTAAATCAGCCAAGATCCTCCGCGGCTTCTCAGGCATATCCGTAAGCTCTGCAATTCCCCCAGCATTATCCGCAATAGGGCCATAACTATCCATAGCCACATTATTTCCGGTATGTGACAACATTCCAATGCCGATGAGAGCGATGCCGAAGAGGACGTATTCAGGGGCGATGAGGAAGGCAGCAATGAAGGTGGCGACGATGACGAGGAGGATCCAGACAGCGGCTTCGTAGCCTGTGCTGATGCCGCTGAGGACGATGGTGGCGGGTCCACCGTGGGCTTGTTCGACGATTTCTTCGACAGGTCGGTGACGGTGGCTGGTGAAGTAGTTGGTGAGGGGATTGAAGCTGACAGCGAGGAGGACACCTACGGCGACAAGAATGCCGAGGCGGATATCGCCGGTATAGAAGAAAGAGAAGAGACAGGAGACGGTAATCGTAAAGGCGCTGCTGACTTCATAGCTGTAGAACATGGCTTTTTCGGCTTTTTCGGTTTTCCAGACAGCAACCATGAAGGTGCCAATGATGCTGCTTATGACACCGATGGCTCGAACGACGAGTGGAAAGATGATCCAGAAGATTTGCCCTGTAACCACGTAGAGTGCCACACCGAGTATGAGGGCTGAGACGATGGTGACTTCGTAGGATTCGAAGATGTCGGCTGCCATCCCGGCACAGTCGCCGACGTTGTCACCGACGAGGTCAGCGATGACCGCGGCATTGCGGGGATCGTCTTCAGGGAGACCAGCTTCAACTTTGCCGACGAGGTCTGCACCGACATCAGCTGCTTTAGTGTAGATTCCGCCACCGATTCGCATGAAGAGGGCGAGGAGGGTGCCGCCGAAGCCGAAGCCAAGCAGGGCATCGGGGGCGCTTATGCCGAAGGCGATGAAAATGAGGGTGCCACCAAGGAGGCCAAGACCATCGGTGAGCATGCCGGTAAAGGTGCCTCCATGGTACGCGATTTTTAAGGCTTCACGGTAGCTTCGTCCTGAGGCAGAGGCAACGCGGATGTTGGATTCTATCGCAATCCGCATTCCGAGTTGTCCTACAGTTAGAGAGCTAAGGGCACCCATCACAAAGGCAATTGCCCGTCCAGTGGCTATGATGAGCTGTACCTGCTGATACAAGTATCCTTCGCTGGGTGGAAAGACTTCGAGAGCTTCAAGGCTGGGTGGGACGATATAGACAGTGAAAAAGAGCACTATAGTAAGTAAAGCAATAAATGGCAGGATGGTTCGTAACTGTTTTCGAAGGTACGCCTTTGCACCTTCTTTTATGGCAGTCCATACTTCTTGCATTTTTACTGTGCCCTTATCGTGTTTGAGAACGTCACGGCGGAGCCAGACAGCATAAATTAAGCTAATTATCGCAGCGACAATAACGAAGCAAATAGCAACTTGTTCATACCATTGCAGGTGGAGGAAAGTGCTAAAGAGTCCCATTGTAATACCTCACATCTGATGATTTCGCCTTAGGAACTGGATTCCTGACTGCAGGACGATTGAACTTGTGCTAACACGTACTTTTGCCTTATATACTGTTCCTGTCATTTGAGCTTTCTCTCAGCACAACGGTTGACAAAGGTGTTCTTTTTCGTAGATGTTTGTAACCTTCTTCACTAGTCATCTGCAAAACCTAAGGCCGGGGTATTCTCGAATTGAAAGATCGACGATGACGATTCCTGGAGTAGCGTAAAGAACCTAACGAATTACGGTTTCTCGACCAGCAAAGTTGATAAACCAGAAGTATCTTCTGCATCCATTCAAGGATTTTATTGAAGCTTCCGGCGGGATGCAATGTGTTTCCTGGAACCTTCGTATTCATTATTTTCATTGTTGTAGTCTTGTTAATTACGACCAACATGGTCAAAGAGGTAATTGCGGCGCTGCTAGGTGCGGTCGCTGTTTTGGTCTTTATGGTTCAGATTTGGCCACTGTGGGCTGGAGAATTTTTGACCTATCCAGTGTTTGCAGAACTTTTAGTTAGATGGGTTGATTTTCGTACCATTATTATTATTCTGGCAGTGATGGTGTTTACGGAACCGATTAAGGATTCAGGATTGTTTCAATATATTTCGATCAAGGCAGTGAAATGGTCGCGGGGAGGTCCTGCAATATTACTTGCCATTTTTTGTCTGCTTGCATTTACACTATCGGCGGTGTTAACTCAAATTGCGACGATCGTGTTGATTGGGTCTTTGACGATGATTGTTTGTGAGGCGCTTGATTTTAATCCTGTGCCTTACCTTGTGTCAGAGGCTATCGTTTCCAATGTTGGAGCGGTGAGTACTCAGATTTCTGGGATTCCAAATATTTTGATTGCTGGCGCGACTGGATATGATTTCAATTGGTTCTTAATCAATCTCTTACCTTTTGCGTTGATATTGGCAGGGGTAACAATGGTAATTTCCTTCGTATTCTTTAGAAAAACCCTCAAAGCCCTGCATCCAACCCAGCTTGAACATCTACTTGAAATCGATGAAGCTACAATGATTCCAAACCGCTCAATTTTCTACCGGACAGCATTTTTATTAGTGGCAATTATTGCGGGGTTCATCCTATTTAGTCAATATGCCTATATCGTCGCAATCATTGGAGCAGTCGCCTTCTTACTTTTTGGTGGTAACACGGAAGAGATATTGAAAGAAGTAGAATGGTCATCTATCTTCTTTTTTATTGGATTGTTCATAATTGTAGGAGCCCTGGAGGAATTTGGGGTAATTGATGTGCTGGCTATTCAAATCATCTTATTAACTGGAGGAAATACTGTCACAGCTCATGTTGCAATTTTATGGATTACTGGTCTAGCGAGCGGCGTAGTTGATAATATTCCTATTACAATGGCGCTCATTCCTGTTGTCGAAGGATTAACGACGATTGGCATTCCCGCGGGAACCCTTTGGATCGCCCTAACCCTTGGCGCTGAACTTGGAGGATGTCTCACTCCGATCTCTAGTACAGCGAATCTCCTTGCATATCGCACGGCAGCGAAACATAACCGTCCAATTCCCTATTTTACATTCTTGATGATTGGCATCATAATGACGTTCATTTTCCTAGGGTTATCAACAGCCTACGTGCTATTGCGTTTGTTCCTGTTACCACTTCCGTAGTGAATCCGAAGAAAATAGGAGATATAAGCAGGTACTT
>JBHLMI010000045.1:0-12370 GCA_048938295.1 Promethearchaeota archaeon
CTGGAACCAGTGCACAACCTGTCAAAGGATAAGGTCTTTGATCAGCGGCTAGCGAAGGCTCGAAGGATCTTTGCTGCTTTATCCAAGCAAAAACCCACCGCCCAAGACCTAATGCCCCTCGTTGAATATTTCCATGGCATCGAAATACAGGTAGGGGCTCTGCGCTGCCCTAAGTGCCATAGGTGGTTTCCAATTGGATCACGAGTGGAGACAATTCCTGAATTATTACCGGACGCTGGACGGGATAAAAACGCGGATGTGGCGTTTCTCCGGAAGTATCGTGACGTGCTTCCTGACGCGATTTTAACTGGCTCTAAACCCTTCGTTTTGGAAGAAGCCTAGTTGAGAGTACAGATTAGCAGAATCCTTGGGCTTTTTATGTCCACTTGTTGACGAAAAGTTGTGAAAGCTGGAAGTAAGTCACTAATTATCTATCGTGGATATAAGACGGAGTTGAAATTAAATAATCACCAGAGAAACCTTTGTAGAAGACACGCGGGATTTGCTAGGTTTGCTTATAATTGGGGTTTACAAAGGAAGATTGAGGAATATGAAAAAACTGGAAGCTCTCCCACTGCATTTACTTTGAGTAGGGAACTGAACAGGCTTAAGCTTTCTGAATTTTCTTGGATGTATGAACTGTCAAGTCGTGTTCCCCAAGAAGCATTCAAAAATCTGGATTTCGCGTTCAACCAATTCTTTCGTCGTATAAAAAAGGGTAAAAAACTAGGATTCCCAAAATTCAAAGCACGCAAATGTGGACTCGGATCCTTCCGGTTAAACGGAGTAATCCGTGTGTCTGAAAATGTTATCCAATTGCCCCGACTTGGTAGGCTTCGGTTAAAAGAAAGAGGCTATTTACCCTCCGAGTCAAATCGGATACATATTCTTTCAGCAACCGTCTCGGAGAAAGCAGGTCGTTGGTTTGTTTCCCTACAAGTTCGAGAAGAGATTTCTCCAGAACAAAGCAGTGGTCCAGTAGTTGGTGTTGATGTTGGGCTCCGCCATTTAGCAGTACTTTCTGATGGCACCTTCTTCGATAATCCAAAGGCATTGAGTCAGAAGGAACGGAAATTGAAGCAGGTACAAAGAAAGCTTGCAAAGAAGCTGCGTGGAAGTAATAATTATCAGAAGCTAAAACTCAAACTACAAAGAATCCATAAAAAAATTGCAAACATTCGAAAAGATGCTATTCACAAAATAACAACCCGACTGGTGAAAACCAAATCAGTCATAGTTATTGAGGGACTTAATATTCGCGGACTAACGAAAAATCATTCAATAGCAAAGGCAGTTTCAGATGCGAGTTTCCAAGAGTTTCGACGCCAACTCGAATATAAAACGGTCTGGTATGGATCTAATCTGATTATTGTGCCTTGGTCTTTTCCATCGTCAAAGCGATGTTCCAAATGTGGAAAAATCAAGAAAGAGTTACCTCTATCTTCACGGATTTACGAATGCAAGTATTGTGGATTAACTATGGATCGTGATTTGAATGCTAGTAAAAACCTAGCATTAGTCGCCGCCAGTTGGTCGGAGACAATAAACGCTTGTCTAGAGGTGGGAGGTTACAGATCCATTGGATCAGTGCCCATCAATGATGCAAGAACCGAACACCAATCAAAAAACTTGAAAGGGTAAGATTCGGGCAACGGTAGCAGAATCCTTTTATAGTGTTGGGGGTTTGACTTCCTCGCTCTCACATTGTTTGGGAGTGCGGATCAGCGCCGAGGGTTCTTGGAATTCTCGTTCTTGCTGCTGCAACCTGCAAAGTGAGTGTTTTCAATCCCAGAGATGATACCCTATGCCCAACTACGGCTATTCGATCATTGGTCTGGATCCCGATAAAACCGCCCGGGCTAGCGGACGCGAGGTTCACATGTCTCCCAAGGCTGCTCGAGAAATCTGTAATGAGCTACGGGGACTCCGCCTTGAAGCCGCCAAAACCTACTTGGAAGAGGTCATCGCCATGCGCCAGGCGGTGCCTTACCGTCGGCACGACGGACAAGTGGGGCATCGCAAGGGACTGCGTAAGGCTGATTCTGGACGGTACCCTGTGAAAGCATCCAAAGAGATCCTGCGTGTGATAGCCAACGCCGAGAATAACGCCGATTACAAAGGCTTAGATCTGGATCGGCTGCGAGTCACGCATATCTCAGCGTATCCGGGTCGGGTCAATAAACGCTTCGTACAACGGGCGCGGGGACGGTCAACTAAGTATAATGAGCAATTAGTCCATGTTGAGGTCGTCTTAACGGAGGAATAATCATGCCAGCTGAAGATCATTTCATTAATCGAGGACTGTTGAAAGTTAAAGTGAACGATTTTCTTCGCCAGGAGCTTCGACGTGCGGGTTATGCTGGCGTAGACCTTCAGAAAACTCCGCTCGGGATGCGAGTCGTCGTCTATGCTGCACGTCCTGGAATGGTTATTGGTCGACGTGGGATAACGGTTCGGGAGCTCACAGAAACTCTTGAACACGATTTTGGTCTTGAAGCACCGCAAATCGAAGTCAATGAGGTGGAGGTCCCCGAACTCAACGGACCCATAATGGCAGAACGGTTAGCCCAACGCCTTGAGCGGGGTGATCATTTCCGTCGTGCGGCCTACGGTGTTCTTCGTCGTATCATTCAGACAGGGGCAAAGGGTGTCGAAATCTCCCTCGCTGGCAAGCTTACCAGCCGTCGTGCCCGGTATCAGAAATTCCGCAGCGGCTTCGTGGCCAAGACTGGTGAACCGATACGAACTGCGGTGAGTCATGGGTGGGCTTATGCTGTAATGAAACCGGGAGTCTTAGGAGTTCAAGTCCGCATCATGCTACCGGATACTGTTGCTCCGGATCATCCTGTTATCGTCCATCGGGAAGTGGAAGTTCAAGCAGTTCCTCCTCCTATCCCCAAAGCCGCAGAAATCGAAATCATCGAAGAAGAACTCCCCTTAGAAGAAGCTCCCTCAATCGAAGAGTTTGTGGAAGAAGATATGGAACCGGCTCCTGAATCGGTCGAGCCAAAAACCCCTGTGACCCCTGAGGGCGAACCAACCTCTAAGGCCTCCCCTGAACCTGCTCCAGAAGCCCCACCCGCCGAAGAAAAACCTGCACCCGAAAAACCAAAGCCTAAACTCAAGGAAGAACCCAAAGCTGAACCTCCCAAGAAAAAGGCACCTGAAACGCCCAAGGAAAAACCGAAGCCAAAGAAAGAAGTAGCCAAGGAGAAACCAAAGGCTAAGAAGGAAACGGCAAAGCCGAAACCTAAAGCCAAGCCCAAAACCGAACCGAAACCCAAGGCAAAGGCTAAGACTGAGCCTAAGAAGAAGGTGGAGGAGAAACCAAAGGCTAAGGCGAAGCCAAAGGCAGCTAAAGCTGAAGAAAAACCCAAGGCCAAAGTGGCAAAGAAGCCGAAGACGGAGAAACCTACTGAGAAGGAAAAGAAGACGAAACCCAAAGCGGCAAAGGAGAAGGCTTCGAAATCCAAGAAGGAGTCCTCAAAGAAGTGAGATGAGGAGGTAAAGGGCAAATGCCATTACTGAAAATGAATGAAATCCGGAATATGACTCCTGTTGAACGGGAACGGAAGCTCGATGAACTCCGGGCTGAACTGGCAAAACAACGGGCTGCAATGATGTCTGGTGCAGGAATGGAAAATCCCGGAGTCATCCGTGGAATTCGTAAAAACATCGCTCGGATTCTAACCGTGAATACTGAAGAGGCACGGAGGATTGCTGAAGAAAGCTTGGAGGCGGGTGAGTAGCTATGCAACACGCTAGCCATCTGGAACTCCACCCCCTCATTGGTCTCTTAGCCACTGTGAAGCAGGCGACCAACCCCATGCTCCGCAACATTTCCGGCGTCATTGTGGACGACACCCATAACATGCTTACACTCGCTGACGGACTTCGACACCGTCAGATTCCGAAGACCTCTACAGTCTTCGAGCTGTCCCTGCCTAGTGGCGAGACAGCAGAAATTGACGGGACGGCTCTACTGGGCACTCCCGCAGAACGCCTAAGGAGGGCGAAAAAACTACGATGGTAGCGAAAAATATCGGTCTGAAGGTCACGCCTCCCGAAGAGGAATGTAGCGATCCTAATTGTCCGTTTCACGGTACACTACCAGTCCGTGGACGAACCATGGACGGTGTTGTGGCCAGCACCAGAATGCGCGGCACTGTTACTGTCCGCCGTGATTACTTCAAGTTCATCAAGAAATACCGTCGGTATGCACGGAGTCACTCTATGACCGCGGCCCATCATCCTCCCTGTATCCCGCTTGAAGTGGGAGACACCGTTCGAATTGCTGAGTGCCGACAAATTAGCAAAACGGTATCTTATGTCGTCGTTGAACGCATCAAATCCAAGGAGGCGACCGACTAATGGTGAAACGAGGTAAAAAGGCTGTAGGTGTTGCACGAACCAAGATTAGTCGTGGTCTACCCACAGGGGCTAGACTCACCGTTGCCGATAATAGTGGGGCCCGGATAGTCGAAATCATCTCTGTCATTGGCTGGCATGGACGACTCCGACGTCAACCGGCCGCCAGTGTGGCTGATATGGTTGTAGTCGCCTGCAAGGCTGGGACTCCCAAGATGCGTCGCCAAGTGCTCCGTGGTATCATTGTGCGACAACGCATGCCCTACCGCCGTAAAGGGGGTCAATGGATTCGCTTTGAAGATAATGCCGTCGTCATCACTTCAGAAGTAGGGGATCCACAAGGATCAGAAATCCGGGGTCCCATTGCCCGAGAAGCCGCGGAACGCTGGCCCCGTATTGCTAGTGTCGCCAGCATCATCGTTTAGGAGTTGAAAAGAACATGACCTCACGAAAACCCAAGAAACAGCGCAAATCGCGATATACCGCACCTTGGCATCGTCGCCACAGATATCTCACCGCTAAGCTGGCTCCTGATTTAGTGGATAAACACGGCATCAAACGACTGCCGGTCCACACTGGTGACACCGTCTATATCACTCGAGGGGCCTTCCGTGACTCCGAAGGCGATGTGATTGAAATCGATATGAAAAAGCTCAAGCTCAGTATCGAGAACATCACAATCGAAAAAGTGGATGGCTCCGCTGAGCCTTTTCCGATACGTCCCGAAAACGTCATGATTACCAAACTGAAACTTGATAAAACCCGTCAAACGGCCATCGATCGTAAAGCTGCTGCCCGAGCCGGCTTGATAGAAAAGGAGGATTAGTAGTATGCCCAAAGGTCCCAGAAAACATCTGAAACGATTGGCTGCCCCTGGTCACTGGCAAATTAAGCGCAAGGTTCGTCCCTTTACTATCCGCAGTAAGGCTGGTCCCCATGCTCTCCAAGAAGGAATACCATTAGGGGTTGTCCTCCGAGACATGCTCAAATTAACCACCACACTGAATGAAACACGGCGTGTCATTGCGCAAGGGCACGTGAAGGTAGACGGGCGCATACGCAAAGACTACAAATTCCCTGTTGGCTTAATGGATATCATCGAGGTGGACAAAGCCGAAACACTCGTACGCGTTGTACCTGACTCGCAACACCTCCTCCAACTTTTCAAAATCACCAAGAAAGAACAGAACCTCAAGCCATGTAAAATCACAGGTAAGAACACAGTGGCTAAAGGAAACATACAACTCCATCTTCATGATGGTCGCACCATCCAACTTCCTGTAAAAGACCCGAAGGTCAAGCCCCAAATCCCCTATAATCCCGGCGATACGCTGTTAATCAAGTTGCCTGATCAAAGCATTCAGGAACATATCCCCCTTAAGAAAGGAATCACGGTTGTCATCACCGGCGGAGATCATACGGGCAAATTAGGCAAACTCATCGAAATTGACCCTGAGAATCAACTGGGAACCATCCAGACCACAGAGGCCAAGACCATTTTGACCGCTATTCGATACGTCTTTCCTCTTGGTATGGATTCTCCCTTGGTTTCTATTCCGGAGGCTGGCTAACCATGTCAACAGCAAAGAAATCCCCTCAACCGAAAACCTCACCCAAACAAACAGCCTCAGTGAAGGCTAATGATGCCGGGGCTAAGGCTAAGCCAGCAAAGCCCCTCCCGGCTCCCCAACCAAAGGCAAAGAAGGACAATGTCATGCGACACATCTTCATTTCAAAGGTAGTCGTAAATATGTCCTTGGGCACCGGGGGTGAACCCCTAGCAAAGGCTAAAACAGTTCTCGAAAATCTAACGGGGCAAAAACCAGCGGATATCTTGGCCAAACGCACGAATCGCGACTTTGGACTCCGTCAAGGTGAACCCATGGGCTGTAAAGTGACCCTTCGTGGTGAGAAAGCCAAAGACTTTGCCAAACGAGCTTTAGATGTCGCTGACTTCCAAATTCCGGAGAGTGCTATCGACCATTCGGGGAATGTGTCGTTCGGTATTGCTGAACACATTCAGATTCCAGGTGTCAAATACGATCCCAATCTTGGGATCTTTGGTATGGACGTTGCCATATGCACGGAACGTCCTGGATACCGAATCAATCGGCGACGCCGAGGACGCCATAGAGTTCCCCGTCGTCACCGGATTACGCCTAGTGAAGCGATGACAGTTCTTGCCACAGAGCTGGGAATCCAATTCACACGACCCGAAATGGAGGAGGAATACTAATGTCGCAGGAGAAAAAGCAGGGCAAAGGACACCGCTCATGTAAACGATGCGGGACCCATCGTGCCATTATCCGCAGTTTTAAAATCAGCTTATGTCGGCGCTGCTTCCGAGAAGTCGCCGAGGAGCTTGGATTTCGTAAATTCAGTTAGAGGTGGAAAAGACAATGACCGTAAAGCAGCCATTGGCAGATGCTTTCTCAAGCATCATGAATCACGAGCTCCTTCGTAAATCAGAGGTACTCATCGCCCCTGCCTCGAAGAAAATCGGCGCTGCGCTCCGGATTAT
The DNA here is from genome assembly GCA_048938295.1 of Promethearchaeota archaeon. Classification (GTDB taxonomy): domain Archaea; phylum Asgardarchaeota; class Hermodarchaeia; order Hermodarchaeales; family Hermodarchaeaceae; genus Hermodarchaeum. Next base: position 6,890 of record JBHLMI010000045.1, read on the forward strand.
GCAGCGAATGGGCTATGTTGGCGAATTCGAATTTATCGACGATGGTAAGGCCGGTATGCTCCGAGTAGAGCTCCTTGGCCGTATAAATCAATGTGGTATTATTAGTCCCCACCACGCGGTGAAACGCCACGACTTCGAAGAATGGGAGAAGCGGTTCCTGCCCTCTCGGGCATTCGGCTTCCTCATTGTGTCAACTCCCAAAGGCTTCATGACACACCGTGAAGCCGCAGAACAAGGTCATGGAGGACGGCTCATCGCCTACGTCTACTAAGCTAAGGAGCGGATTGTGACAATGCCAGCTAAAACTACGCACTTCGAAAAATTAACTTCTATCTTGGAGAACACCACCGTAACCCTTGATGGAAAGCGTGTGATTGTGCAAGGACCTAAAGGAGAACTCACCCGTGACTTCAGCCACGTCGACGTAACTATTCAAAAGACCCGAAACAATATCATGGTCTCTGTCGAATATCCCCGGAGCCGACAAATCGCCCTTGTAGGCACCGTCATCTCCCATATCAGAAACATGATGCTTGGTGTCATCCACGGCGTCACATACAAGATGAAAGTGGTGTACGCCCATTTCCCTCCTAGCGTTAAAGTTGAAGGCGATCGCCTTATCGTCGAGAACTTCTATGGCGAGAAAGCTCCCCGCCGTGCCAAAATTCTTCCTGGTGTCAACGTTAGCGTGCATGGTGACGACGTAGTTCTGGAAGGGATTGACATCGAGCTTGTTGGTCAGACAGCAGCGAATATTCAGAATTCAACTAAGCTCCGTCGGAAAGATCCACGCAAGTTCCAGGATGGGATATACGTATACGAAAAACAACTTGGAGAACAGCATTGGAAGCTTTAACCAACCCGGATGTGAAAGATAATGAAAAAGAGTAAACGTGTCAAACAACTTCAACGCGAACTATACAAGAAACGGCAGTTAAATCAACGAAAACCGAAGTTTCGGCGTCCGGAGAGTTGGCGGTATAAACGATTAAACGCTAGGTGGCGGCGTCCCAAGGGCATTGACACTGCCGTTCGGAAACGCGAAAAAAGCCAACCGAAAATGCCCCGCATCGGCTACCGAAGTCCGGTTAAGCTCAGGGACTACCATCCGTCTGGCATGAAAGAAGTACTCGTTCACAACCTCCAAGAAATGGAAGGGCTTCATCCTAAAATTCATGCTGTCCGAATTGCTCATCGTGTAGGTGATCGCAAACGAATGGCCATTATTGATCGAGCAGATGACCTTGGTCTTCGGGTAATCAATCCTCAACTCAAATCGGAGATACGCGATCTCCTCGACCTTGACACAGGGGAGACTAGCTAGAAGGTGAGTATAACCATGAATGTTAGAGCCCAACGAAAACTTGCTGCGCGAATTCTTAAAGTCGGTGAAAATCGGGTCTGGATTGATCCTGACCGGCTTGATGATGTATCGCTAGCCATTCGCCGCGATGATATCCGCCGGCTAATCCATGAAGGTGCTATCCGCAAGGTGCCAATTCAGGGTGTTAGCCGTGGTCGAGTAAAGGTTGTTCATCTAAAGCAGAAACGAGGCCTTCGTTCAGGGCCAGGCAGTCGCGAGGGCAAACGTACAGCGAAACTCTCAGGCAAAGAACGGTGGATGATTAGAATTCGGGCTATCCGCCGACATCTCAAACAGCTCCGAGCTCGCCGGGTCATTAAGCCCCGTGATTACCGACGCTTATACCGACTTTCGAAAGGTGGGATGTTTCCCACTATTCGACGAGTCGACATGTATATCCAAGAAAACAAAATGAAGAGGCGATAAAAAATGGCACACGGACCACGCTACAAAGTACCCTTCCGTCGACGTCGTGAAAGCAAAACCGACTACCATGCACGACGCCGGATGGTAGGCTCGGGACGACCACGCCTAGTCGTACGGAAAACCAGTACCCGCGTCATCGTCCAAATCATGGACGCCCTACCGGAAGGAGACAGATGCATCGCAGCGGCTGATTCGCGACAGTTAAGCGAATTTGGCTGGCGCGCTGGTGTAAAGAACATCCCTGCAGCGTATCTCACAGGATTCTTAGCTGCCAGCCGCGCTCTGAAACTAGGAACAAACACCGCCATTGTTGACATTGGATTAACCCAACCAATACCTGGTTCCCGAATCTTTTCAGCTGTCAAGGGTGCCATCGACGCTGGGCTTGACGTTCCGTGCCCAGATAAGATGTATCCAAAGGAAAAACGTCTTCGAGGCGAACACATCGCTAGCTATGCCAAAGATCTCAGCGAGAACCAGTCCAAAACCTTTCAACGCCAATTCGGAATGGTGTCAAAGGGCCGAACCGATCTTACTCAGCTCCCAAGCATGTACGATACTACCAAGAAGAATATCACAGCGAAATACACTCGTGGAGGGTCGAAACAATGAGCCGAAGGCCGCGACAACAACAGCAACGCCCACGCGGCTTCAATGTCGATGAGTGGGAACCGGTCACAAAAGTTGGCCGACAGGTGAAAGCTGGCGAAATAACCTCACTTGAAGATCTCTTTCAGTTAGCTCTCCCCATCAAGGAGCCAGAAATCATCGATGTGCTGCTGCCTGACCTTCAAGAAGAAGTCATCGACATCAATTTGGTTCAAAAACAGACAGATGCTGGTGAAAAATCTCGGTTCAAAGCCACCGTCATTGTAGGTAACGAAAACGGTTTTGTCGGCATTGGCGAATGCAAAGCGCCAGAAATTGGACCCGCCATTCGGAAAGCCATTCTTCGCGCGAAGCTCAACCTCATTTCAGTTCGCCGAGGATGTGGAAGCTGGGAATGCGGGTGCAACGATCCCCACTCCGTTCCCTTTCAAGTGAATGGCAAAACAGGAAGCGTTCGCGTGAAGCTTCTTCCTGCGCCTAAAGGCGTCGGGCTAGTTACAGCTGACACAATGAAAGTTGTCCTTAGGCTAGCTGGCATCAACGATGTATGGTCCCGAACACGTGGTCATACCCGTACGACCCTCAACTTCGCGAAGTCAGTCTTCCGTGCATTAAAAGAAACCAATCAAATCATGACCCCGCAAGATTGGACTCGGAGAGCTGAATAACATGTCAACAGAAACCCAACAAAATCATCCATTGGTGGTTGTCATCCGCATTCGCAGCAGTATTGGCTTGCGCCAAGAAGTCAAAGAAACACTAGCCCTGTTGAGCCTTTCCCGTGTGAATCACGCCGTGGTTCTGGATAAGCGCCCAACCTATCTAGGGATGTTTCAACGGGCAAAAGATGCCATCACCTGGGGTGAACTTGACGCCCCCACTTTATCGCACCTTCTTCGAAAACGAGGTCGGCTGATTGGAGAAAAACCTGTTACCGATGAATATGTAGCAAAGCACACCAAATACAAATCCATTGATGAATACGCTAATGCTCTCGTCGCGCAGAAAGAGGAATCACTGGCTCTTCCTAAGCTGAAGAAAGTCTTCCGTCTACACCCACCTTCGAAGGGATTTCGAGGAAGTGTGAAACGAACCCTTCAACAGAAGGGTGAACTCGGGTATCGCGGTGAGGATATTAATGCCCTCCTCAAACGAATGTCATAAGAGGGAGAATATGAAAACAGGATGGATGAAATATGGCTGAAAACGATGATCGCCGTAAACGGAAGCGCTGGTGGGATGATGAGTCCACCGATTCACAGTTCGAAGCCCTTCAACGGATGTTTGAAGAAATCATGAAAATGATTTCTGACATTAATCCTGAGGACATGTTTGGTCCCGACGCCGAACACCAACTTGAAGAAATCCTCGAACAGCTCCAAAAGAATCCTATGGTATGGGGCTTCTCTGCAGGAATCGGACCAGATGGTAAGATACGCTTAAACCCATTTGGTAACCTTAACCCCGAGGGTGGACCACCCGTTGTCCGCGATGAACGTGAACCACTCATTGATGTCATGGACCAAGATGACCAGCTCATTATCATTGCAGAACTCCCAGGCGTGAAACGGAATGAAATCAACATCAAAGTGAACGATTATAGTCTAACGCTCCAGGTGGATTCAAAGGACCGAAAATATGCAAAAGACATTGATCTTCCTGCACCTGTTGATATCGACTCCGTCAAGACCAGTTATCGTAATGGCATCTTAGAAATCCATCTCAAGAAACGTTAACCTCATAGGAGAGACACAATCATGTCAACACGAAAACCTAAAAAAGTCCGTAAAATGCGTGGGAGCCGGATGCACGGTTATGGACGAATAGGTCAGCATCGCAAAGCTGGCCAACGCGGTGGCAAAGGCAAAACCGGTGGAAAGAAACACGATTGGACCTATGTAACTGCACATGACCCAGACCGCTTCGGCAAACATGGCTTCCAACGTTATACCAAACTCCGTCAAGATCACACCACCATTAATGTGGGCGAGATTGCTCGTAGCCTTCCTCGATTCACCGAAGGAAAACCTGCAGCTAAAGGTGAACCCATTTCTATTGATCTGACCACACACGGTTACGATAAAGTGCTTGGAGCCGGATCAATAACGGTTCCCGTAGCCGTTACTGCTCCAATTTTCACTCACCGAGCAGCCGAGAAAATTAAAGCCGCTGGAGGGAAAATCAAAGGTTCTGTTCAAGAACCCACGAAGCATCCTGCCCCTTCTTTAACTCAACCCCCTAAACCTGCACCAAAGCCGACGCCCAAGGCAAAAGTGGAACCGAAAACTAAGCCAAAGAAAGCAGCGAAACCAAAGAAAATAGCCAAATCGAAGAAGGCAACTAAGTCAAAAACTACGACCAAGTCCACACCGAAGGCCGCTTCCACTAAGGCAAAACCCAAACGAGCGGTAGTTACAAAAGGAAAAGCGAAGACCTGAACCAAAACATAATTAAATAGCAAAACCTTCCGCTGTTCATCTTCGATACGAATTATTTGTAAAAACAATGCTTTTGGGGCAAACGGCATGAGTCGGTTTCTCAACGCACTGCGTCCATTGGTTCGCATCATGCCAGAGATCAAGGCACCTGACCGGAAGGTCTCGTTCCGCGAAAAAATCATCTGGACCGCGGTCATCCTCATCTTATACCTCATAATGGCCAGCTTGCCCCTCTATGGCATCAACCAACAATTAGGATTTGACTACTTTTTCTGGCTTCGCACCATCCTTGCCTCTTCGCGAGGTACTCTCATGGAACTTGGCATCGGTCCCATCGTGACCGCTGGCCTCATCATGCAGCTCCTCGTGGGCTCCCAACTTATCCGCGTTGACATGTCGGACCCCTATCAGCGGTCGCTCTATACCGGGGCCCAAAAAGTCCTTGCTGTCTTCATGACTGCATTCCAAGCCTTCGCTTACATCTTCGCCGGTGCTTACGGACAGATCCCTGCGCAACTGCCCATTGGCAGCGCTGTCTTGGTTTTCATCCAATTGATGTTTGCTGGCGTTGTGGTCATCATGATGGACGAAACCATCCAGAAAGGTTGGGGCCTCGGCAGTGGGGTCAGCCTCTTCATCATGGCC
>JBHLMI010000019.1:0-49329 GCA_048938295.1 Promethearchaeota archaeon
TGGACCCTCGAAACCTCCATCGAACGCGTCAAAGAAGCTGAAGCCACAGGCGCAACCCACCTCGTCAGCGCTTGCCCATTTTGTGAAACAAGTCTTCAGTTAGCGATTGAGAAGAGCGGGTCGAAGCTGAAGATGGTGGATTTGATTCAGTTTGTGGAAGAGTCGCTAAAGTAAACTTTTGGTTTCTTAAATTACAAAGATCGCTAGTGCATTTTGGGTTTAATTTGGGATTAAGCTTTAATTACCACTCTACCGCATAACCCGATCCAAATTCACTTAGGGCTAGTCATCTTTTCGTTAGCCTTGCTTCTCCAAGTACTTTCATCTCACCCAATGCTACACCAGCTATTTGGTTTGCGTGGTGCTGGTCTGGGGCTTTTCTTTATGCTCCCCGATATTTTCACCTTCATCGCATCCGTAATGCTTCTTAACCTCGCCTACAAGTAATATGCCGATAACTTTGTATAGCGGTAGGGGAACAGGATTGTGGAACGGATTCCTGTGCCACGAACCTACAAGATTCAAGTGTTACCCGGCGACGGGATTGGCCCCGAAGTTATTCAGGAAGCCGTCAAGACTCTAGAAACCGTGTCAGCAGGCATCGCAGGATTAGAGCTTGCCTTTCATGAGTTTCCCTGTGGTGGCAAATACTATTTGGAGACAGGTTGCGAATGGCCAGGAGAAGCCGAGGTGTTCTCAAAGCAAGAAGCCGATGCTATTCTCCTGGGTGCGGTAGGATGGGAGAAGACACCTGGAGAACCCGTTCGTCGTGATGATGGGCAACTAGCAGGAGCAGCGGTCGTGTTGGGTCAACGACGAGAACTCGAGTTATATGCAAACGTGCGACCGGTGAAACTGTATTCTGGCGTTCCGACAACATTAGCTAACAAGCACCCAAAGGATATCGACTTTGTCATCATCCGAGAAAACACCGAAGGGCTCTATGCTGGAATTGGAAAACGTTATGGAGAAGGCGAAAGAGAAGAGCTTGCCATCGACGTTCGCCCAATCTCCAGACTGGGAGCTGAACGAGTCATTCGTTATGCCATGAAACTAGCTTTGAAACGTGGACATGGAGCACCAAGTGATCAAAAAACACGGGTCACCTGCGTGGATAAGAGCAATGTACTGATCGGTGACCAACTCTTCCGCCGGGTCTTTATAGAACTGGTACAACAATTCTCGAAAATTACTCCCGATTATGCGTATATTGATGCGTGGACGATGTGGTGTTTACGCCGCCCTGAATACTACAATGTGGTCGTAACCCCTAATATGTTCGGGGATATCATTTCGGATTTGGGAGCTGGGATACAAGGGGGTATGGGTGTCGCGGCAGGAGGTAACATCGGAGACTTGCATGCGATGTTTGAACCCATACATGGATCTGCACCAAAGCATGCTGGCAAGCGACGGGCTAATCCGATTGCAGCCATTTTGGCAGGGAAGATGATGCTCGAATGGCTCGGAGAACGCCACCAGGATCAAAAGGCAATGACAGCAGCGTCAATAATTGAAACAGCAGTAATGGAACTGCTAAGAGAAGAACACATACGTACATACGATCTTTGTATCGGTAAATATGCTCGGATTAAACCGTCAACCACAAAACAGGTAGGCAAAGCCATTCGCCAAATCATCGAACGACAATTAGAGGAGCTATAAACCAGATGAGCGGTCTTACGATGGCAGAGAAGATTCTCCTCAGCCATACTGATGAAAAGAGGATAGAACCTGGAGAAATCATTGAAGCAACGATTGACGTAGCCATGTCTCATGAAATGATGGGGACCCGTGTGCTTCCACAGCTTGTAGAAGGGGGAGTCAAAGATATTTGGGATCCTAGCCGGGTGGTGATGATTTTGGATCACTGGGCCCCTGCTCCCACAGTTCAAGCCGCGACCATTCACCAACAAGTTCGGGAATTTGTTTCAGAATATGGCATCAAGCACTTTTACGATGTGGGTCGAGGCATCTGTCATCAGGTTCTCGTCGAAGAAGGACATATCCGACCTGGCGAGTTGGTGGTGGGCACAGATTCACATACGACCACCGCAGGTGCCTTCGGAGCTCTAGCAACAGGTATTGGTGCCACTGATATGGCAATTGTATTAGCGACTGGGCGATTATGGTTCCGAGTACCCGAAACCATTAAAATCACCTATTCAGGCAACCTACCTCCGATGGTGATGGGAAAAGATATCATTCTGTACACACTTGGAGAACTCGGCGTAGAAGGGGCCACCTTTCAAGCTCTCGAATATCATGGTGAAGCCCTAGCCAAGTTGAGCCTCGATGCGTGGATGACCCTCACTAACATGGCAGTTGAAATCGGAGCAATGGCTGCGCTTATCCCATCCGATAAACGTGTCATTGAATATGTTAAGACCCGCACGGATCGCAAATTCAAACCAATAAGACCAGATGATAATGCAGACTACGATCAAAGCATAGGTTTCGATGTGTCAACACTCACACCCCAGGTCGCAACTCCATCACTACCCACGCAAGCGGTTCCAGTAGCAGAGGTGGCCGGAACACCCATCGATCAGGCCTATTTGGGATCGTGCACGAATGGTCGACTTGAAGACCTCCAAATAGCCGCCAAGGTAATAAATAGTAATCAAATCGCTGAGGGTGTACGGTTCATTGTGACCCCAGCTAGTCGTCAAATCTATCATGCAGCTCTCAACGATGGGACGATTGGCACCCTCGTGAAAGCTGGTGCCACGATTGGACCAGCAACATGTGGTGCCTGTTTTGGGGGACATTGTGGCCTGCTGGCTCCAGGGGAGGTGTGTATTAGCTCCACAAACCGCAATTTCCCTGGTCGGATGGGAAGTGCTGAGGCCCAAATCTATCTGGCCTCGCCTGCCACAGTTGCAGCAAGTGCGATTACAGGAAAAATCACAGATCCCCGCGGAGGCAAATAGAACCAATGCCCAAGCAGACATCGATTATTACCGGAAAGGTCTGGCGGTTTGGTAGTGATATCAGCACAGATGACATCATCTCAGGCGTGCATCTCTCCACTACCGATATAATGGAACTCACAACCTATACCTTCCAGCATCTTCGGCCTGAGTTTGCTGAAAAGGTCCAAGTAGGTGACATTATTGCTGCCGGAGAACACTTTGGCATTGGGTCTAGCCGTGAAGAAGCTCCTGCCCTCCTGAAACAATTGGGTATCGGGGCAGTGGTTGCGGCTTCATTCGCGCGAATTTTCTTTCGGAATGCCTTCAATATAGGCCTACCCGCCATCGAATGCCCTGAACTCAAATCAGATCCAGAAATTATCCGTGAGGGCGATGTTTTAGAAATTAATTTACAAGAATCAACTCTGATCAATCAACGCACTAAGAAGAGCTATCAAATTACGAAGGTTCCTCCTTTCCTCCTCGCATACCTGGAGGCTGGTGGAGCGATTCCTTTGCTCAAAAAACGGTTGAATGCGCGTTAAAGCCCCGAAATCAAACACTCTTAAATTTCTTCGACGCTAACTTGTGAGCATGTTGTTCTTGATTCCATATGCCCTGTTCTTCTGGGTGTTTGCATTTATTTCGACCTTGATTAAAGCAGCCCGTGAAGACGAAATCAACTTCCAGAAGGAAAGTCTCACAAAACTTCCCAAAGTCCTATTTATCATCATCAAGTTACTTCCTGTACTCTTCACCGTGGTTATTGTCCTGCTCTTCCGACCCACCGCGAGCCTATTCTATCTCCTCCTAGCTGTGGCCCTGATCTTTTGCCTGTTGGGAAACATCGGCATGGAAACCAAGTTTCTTGTAGGAGTCGGACTCTTCCTGATTGCGCAAATCCTTTTCATTAGTAATTTTGTCTGGCAGAGTCTGCTTCTCGGCGTGTCTTTTCTTCCATTAGCCGCGTTCATTACTGCGTTCATTACCTGGATTCTGGTCATAATTTTCCTAACTCATTACATTGAATCTGGAGAAGCTAGGTTAGGACAAATGAAAACCCCCCTCATCGTCTATGCACTCACAGTATCCCTTACCTTCTGCAGTGCTTTGATGTTATGGTTGACTAGCGGAGTATTGCTTGGATTCATTCCAGTGCTAGGTGCCTTCCTCTTCGTCATCTCAGACTTTACTATTGGAATCAAGGAGTTCCATCATCACTTCAACAAAGCAGAAGTGTTCATCTTCACAACCTATTATCTAGCCATCTTCTTGCTCTCACTCAATATGGCCGTGTACATCTTCTAAAAAAGAAAGAAGGAATCCTAAAAAGCGATATTTTTAGGATTCGGCTTTAGTACCTTTCGTCATCCACCAGGCGAGGAAAATTAGTCCACCAATGGCTAAAGGCACTAAAGCAATCAGAAATGCCACTAGCCACGTAAATACGAAATCAGCAACCAGCCAGGCATTAAGGGCAAGGCTCCAGCGTCCGGTGAACCACACAATAGCTAACCAGATTAAGGTTATGAAAAATGAGAAGCCACCACCGCCACCAGCGTCTCTACTACGTTTGCGTGGTGATTCCATATCTTTCCGTTCTTCTTCGGGTAGTTTCCTATACCATAGAGCCCAGATTGCGATAGCAATGGGAATTACCCAACTGGCTACAGAGACCAGCTCCCAGAAAAGCGCAATGAAAAAGAAGCCCCAGAGAATCCCGACGCTCCATGAGCCAAGTGTATTAGGAATGAGCCCTAATAGAAGTGCACTCGAAACAACCCAGAGCAAAACATAAATTGCTACGATGACAGCGATGGCGATTCCAACGCCCATCATTAGTACCATTTTCCAATGACTTCGAAGAAACCGCCTCACCGTGGCTTCTTCAATTTGTTCTTCAGTTTCCATGTTAGAAAACTCCTTTAATTTGAGTGGGAAGAGTTTGATGAATCGATTACTTATAGTTACGCTTTGCACAAGGAAGGTATTTCTTATAGGGATCAAGAGAGATGCTCAACGATTAGTTTTGCCAATTGCTTAGTGATTCCAGGAACCGCTGCTATTTCATCAGCTGACGCTTTTGAGAGGTTCTCCCGGTTCCCAAAGTGTTGTAGGAGGAGAGTGGCACGCTTAACACCGACCCCAGGAATGTCTGTCAAAGTAAGTTTCATGCCTTTGATCTGTCGAATCTTGCGATGATAAGCAATGGCAAACCGGTGAGCTTCATCCCGGACACGTTGAACCAACCGTAGCCCCTGACTATCTCCAGGTAAATTGACCGGTGTTTTCTGATCAGGGACGTAAATAAGATCTGGATCGGGTTTTTCAGCTTTTGCGATGCCAATAACCGGAATATCGAAAATGCCGACAGATTCGAGGGCTTTGAGTGCCATACTAAGTTGTCCACGTCCCCCATCAATGACGACGAGATTAGGGAGAGGAAGTTTTTCGACCACGAGGCGGTGATAGCGACGTTGAACAACTTCGTGTATCATCGCGAAATCATCCTGCCCTTCCACTTCGCGTATTTTAAACCGCCGATAACCCTTCTTGTAAGGTAGCCCATCTTTGAAGACCACACAAACACCAACAGATTCTGTGCCTTGGAGCGTGGAGATGTCAAACCCCTCAATATGAGCCGGCTCTTCAGTGAGATGGAGGGTTTCTATGAGATCATTGTAAGCTTGTTGTTTTCGTCCTTCATCCCGAGCCATGCGTTCAACGAGTTGGTGGAGATGGAATTGGGCATTTTCATTTGCCATTTGCGTCAGACTCAGGAGTGGCTCTTGGGTGGGGTACACAATTGTTACAGGGTGATCTTCACCTCTTCGATGAGTGAGCCATTCTTCCAGAAACTGCGTCTCAACTATGGGAACAGAGATTATGACTTCCTCTGGGATTTCGGTAGCGCGTAGATAGTACTGTTTGAGGAAGGCTTCGATGACTGTTTCATCGGAGAGCTCGGAGGGTGCACTGAGGGGGAAGGGTTGTTGGCCGATAACACGGCCTTCACGAACCACGAGCAGTTGGACGAGGGCATCGGATCCTTGGCGAGCTAGGCCCAATACGTCACGGTGACCTGGTAGTTGGTTCCAGTAGGTGGCACGTTGTGCTTGTCTGCCACGTTGGACTGCACGAAGCCGATCCCGGTAACGGGCAGCCCTCTCAAATTCCTGGGAAGCGGAATTTTGTTTCATGAGGCGTTGGAGGTGAGCTTCAAGCTCGTCTTGTCGCCCTGTAAGCATCAGTGTGTATTCCTTGACAAATTCAGCATAATCTTCTTTACTTATCTTATTAATACAGGGGGCTGGGCAGTAGCCAATATCATATTTGAGACAGGCGCGTTTACGTTTTCCAGGGACGATAGCTGGCTTGCATGTAGCAATGGGAACAACCCGATTAATTGATTTCAGGAAACCATCCAACGCTTTGACATTGGAATAGGGACCGATGTATCGGCTGCCATCATTGACGAGGGTACGTGTTTTTTCTACCCTTGGAAAGTCTTCTTGAAGTGTAATTCGCACATAGGGGAAGCTTTTGTCGTCTTTCAAGCGGATGTTATATCGTGGCTTGTAGCGTTTGATCATGTTGTCTTCAAGGACCAACGCTTCTGATTCATTTGCTGTGACCACATATTCCAGTTCAGTTACTTCTTGTCCAATAGGTGAGAAGACGTTGCCGCTTCCGCTGCCACGGAAATGGGCAGGAACCCGTTTTTTGAGAGATTGAGCCTTCCCAACATAGATGACGGTATCATTGGCATCGTATAGAATGTAAACACCAGGTGCGTCGGGTAGGTCTTTGAGTTCCTCTTCAAGATTCATAATCGTATTCACCTACTAGAAGGCTAAACAGGTTGAAGAACCGTTCGCTCTTACCGGGAGAGGACTTTCACGCGGTCTGTGGAATCTTCAGAATCGCGTTCCATCTTCATTGCCAGTGCCTCGCGGAGCACCGCCCCGGTATAGGATTTTCGATTCTGTGTCACTTGTTCCGGAGTTCCCTGGGCTACAATATATCCACCTTTGTCACCGCCTTCGGGTCCCAAATCGATGATATAATCTGCCCCTTTAATCACATCGGGTTGGTGCTCAATGACTATAACGGTGTTCCCGGCGTCGACAAGATGGTTCAGGACATCAAGGAGTTTCTGGACATCCGCAAGATGTAGACCGGTGGTCGGTTCATCGAGGATATAGAGCGTTTGTGTGGTGCTGCGTTTACCGAGTTCACGGCTGAGTTTGATACGTTGAGCTTCACCACCACTAAGTGTCGGTGAAGGTTGACCAAGTTCCATATACCCAAGACCAACCCGTTGAAGGGTTTCAAGTATACCAGCAATCTTGGGGATATTCTTGTAAAACTCTGCAGCTTCGTCCACCGTCATTCGAAGTACTTCGTGGATTGTCTTGCCCTTGTAACGAACCTGAAGGGTTTCTTTGTTGAAGCGTTTACCATGGCACTCATCGCATTGCACAAAAACATCTGGGAGGAACTGCATTTCGATTCTTAAAACCCCTGCACCACCACAGGTTTCGCATCGACCGCCCTTTACGTTGAAGCTGAAGCGTCCGGGCTGATATCCACGTTTTCGTGCCTCTTCGGTTTTCGAGAAGAGCTCACGGATCGGTCCAAATACCTGAGTATAGGTTGCAGGATTAGAACGTGGTGTTCGCCCGATGGGTGACTGATCAACCAAGATAACTTTATCGATGAAGCGGACGCCCTTGAGGGCATCGAAAGGTCCAGGCTTGAGGAGCCGGCTAGCTAAAATGGCATCGGATTGGCGTCGACGACGACTTCGAAACTGCCAGATAATACCAGGATACAAGGTATCGGTGATGAGTGTACTTTTCCCTGACCCAGATACACCAGTAATACAGATGAAGGTACCAAGTGGAAACGTTACATCGATGTTTTTCAGATTGCGATAGTGGGCCCGTTTGATTTGGATGCTGGCTCCGTTACCGATTCGTCGAGTAGGAGGCACGGAAATGACCTTATCCCCTCGGAGATACTGTCCAGTGATGGACTTATGATTAGCTTCAATCTCTGGGACTGTGCCTTCAGCGACCACTTGTCCTCCATGGATACCGGCACCAGGTCCAAGATCAATAATCCAGTCTGCAGCACGGATGAAACCCTCGTCATGTTCAACAACAAGTACGGTGTTACCTAGGTCGCGGAGTTGGAGAAGCATGGATAAGAGGCGTTTGTTGTCACGCATGTGAAGACCGATACTGGGTTCGTCAAGGATGTAGGTCACGCCAACTAGGCGAGACCCAATTTGCGTTGCAAGGCGGACACGTTGGGCTTCACCCCCCGCCAACGATGCTGACTGCCGATTCAGAGTTAGATAATTTAGCCCCACCGAGGAGAGAAACTCCAGTCGCTGTTTGATTTCACGAAGGGTTTGTCGAGCGATAGTAGCTTCTTTCTCTGTCAGCTCAAGCTGGTTAAAGAAAGCCAATGTTTCATCAATAGGAAGGTTCGTCACATAGTCGATGCTCTTGTCTTGGATAGTGACTGCAAGGGCTTCAGGACGTAGTCGACGACCATGACACACCGGACAAGGGAGCTGAGCCATGAACCGAGTAATTGATTCGCGAACGACCTCTGAACTCGTTTGCTTATAGCGGTGTTTGAGTCCTGGAATCACACCCATGGTGGGTTTCTCACTGATCCATTCCCATTTTCGCCCTGACTCGGTGATACCACGATGTTCGAATCGGATTTCTTCCTCACCGGATCCATAGAGAAGTACGTTCTGAGTCTCGGGGGGAAGGTCTTTGAAAGGAGTATCAAGGCTGAATCCGTAATGCTTGGCGATGCTGGTTAGACTTCGTAATCGCCAACCATTCAATGGAGCATGGTAGGGACCGATTGCTCCTTCCATAATAGACTTGGTCTCGTCAGGGATGACAAGATCAGGATCAACCTCCAGTGTGTATCCTAATCCCTTGCATTCAGGACATGCACCATAGGGTGAGTTGAAGCTGAAGAGACGGGGTGCTAAATCTGGGAAACTAATTCCACACACCGGACAGCCCGCAGACTCGCTGAACAGATACTCCTGATCACCTTTGATCTCAACAATGACTAATCCGTCTCCAAACTCTAAGGCGGTTTCCACGGACTGGTTCAGACGTTGTTCGATAGCGGGCTTGAGTACTAACCGGTCAACGATAATTGCGACATTATGAATAACATACCGGTCTAGTTCGATTTCCTCTTTATCCAATCGATAATCTTTTCCATCGACACGAACCCGGATAAACCCCTCACTCTGTAACTTCTTGAAGAGTGCTTTATACGTGCCTTTTCGACCTTTTACAACCGGGGAGAGGATCCGGACTTGAGTGCTTTCCTCGAATTCCATGATTTGTCGTACAATCTGTTGAGCTGATTGTGGGGCAATTCTTCGTCCACACTGGTGGCAATGTGGAGTGCCAATGCGAGCCCAGAGCAATCGCATGTAATCGTACACTTCAGTGGTAGTGCCCACAGTGGATCTGGGATTGCCTCCTGCAGATCGTTGATCGATGGAGATTGCTGGGCTTAACCCTTCAATCGAGTCGACATCGGGTTTGTCCATGCGCCCTAAAAATTGTCGCGCATAAGCTGAGAGGGACTCAACATATCGGCGCTGTCCCTCAGCGAAGAGCGTATCGAACGCTAGTGAGGATTTGCCGGAACCGGAGAGCCCAGTGATGACTACGTATTTATCCCGGGGGATTTGTACGGTGATATCTTTTAGGTTGTGCACCCGGGCGCCTTTGACGGTAATGTACTTGTCGTCGCTCAACCATCTGTCACCTATCTTGTCAGCGGCATCGATTACGCCAGTTGACATAAGAGTTACGGTTCTACACCCATCCCAACTGTATGCTGCGTCCCGATGTGCCAGGTTTGCTGACCTGTTTTATCAGCTTTCTTGTACTCGGAAGTTCGTTTAAACATATAAGCGGAGGGGACACCCCAATGAAAGTAATTGGGGCTAGAAACGCTTCGTCTGCAGCCCCAAGTACGCCTCAATCTCATTGATAAGGTCACGTAGGTCTGCCGCTCGTTCGAATTCTAGTTCTTCTGCAGCCTGAAGCATCTCTTCACGTAGTTCGACAATCAACAGGGCGAGATCACTTTCATTCGCAGTACGCCAGTTTTTAGGTACTTTTACCTGCGCCCGTGAACTCGCGGTAACACGTTCCACTCCTTCAGCGATATCAGTAATTGATTTCACAATTGTTGTGGGGGTGATGCCGTGTTCCTTGTTGTATTTGAGCTGCATGGCCCGGCGTCGGTTGTTTTCTGTGATCGCCCGAGTCATAGAATCAGTCATACGATCCGCATACAAGATCACTGTCCCGCTGACATTCCGGCTCGCCCGCCCCATGATTTGAATCAAGCTGGTATCGGAGCGGAGAAAACCTTCCTTGTCCGCATCGAGAATCGCAACAAGTGATACTTCTGGTAAGTCCAGGCCTTCCCGGAGCAAATTAATACCAACAACTACCTCGTGTTTCCCTTGGCGTAGGTTCCGTAGTACCTCGATTCGCTCAAGGGTGCCGATTTCAGAGTGAAGATATTCGGCTTTAACCCCAGCATGAACCATGTAATCCGCTAAGTCTTCGGCCATACGTTTTGTTAGAGTAGTCACTAAGGCGCGTTCATCTTTTTTAGCTCGAATTCGGATCTCTCCCAACAAATCTTCGATTTGGCCTTCTGTGGGTCGCACGATGATTTCAGGATCCACTAGCCCGGTGGGCCGGATGATTTGTTCTACCACTTTGTCTGAATGTTTTCGTTCATAACTTGAAGGGGTGGCAGACGTGTAGAGAACGGTGCGCATGTAGGGCTCAAATTCTTCGAAGGTTAAGGGACGATTGTCAAATGCAGAGGGTAATCGAAAGCCGTAATCTACGAGGTTTCGTTTTCGGGATAAGTCACCATAATACATCCCTCCAATTTGTGGCACAGTGATGTGGGACTCATCAATTACAAGGAGGAAGTCCTCAGGGTAATGATCTAATAGGCAGTAGGGTTTCTGTCCTTGTTTGCGTCCATCAAAGTAGCGCGAATAGTTCTCGATGCCACCAGTCCATCCTACGGAGCGCATCATCTCGATGTCATATTTCACGCGTCGTCGTAGTCGGTCAGCTTCTAGGATTTTCTCTTGAGCCTCGAGTTCCTTCAGTCGTTCCTCGAGTTCGTCTTCGATTTGTTCCAAGATTTCAGGAAGGATCCGCTGGTCGGTGGTAAACTGCTTTGCAGGGAAGATTTTGATCTTTTCGCGTTCGTAGAGCACTGTTCCTTTGATTGGAGCAATGTCGGCGATGCGTTCAATAGTATCACCAAATGTTTCAAGGCGAACTGGATGATTGGCATAGGCTGGGAAGACCTCGATCACGTCACCACGAACGCGGAAGGTTCCTCGGTGGAAGTCAAAATCATTTCGGGTATAATTGATGTGGACTAACCGGGCGAAGAGCTCATCACGTTGAATCTCTTGGCCCTGTGCAAGCTCCACGACTAGGTTTCGATAGGAGCCGGGGGCCCCGATGCCATAAATGCAGGAGACGGTGGCAACGATGAGCACATCCCTTCGGACGGCAAGAGAGGCAACCGCCGATAGGCGCATCCGTTCTACTTCTTCGTTAATCGAGGCGTCTTTTTCGATGTAGGTATCTGATGTGGGCATGTACGCTTCGGGTTGAAAGTAATCGTAATAAGAGGTGTAGTATTCTACGGCGTTCTCGGGGAAATATTCCCGAAACATGCTTGTGAGTTGTGCGGCAAGGGTTTTGTTAGGGGAAATGACCAGTGTTGGTTTCTGGAGGGCTTCCACAACAGAGGCCACCGTGAAGGTTTTGCCAGAGCCTGTCACGCCTAAGAGTGTCTGTTGGCGTTTACCCTCTTTATAGCTTTTAATGATCTTCTGGATGGCTTTGGGTTGATCACCACGTGGGGTATAATCTGGATTGAGTTCGAACCTACGCGAAGTGGCCACTTAGTCGTCGCGCCTCCCAACTCTGAGGAAGCGCATTAGCCTTTATGATTTTTGCGGAGTGTCATCCATAAGTAATGATCATGACGAAGGTATAATATCCACTTAGAAGGTATAGGGATTGTATAGCGGTAGTTGTGGGAACCAGCCGTGGATGAGTTTCCGGGTGGAGTCGCTTATCCCCTTTATCCATCCATTATACTCAAGGGCTTCAATGGAATGAGTACCGTAGACAAGGGCACTAAGTCCCTGGATTGAGGTTTCGAGTTGGGCACTCCGTTTTGTCATACTCACGTCGAGTTGGTCATTAGTTGATTTGAGTAGGTAAGTGCCGTTATTCCAGCCACACTGAGAATCTGTCAGTGTAAGAATGAGTTCGCCGTCAGTTGATACTGGAAGTCCTTTAAGAGCTTCTTTGGCGTCAATGACACGTACCATCCAAGGGTGCCAGACCTTGATTTCAATCCAGTCTTGGAGGTGTTCGAACCAGTGTTGAAAATCTGTTCCATAGGGCAAAATCATGTGGATGGTTTGGATTTGATCCCGGTGTTTGCCTAAAAAATTAAAGAGGACGGCTTGAGCTTGGAGGGAGCGCCAGTACATTTCTCTGATTGTGAGTTCGCCTTGTTCGAAGTGCATGTACCCTTTGAGTGTGTAACGAGCGAGGGCTTCGACTTTACCGGCTTTTTTAATGAAGACGTAGTGATGGTCTTTGTTGCGGCGGCGCCATTCCTCATCCCGGATTGAAGGGTTGTATGCATATCCATGAAACTTGGTAAGTGCGAAGGCTTTGATGAAAGTCATATAGAGTTCTTTGGCTTCGTGTCCTGGAAGTCGTTCAACTGTCCATTCATCGCCAATCATACTATCTGATGGTACACGTAGGCCACTCATAGGAGCTTTCAATCGGAATTTGTCACACGCAGGGGCATATCCAAGGTGTGTGTAGAAGGATTCTCGGAAGGGTTCAAGCATGCTTACTGAGAGTTCAGTTTCCTTCATTTCAAGAAAAGCGCTTTGCATGATTGATCGGACATAGCCTTTCATCCGGTTTTCCGGATTGGTGCAGATCATGGAAAGACCGCCCATGCCCTTAAGAATGCCGCGAATTGATTGCTGGGTACGCATAATAGTGGCAACCGAAACGAGAGTATCGTTCTCAAAAAGTCCGATGCTATTTTCAGGAATCATAAAATTGTGGTCTTCATCACGGACATCTTGGTCTGTCCAAAACCCGTAGGAGTATTGATGGAGTTTGATGACATTAATCATGTCCTCTTTGGTGAGTTTTCGGATTTCCATTTGCATCACCTATTTTTATGTATTTGTGGATTTCAGATGTCTTATATGGAGTGGTTTGTTAAAATTGTCTATAGGGCAGACGGGAAAAGTTGGTAGTTGAATCGGAGTTGGTTCCTCTGGAATTTTACACTGAAGAAAAAATGAAAGCGTCAAAGATAAATCTGCACTAAAGGAGGTAATGTCCTCGGTAATGAAGAGCTAACAGAATGCACTTACTTTAGAAGAGTAGTTGCACTATTTTTTGGTGATAAACCAAACACGTTTACTCTCAGGAGTATATTGGAGACCTTCTTCGAGGTTGCCATAACAGGCGATTTCAGTGAGTCCTGCATTGTTCAAGCAGGAACGAATTTCGTTAATTGTATATCCGCGCTCATGATGCGTTTCTTCAACTTGGCGTCTCCAGCAGCCATTATCCTTGATGAAACCAGTGATTTCAAAGGTGGCAATACGAGTATCTTCATCGTAGGAATGCCGATGAACTTGGAAAATGCGCTCTGTTTCTCGTTCAAGTGTTACCGCATAGCGCTGGGCAAGAGTAGCCAACCAATAGATTGTATTCATATCAAAGACAAAGTGACTGCCCGATTCTAAGTGCTGTGCCACACAGTTGAAGGTGCTCTCAAGGTCGTCAAGGGCGAGAAGGTAGTTGAGGCTGTCAAACCAGCATGTAACTAAATCAAAGGTGGTGTTGAGTTTGAAGTGTTGCATATCCATTTCATAAAAAGGAATTGTTACATCTGCGGCTTGGGCTTTCTTGCGGGCAAGGTTGAGCATATCTGATGATCGGTCAATACCTGTAACTCTGAACCCTGCTTTCGCCATGGCTACAGCGAAGGTTCCCTCACCACATGCTAGATCCAAGATTGTGTTAGGTTGCATCTGAAACTTGTCTATTAGTGATGGGAGGAGCTGTGCCATTCTTGCGCTAAATTCGGGAAAATCTCCTGATGTGTACAGCTGGGCAAATTCATGATATATCTTCACATTGGGACCCTGTTCATGAGCTTATTTTTCCGAAGTGGGATTCATAAAAGGTTTGGATTGCTTTTTCTGACGGAAGGGTAACCTTACGCCACACGTTGATAATTGGTTGCAACTTGTCTAAGTGTTCTTGACTGGAAAACAGGTTGGTTAGGTAGTTGGTGCGTTCATCAATATCGCGTTGGCAGAACGCCAAGTATTCTTTGGGTGAATAGTAGCGGAGTGGATTGAACCGTTTCCGATAATTGGAGAGTCCATGGGTTTCTTCCAGTTCAGTGGGATCTGGAATCAGATAGGCGTCACCGAAGACCGGGTGTGGATGCCATGTCTTAATTTCACGTGTTTCCGTTAGTTTGACAAGGAGTTTAGTGTCGCTAACTTTGATTTTTTCACCTATGCCAAGGTATTCAGGTTTCCCTTGAGCGTTTAGATATGGTTTCCCGGTGGCTTCATCGATTTTCGGTACGGCGTGACCTTTCTCATCAAGGCGTCGACGTTGTTGTCCTGCGAGGTCATACTCGCCTACATAACCTGAATTCACGATGGCGAATACGAGTTGTCCATCAAGGTCAAGGTTCATGTCAGTGTACATGTCTAGTTTGAGGAGTGCTTGGTGGCTTTGTTCTCGGGCCATGAAATCGGTTGCGGCATATGAGCGGACTCGGGTTCCAGGTATCTTTCCACCAATAGCTGAGGTAATCACTGATTCACAGGCAGAATCAAGAGCGACTGCCATGATGGGGTCAGTGATGCGAACGACTAAGGGGAAGATGTCAAATCGCCGAAATGACAACATTTCTGTACGCAGTTTCTTCGGTGAACCCGGTTTCCAGTCGGGATTCAGGTCAAAGAAGCGGAAGACGAATCGACCATTGGTAGTTCCCGATTGCTCGTAACGTGTTGGTTGCAGGTGGCCCACCCGTTGACCCGGGAGTGCTCGGGGAACCTTGACTGAATATCCAGTGATTTCTTCCACCCGATATTCAATTCCTTCACAATCAATGTTTTGGGCGAGAACAACCGGCCTGGATCCATCTGGCCGGATTTGTTTGGACTTCATGAGTCCAGGCCATTCGGGGCTATCAGGGACCAATCCCTCACTCTTCGCATAGGAAGCGGCTTCAAGTCCGATTAATTGTACCTCAGTGATCTTGGACGTAGCATTATGTTTGAGTAATCCAAGGACAGCATCATCTTGTTCAAGTTGAGGGCCTACAGTAAGAGTCGTTTTACCAGTGCCCGAGAGACCTTTGAGAACACGGCTACTAGTGCAGCCGGCATGATAGGATATGCAGCCATCAGCTTCCCCGCGATTCCAGACCAGGGTCAAGTTGGGTTTCTTGTAAGCCCCACCAAAATAATCGATCCGTAGACTCATCACCCGACGATGATCTTCGTCCATACGAGTCAAGTCATACAATGTAAGGGGTTCATCGGGGTCAAATTCTGGCCAGAAAGATTGAATTTCACGAATTACATTTGCGGGTAAGCGTTCTTGCACAATATAGTTCCAGCAATTGATTTCCATATTCTCCTCTGGTGGGTAAATCATCAAACGGCCAAACCAAGTGATATAAGCGGTATGAGGATTCTCCACGCTGAGTACAATTCGAAGCCCCGTCTTATATTCACCTTCCCCTTGAATTCCGTCTTGGACGATGACTTTGGCAGTTTTGAGATATCGGAGAACAACATCATAGAGTTGGAGTCCGATTTTCCGGTCGAAGCTGCGTTGACCTTTTCCCAGTTTATACCCTTTGGGAATAATGTAGAAGGCACGATCGGGTCGTCGTCCTGCCTGTGTGTTACCGAAGAGATATTGTCCGTCAACGGTTTGGACATAATACGGTTTGAGGTAGTGGGTAAACCATTGGTCGTCTGGATTGTAAAAGACCTGCTTTTCATCAATGTACAAGTCATCTTCAATATGTATCGGCACCATATTGCCCACCCTTGCAGCCTATTGGTTTCGTGTGTGACCCCTTTTATAACTAGAAGTTTGCTTCAAATTGTGAGATTCCAAGCACCATCACTTCTCCTATTCATGAATGTTGGCTGACTTGACAAAGCAGTTATAAGGAGTGAAGGCGTGGCGATGTCCGAGCGGGTGGGTTCCTCGCACCGAGTTCCGCTCATTTAAATAAATCCCGGGCTGCGAGGTGTCATTGTCATGAAACGAGCTAATTTAAATCGTACTCAAAGCATTGCCCTGATGGCAATTATGGCTGCCGTATATGCAGCGGTCACTATTGCCTTAGGATCCCTCAGCTATTATGGCATCCAATTTCGTATTGCTGATATACTTTTACCATTCCCTTTCATCCTTGGCTGGCCAATGGCGCTAGCCCTGTTTATCGGGGGGTTTGTTGCCAATATCTTTGGTGGATTAGGAGCCATTGATGTTGTTTTTGGGAGTCTCCTTAATCTGCTAGCGGGTATATTGGTGATGAACAGGAAAACCTGCCCCTATTGGTTCCTCGCCTGGTTGTACCCCACCCTTATCATCGGATTGGGCGTCCCAGCCTATCTTCAGTTTCTGGTCTTCACGCCCTACATTCTCCTGATGCCCGGCATCCTCATCAGCACCGCTATCCTGTGTGCCATTGGTGTGGTCGTGATGTTTGCCGTTGAGAGGGCATTACCCCAAATCTTCATCAATTCGACAGAATCCTGATTCTGGCGAAGCATAAAATAGTAGTATATCCTTGCCCTTCGGCTATCCGAATGAGTCGCTTCCAGGGATGCCTATGGATGCCAAGACCTTTCAGCAGTTCGAAGAGTTCATCCACTCCAAATCTGTCGCTTTAATTGGTACGAGCCGCTCAGCTGGTTTCTACTGGTTCAAATCTTTTCTCAATTTTGGTTTTCCCGGAAAGCTCTACCCGGTGAATCCACGGGTTGATGAAGCCCTGGGATACAAGTTCTACAAGTCGATGAGTGAGATCTCTGACCCCGTGGATTATGCCATTTTACGGGTTCCAGCCACGAGCGTGTTGCAGGTGTTGGATGAGTGCATCGCGAAGGATGTCAAGTGTGTCACTATCTTTACTAGTGGTTTCAGTGAACTTGGCACTGAAGAAGGCTGGCAACGGGAACGAGCGGTTGCTGAGAAAATTCGGGCTAGCCCCATGCGAGCCTTTGGTCCCAACTGTATGGGTTTGACATGCCCTGAATCATATTTTGCGTTCCGACCTGACTTGAAACGAAATCCAGGACCTGTAGGCTTCATTTCTCAATCTGGCGGAAAAGCCATTGATGCATATCTTGCGGTAACAGAAACCAAGCTCGGATGTAGCAAAGTCTTCAGCTATGGCAACGAGGCCGATATCAGCAGTTGGGAACTGGTCGAATATCTACACCAAGATCCAAAGACCCAAGTAATCGGCATGTACATCGAAGGTGTACGAGACGGCCCCCGTCTACGCAAGGCCATTGCAGCGTGTGCTCCCGACAAGCCCATCGTCATCTGGAAATCCGGAGTGACAAAAGAAGGCCAACGAGCTGTGGCCAGCCATAGTGCAGCCTTAGCGGGGTCTACTGATATCTGGAACGCGCTGCTCCGTCAAACAGGCGCAGTTTCCGTGGACAGTTTTGAACGTCTAGTGAATGCAATTGTCACATTTATTCGCTGTCCACGTCCACCGGGTAAGCGGGTGGCTCTTATCGCAATCAGTGGCGGTGCAGGCGTGGCAGGCACCGATTCACTCGCCCGTTTTGGTTTTGAGGTGCCCCGGCTAAGTTCAGAAACAATTGAAGCTTTATCCGATGTCATCAGTAGCGTTGGTACAAACATCAGAAATCCCGTGGATATGGCCTCCAGCTACTTTTATCCCGAAAACACGGCAGAGACCATTCGACACGTCTCAGAGGATAAAAAAATCGACGCCATTATCGTCGAAGCCGCTCCTCACTATGTCAACTTTATAGCTAACCACATGGATCTGCAAGGCATGGCAACCACTTATTGGGACATGATGATTCAAGCCGGTCAACATTGTGTCCAAGAGCTCCGAAAACCCTTCCTCGTTGCCGTTCCTGCCGTAGGCTACGCCCAAGAAAACTTGGAAACCCGTAACCAGTTCCGTGAAGCCAACCTTCCCGTCTTCTCAAACATCGCCGAAGCTGCTGATATCCTCAATCTCATTTATCACTACTACCAACGACATCCAGAACTACCTGAACCCCCTGATTTACACCGGAGATAAGCTGTCCACAAAGCTGGGACGAGTCAACAGAATGCCGATTTACGCAAGTTTTTATGACTGTAGGAAAATTTAATTCTTCAGCGCTGAATGAAATCTTTAAATAAGAAAACTGAGCGCAGTAGATGGGAACAGTGGGTTTGGCGAAAGATAATGGCACTTCCCACAATCTCCCCCTAGAAAACCATTCCCTCTCCCCTCCAATTGTGTCCTATTAGGACAAATGTCCTTTTTATGGAGGTGCCTAATCCGCCAATTTCCCAGTGTTCCTTCTATCATTTTCGTACTAGAAAATAGATTAGAGACGAGAACGTGGAGAAGACTATTCGAAGAGTCTGAAAAAGTGCATACGTATTATGGGTGAAAGCTTCTTCTCAGCGATGAGTTCATCCACAGCTCGCAGGATTTTATCTTGATTGAGTTTACCTTCGTCTCGCATTTGTCGTAACGCTCGTCGAAGAGCCATGGAAGGGCGCATTCGTTTATCGATGTTTTGTTTTGTGTATTTCCGGAGGATTTTTTCGTCAATTGAACCTTTCTCGATCAGTAACCGTGTGGTGAGGAGAATAGGTACTCGTTGGGGACCTCTGCGAGCTCGCATCCATGGGTGACGTGCCGCTCGAGTTCTTACTTGTTGGTGTGAGGGAGATGTTGGAGGAACATTGATTGTACCGCAGTATTCACAGATAATTGGACTTCCTAGCTGTAAGGATTCAGGAGTAATTTTAGCTCCACATTCAGAGCATTTCAGGGATTTTAGTAGCTGATCGGAGGATTCGTCAGTCATACCTTGTGTTTTCGAATTTTGGGAACATAAGTCTTTGCTGAGGAATATCTCATCCGTTATCGGAGAGGAGGTTATCTGATCCTATCCAAAGGATGATTGTGATGTCGCGGACATTTGTATGAGTTGGACCTGTGATAATCAAATCCTCGAGGGCGTGGAAGAGGGTGTAGGTGGAATTGATCTCCAGGAGTTGGACAGGAGAGAGTTTGAGGGTTTTAGCGCGTGGATGTGAATACCCATCGGCGATTGCACCTGCTGCCTTGGTTGGTCCATCGATACCGTCAGTGGCGAGGCTTGCGATGACCAGACCGTCTTTCCCTTCTAGGTGTGGGATTGCAGCAGCGATGAGCTCGGTATTACGGCCTCCTTTCCCTTTGTGACGGACTGTGACGGTGGTTTCTGACCCGATTATCAATACATGTGGTTCGGTCTGGTTAGTTAATTTCTTGGCAAGGGCTCCGAGTTGGTCACCCACCTCACGAGCTTCGCCCTCGCAGTTAGTAGTAAGGATTCGACTCGTATAGTTTTCGTGTTGGGCTTGTTCAAGGACTGCTTGGCAGGAATGTTGGTTGCTACCGATGAGCAGGTGAACTGCATAGTCAAAGATTGGATCCTGGGGTTTGGGGGTTTCTTTGAGTTTCCCTTCGCGACCATTAATGAGATGCTCTCGTACTCGTACTGGCACTTCTTCCCAAAGGGCATGGGTTTCCAAGATTTGCACTGCATCGGCGAACGTGGTGGGATCGGGAAGAGTGGGACCGCTGGCAATCATGTTGAGTTGGTCATCTGGTACATCGGAGATGAGTAGCCCCCAATGTCGGCGGGGATGAATGTTGGTGGCGAGACGGCCGCCTTTGACTAGGGAGAGATGTTTGCGTACCGTGTTGAGCTGGTGTATTGGAACGCCTGCCTGTAGGAGTAATCGTGTTGTGTGTTGGAGGTCTTCAAGGGTAAGTGGCGGACTGGGAGCGGTGAGTAGCGCTGATCCGCCACCCGAAAAGAGACTGATGATTAAGGCATCCTGGGGGGATTGGTCGATCAGCTCAAGCAGTTGCTGAGTAGAGGCGACGCTGGATTCGGTGGGTTCAGGGTGACCGCCAGCTTGCAGACTTATCTGGTTTAGCGTATAGGCAGTGATGGTGTTTTCGGGAACGATGATGAGCCCACCAACCAGACGATCCTTGAGAAGACGTTCGATAGCCTCGGCCATTCGACCTGTGGCTTTTCCTGCGCCGATGACATAGATTCCGTCGAAGTCATTGAACCCGATTTCATTATCGGCCAACTGTATCGTGCTGCGGGTGACTTTGATTGTCTTTTCAACGAGGAGGTGAGGGTTTGCAGCATTGAGAGCAACGTTGAGTAGGGCAAGAGCCCGTTGTCGTGCATACTGGGTCAGAGGAGGGCCTTTAGTGAGTTCTAGGATATTACGAATCATCCAATTCAGGTTCCTTTCGCTAAGGTTTCCTAAGCACTTCGCCGTCCAAGTGGTTAAGCACTATGAAGCTTTTTAACTATGGTCAGAGAGTGTTGTTTACTTTTACGTTTAGGGGATATGACAGTGAAAAAAGTGGAATGGTTTTTCATCAAAGATGAGCGTAGTCGGTCTTGTGATTAGGGGGGCTAGGTCGTATTATCGAATTCGGAGCGATCATCGTCCATTACAGAGAACATTGATTGCATGATCTTCGCCATGAGTTCTTGGAGTAGCTCCCCATTAACAATGCCATCTATGAAGCTGTACATTTTTTGATAATCCTCATCTGTTTCGAAGTGAAGGATAACGCCTTTGCCTTCAGGTAACGGCTCTGCGGTGTATTCGATGTCCTGGTCCATGAAGTTCTTGGCCATACGTTTTAGTCCCTCTTCATCTTCGAGCATATCGCCAAACGGCATTTCTTCGTAAATAGATCCTTTAAACTCCAAGGTAATAGTCCGGGTAGTCGGGTCAGCTTTAAATGCCAAGTATTGTTGAATCGCAGCACGGATTTTATCAAAGGGGATTTCAAAGCCCATAATTGAACCCTCAGTGAGTCAGGAGTCAATCCAATGCTATATCTGCCTAAAAAGGCTCGTGTTTCGGTTTTAATTAGAAGTATACGACATTATACAGGGGGAGAGGTGGGAACCACCGTTGAAGTGCATGTCTAGCCCATTCTTCTGTGATTGATAGTTCAGCTTGAAACTCTAATTCCTCTATTGGATGTGTTCCGTAGACTAAGGCTGAGAGCGCTTGAATGGTAGCTGTTACTACAGGATGCCCTGAGCTTTTAGTTAGTCGTAGGCGTCCCTTTTCTGATTGAAGTGAGAAGATTCCATTGTTCCAGGGACAGTTGGCATCTGTGAGTTCGATGGTGACGGTGTCATCTCCAGCACCTGGAAGGTTTTGGACTGCGTTCTTCGCGTCGATGATGCGAACCATCCAAGGAGTTCTAGCCTGATTAACTTTCAACTGTGCATCTTTGAACCAATGTTCAACCTTGGTATCGAAGGGAGCATGTATGCGGATATTTTGAATTTGGTCCTGGTGTTGTTTGAAAAAGAAAAAGAGCTTGTCACGAGCTTCTCGAGTTCGCCATAAGAGATCGAGGACATGCATAGTGGAGTGGGTTTCACCTTCGATTTGTACTCCTTTAATCCGATACCGGCTTAAAGCTTGGATTTGGCCCTTATATTTGACAAAGACAATGAGACTTTCCTTTGTAAACTGTCTCCACAGAGCATCAGGGAAGGTTTTGAAAATGAGGTAACCGTGATAGTGTGTAGGACCTATTTCGCAGACAAATTTTAGATATTCTTCTTTGGCATTTCGTGCGCGAACCCTCTCAAAGGTCCAGTCCAGATTCGGTTGTGTTGCGTCGAATATGTTAAGCTGTTTGAGCGGGGCTTGTACAATATATGCGGTATTTGCTGCAACGTACCCGAATTGTTCATAGTAGCTTTGTTTAAAGGGATCGAGCATACTGACCGGTTGCCCCTTCTCGTGCATCATCTTGAACCCTTCCTGCATTAATTCCCGCACATATCCCTTCCGCCGCGCTTCCGGGTATGTTGCAATACCAGCTACCCCTCCACAATCCTTGAGTACACCACGGATTGATTGTTGGAATTCGTGGACGCTTAAAGAGGAGACCAAGCGCCCTTTTTCAAACAGCCCCAGAGTTTCTTGTTCAATAATGAGATCTAGTTCTTCGCTCTTCTCATCCTGATCTGTCCATTCCGTGTATGCATATCGGTAGAGCGCCATGATGGCAGGGCGTTCATTCTTGGTAATTTTCCGAATTTCCTTCATCAGAAGATCCATCCTAGGCTACTCAGGTACAATGATAAAACCTGTTAAATCCTTTTTTGCTCCAATATACCAAGCAGTGAGCAACGATGAAGAAGAAACCAACACTCGTACTTTACCATCCTTTAATGGCTGTTGAGGGGTATCCGGTACTAGCTGGTCGGGTGCAACCAGCGTTTGAATATTTACGCGACACGGGAACATTGGAGTCTCCTCAGGTTATTGTAGAAGAAGCGCCTAGAGTAGGTGAGGATTTGCTCCTGCAGGTGCACACCCCTGGTCACATTCAGCATGTTAAAGGATCAGGGTATGATTCTGCTTCGCTCGTGTCAGGTGGATCCGCGGTGAGAGCAGGTGAAGCGGTTTGGGTTGGTGAAGCAGCGAATGCGTTTGCTTTTACTGGCTGTGCTGGACACCACGCTAGTCGTGATTCATCCTGGGGTTTTTGCTATTACAACAACTCTGCCCTACTTGTCCGACATTTGCAAAAAGTACATGGAGCCAATCGATTTTTCATCGTTGATACAGACCCCCATCCAGGGGATGGAACCCGTGACATCCTCGGGAATGATGAGGAAGTATACCATTTAAACTTCGAGGCGAGTTTCCGGGAAAGCCTGGATACGGTGACGCAGCGGCATGTGGATGTCCCTTTCCCCAGTTCGAGTAGTGATGACTCCTTTGTAGAAGCTGTGCGTCTCCTAGCGCTGCCCTTGGCACGACGAATCCGTCCTGAGATTATTTTTTGGAACATGGGCCATGATGCTCATGCGCTAGACTATGGTGGGTTTAATCTCTCGTTAAGGGCATTTCCCGCTATGACCGAGATACTGCTCCAAGCTGCAGATGAAGTCTGTGAAGGTCGGTTGGTGGTGCTACTCTCAGGTGGCTCTGAGGTATCTGTGGCAAAGCATGCAATATCTGGTATTGTAAGAAAACTAGCGGGTCTACCTCAATTGCCTGAAGATGTGCAAGATGAGCCTACGACGGAGTCAGCAGCAACGAAGCGGATGGCAGAAGAGATAATCATGAAAGTACGTTCCAAACTAGGTCTGGATGAACCCAGCTAGAAGGAATCCCAGGACAAAAAGGTGAGATAGATGAGGTATTGGAGGTCTTTAAGTTTAGATATGAATCGTCCTTTGCGCTGCTTTTGCTGGGGATTTGGCGGAGGAGCCTTTTCAGGTTGAGACCGAGTTGATTCCTCTTTCTTAGAGAAAGTTGGTTCAATTGGTGGTGTGGTGCCAGCCTGTGATTGGGATACTGGTCGAGTCATGAGAGTTTCATTTCGGAAAATTACACTCAACGGATTTGCAGTATCGATTTGTCCATCAGCGAACTGAATATCGTTATAGAATTGTTTCCAACGTCGAACGGCGTGTTTAACCCAACTGGGAGCCTTTTTGTGAACCAACCCATCAACTCCAAAAGTGATGCAAGCCAATTTGGATAAGAAGGCATCAGCTGTTGATGGGTAAATAGTTTATGTCCTTGGACAATTTCAGCTAGTACTGCCAACTTTTTCCCAAGTTTTCCATTTACCTTGGGATCGCTGCACTAACACGAGGCCAAAGCGTTGCCAGATTTCTTCTCGGGTGAGAGGTTCTTCGGAGTCCGATTCCATTTGACTTGGGTGGCGTGGTTTCTCTAAAACAGAAGGTCTAGTATAGAAGAGGGAGTCGATGAGGGCACCCACACGACCTTTCTGATATTGATCTTTGACGAAGATGAGGAGCTGTTCTGTGGGAATATCGGCCACTTGCAAGGAATGGCGGGCCACTCCTTGGCTAAACGAGGGGCAGACGCCACCCATGGTGTTTTGGACAATTCCAAGACATTGGGGATCAATGAAAAATTGACAACGTAGACATTGGTGCCATCCCTTCTGGATCGCCTCTTCAAGTGTGATTCGGGTTCCGCAGGCGACACAACTGATGCCAACGGTGGAGAGATCAAGTTTCATTCGCGTCTTCCTCCGAATCAGCTGTGGCTCCTGCGAGATACAGGGTTGCCGCAGTAGCGATGGCTTCACGACGTTCAGCATCAAATTCTAATTCAAGCCGTGGACCATAAGCAAGGCGTCGTGCAGTTCGCGTAATATAGCCCAGTTCGATTAATCGTCGTAATATGCGATCGAGTTGGTAGCGGGAGAGGCGCCCGCGGGCTACAAGGATCGTTTCGATGTCTTTTGTGGCTACCTGGCGTGGACGACGGAGTTTACTCACCCGTTCCACAGTGGAAATGATGACTCCCAATACCGCGTATTCAGGATCGGTGAGTTCGCCAGGTACCCCGTAAATGGTTCGAACACAGTAAAGCGTGTCCCGTCCCATTCGATATTCAACCAATTCTAGTCCCAGAGGAGATATCTGTTGGCGGAGTAAATCGAGAAGACGGACTAAGCCAGTCTTGTTGACATGAAGGGCTTCTAAAAGATCTTGCCGTTTGACCCCGATGCTGAGTTGACCTTCCTCATTTCGAAACCTTGCTGTGAGGGCCGCAAAGAGCTGACCAAGGAGATGACGTTGTTCTATCACCTCTTCCTCTGTATCCTTGCTAGTGGAAGAGATAGTGTCAGAAGGTATCGGATCTGAGGTTATTGCCGAGGAACCTCCTCATGGTTTTGTGCGGTAATGGCAACAGCAGCGAAGGCAGGATTCGATTTAGGCGGAGGGCCTCGAAAAATGATTGCTGTTTTTTCGAAAATTGCAGGGCAGATGTTATCACGAATCATTTGACTGAGTAGATCGAGTTCCCAATTGGTCAGGATTTCTGATAAGGCTGCATAGTTGAAACGTTTGCCCTGTAGCCGTTTTAAGATAGCCGTCCTTCTAGCGTCAAGGGCGTCAATGGAGATTTGTTCAAATGAGATACGATGTTTGCGCATAGCCTGTTTATCATCCTGGGTAGGAGCGTGGTCCAATGCGACGGGTGAATCAACAGAGGGCAATTCGAATGGTGGGATTGTCCGCTCTTGATTAATTAGAAAGAGTAAGGGAGTCGCGCGCCGTTTAATCTCATTGGCAAACTGAGAAATCCATTCTTCGGGAGCAATTTCAGGAGCAGCTAATTGAGAATCTCGGTGATGCTGCATTGAAGCGAGAGTATAGTAGAAACGTCCGTCAAGAGTTCGTTCCCAGGGCGTTTCGAGGATGCGATATGCATCAGCAACTTCTTCACGGTCAACCTCCGCTTCCTTAATCGGAAACGTGTTGTGCTGTTTTAGGGCAACCTCATACTTTTTGGTCAAGTTCCATAGTGTAATTACAATCCCTTTGGTTCCAAAGGATGTGAGGCGTGTTCGCTTGTAGTTGTATTGGAAGGTGTCGTACCAGGCTTTGCGGCGCGGAAAGGCACGGAGAAATGTAGAGGTATCATTGGTAATCATTAGGCTTTCACCTGTCCTTTGATCAGCACTACGTGATGCATAGTTTCTGGAATTTCGAGTCCCACCGTGGAGGGGGCCATTAGAAGAAACTGAGGATGAATTAGTGAGTCTTCCTGGGTTAAATCGAGAGCGCGTTGAACTACACTGAGAATAGCTGCTCGGCTTGCTTCATCGAGGCGTTGGGTAAATTCATCAATGACATGGAGGGGACTCTTGGCAAGAGTGTGGAGGGCTAAAATAAAAGTCTGGGTGGCTAGGACCCGTTCGCCTCCAGACATTTCTTGATAGGTCCGCCAGTCGCCTTTGCGGTTAATGGCAAGTTGAAGGTGCAGCTCCGCACGACTGGGTTCATCGGGGAATCGAATAAGCAGTTTGACTTGCTTAAGGAAGTGGCTGAGTAATTGGTTCATGCGGTGGTTGAGGGTTTCAACCGTCTCTTGAAGCTGCCGTCTCCACTCGAGTAGTCTTCGATCAACGTCTGTCATCAGATTTTCTAAGTGGAGCTGACGTTGTTTTAGGTAGTCTTGGAGTTGGGAGACGACTTTTTCCTGGTCTTCAAAGGCTTGCCGATCTTCTGCTGTGGCGGTGATAGTATCAATCATCGCTTGGAGTTGGATTTGTTCATCACGAACGGCTGTAGGGTTTCGAACAGTCTGTGGACGTTCTCCCAGCGCAGTGGCAGCCTTGCGGAAGTCCTTAGTTTGTTTTATGAGATGCTCATATTCATCTTCGCGTTGCTTGAGTTCTGCAACGAGGTGGTTGATTTCAACCTGACGACGGGATCGTCGGAGGTCAAGGTTTTGGAGTTGTTCGGATAACTTTTGCTGTCGCGAGTTCAGCGGTGATAAGTCTGAGCTACATTCTTGATAATCTTGGCTGAGTCTGTCGCATTCAGTTTCCAGTTCAAGAATCTGTTGTTGTAATTCGGCTACGCGGTGTTCAGAACCAGTGACCAGGGCTGTTCTTTCCTCATCAGAAAGATGAGATGAGTGGACTTGCTGAAGGTCTTGGAGGGTTGCCCGTAATTGGCTTATTTCAGAATTGATATGCATGCGGTCTCGCATTAAGCGAGCTTCTTGTTCCCGAAGTTCACGGAGTTGGATGCGTGTGTCAGCGCCGTCCTGAGCTAGCCCCAAATCTTTGAGTGATACATTCAGACTGACCGTAACTGGTCGGGGTGGTCGTGCAAAGGCACCGATCCGGAGATAATGACTCGTTCCTTCGCTAGTGATAATGTTGCCATTGAGTTGCTGAGAGGCATCGACTAGCGTATTGGGGTCGGCTCCTTCCTCTGCGATGGCAGTGTTTACGACTCGACTTAGGAAACTAATGGCATAGATATCCCCTTCAATGAGATCAGCAGCCCACCCAATGACAGGTGAAGAGACCGTGGGGCGATCTCGAGCTATCGCGGTGGTGGGGTTTGTTCGGGCGACCACCAAATCTGGTTTTTCATTTGGCCAGAGATGATCATAGAGGTTTTTAGCCTCAACGAAGACCTCTCGGTTCAGGGCAATGAATGCATAGGTGTAGCGGCCCAATGCCAGTTTGACTGCGGTTTCGTACTGTGCATACTCTGGTTTCATACGAATAAGCGTAAAAAGGGGCCCAATCACTGCATCAGAGAGTGCTAGTTTATCAAGTTCAGACCGGTAACGAAGACAGGCCCGAAGTATCGTCTCTTCAAAATGTGGATACCGTTGGGGTTGAGTAAAGAGGTGCTCCTCCGTTATGGCAATATCTTGTCGGACCTGAACAAGTTGATCATCGATACCATCCCGATCCTGTATAATCGTCGCTAATTCTCTCTGAATGTCGTCAATTTTGCTTTTTGCGGGTTTCCGACGTTTGTTGTACCGTTCTGTTCGAGCTAGCATACCTTTGAGTTCGTTTTCTAGCCCTTGTCGATGACCTTGGGCTTGCATCCTTTCATCGCGTATCGAGTCCATGGTTGTAAGGAGCTTTTCCCGTTTTGCTTCAATCGCTTCGAAGTTCTCTTTCAGGTTGGCTTTCCTTTCGTCTAACTTAGCCATTTTCTCGTTTTGGTCGGTGAGTTGGGTTTCAAGGCTGGTAAGTTGCGATTGGAGTTGGCTAGCGAGTTCTTCACGATAAGTCACTTCAGCCCAGGCAGCTTCAACATCGAGATCCTTCTGCCTTTGTTGGAGTTGCTGTTTTTGCTGAAAAGCTTCATAAGCTGCCTTTAGAACCTGAAGGCGCTGTTCTTCGTGGCGGATTCGGTATTCGAGGGGTTTGACATTGGCTTTAGCCTGTAATACGAGGAGACGGGCTTCCTCGAGTTTTTCCATCCAGTTGCGGAGCCCAGTTTCGTTCAAGAGAGTCTCGAATTTCCGCCGTGGGGATTGGGAGGCAAAGTGGTCTAAAGTCTCAGCCTCAGTAACGGCTAGGGGAGAATCCCCAAAGAGTCCAGCCGCTTGAAAGAGTTTCCGAATGTCCTTCCGAGCAATTTGCTGGCCATTCAGTGAGCGTTTTCCATTCAACCAGTAGGATATCCGGTTCGTTTCATCGACTCGAAGTCGAATCGATACAACATCCGTATCAAGAAGCGTAGACATGGCAGGATCTGGGCTTCTTAAGACACGTCGACCGTTGAGTTGGTAGTTGTTAAGTTCTAGAATGACTTCAGCATATTTGTTGAAGCGACCGATGAAGGCCGAATTGCGTTGGCGTTGGGCTCTTCGAGATTCAACGCCAATGGCGAGTAACAGGGCGTCGAGAATCAGGGTTTTTCCGCTTCCGTTAGAACCTGTAATTAGTATGACAGGGGATTCATCGAGTTGGATTTTGGTGTCACGGTGAATGACAAAGTTCACTAGGCGGATGCTGCGAAACACGACTGATGAAGTTGATAGGGACATCTCGTGCCTAGTGGTCATTCTCTCGAGTGCACTCCCGCGGATTATCCTGAGCAGTTGGCATATTCAATATTGCCCAAGTACAGTAAGTCACAATAATTCGTCACTCTTAAACTTTCACTCCAACCAAAGACGAAGCGCCATTGCTCTGTGATTTTGAGCCGACCTATTCTCTTTCATGATTAAAGAAGGACGAGCATGCGTCTAAGATTCGAGTAAAGTTAAAGTGCGTGCTGTGACCTTCCCCTTGTAGGTGAATAGTATTGAGTAAAGATGAAGGATTTTGGCGCTCAATCATCGTCGATGTTGAACCCCGTCAAAAGGAATTCCGAATCGGCATTGATGAAGATACCCGTGTCGATGAAGTCATCCGCACTCTTGTCACCCAGGCCCGTGATGAGGGCGTCAGTATTGACGATTGGGCTAAAGCAAAAATCGGGGACCAGCGTGCAGAATTTGTGCTCATTCGTAAAGCCCCTGAACCCACCAGGTTAAGCCCAGGTGTAACCTTCGGAGAGCTGGAACCAAAAATCACAGATGATGAGTTCTTCCTCCTCGATGTTGTCCCTGAAGTCGGACAATAGCAAAAAAGTCTTCACACCTCTGGACGAAAACAGGAACTAAAGGAGATAATCATGATCCGACCAGTATTTTCTACCGAGCTGTTTAACGCCAGAGTGGAAACCCAGATTCAGACATTCTTTGATACCATGAACAATCTCTTTGGACGACGAGGATGGGATCCAGATCCTCCGCACCGCGAAGATACCGTCTGGAGCAATCGCGATTTCACCGTTGCTATCATCGATCGATACCGTGATGGGGCGTTTAAACGGATTCGCTTCACTATGCGTTATCTTCCCGGGTTCGTTCGTAAACCCAGAAATCTAGAGGATACAAACGCTATACGTTATGAGCATCGGTTTGTCTTTGATTTACCCCGAGAGTATCCTCAGAACATCGGCACTATTCGACCTATAGCCGAAACACCTCTGTATCACCCCAGACTAGCGGCTAGTGGAACTGGACATGCCTGCTACTCGGTTCGTGGGGAATTAGATCGTATCCTCGAAGATCTCCCCTTTTTTGTATTGCTAAAACCAGATCGAGTAGAACCACCATCTCAGTTTCAATCTGACCACGGTCTAAATATGGCCGCTATGGCGTGGTATGAGCAAGATACAGATAGAATCGTTGAAACCTTAGATCAGCTCTGGGAAGCCCAGCACAAAGATGGTCCAGCTGCGCCTTCACGACAGGGACGGGTGCGTATTCTTGAAACCTCATCGACTAGCGGGCATTCAGGTCGAAGGTCACCCCGCGTTTTAGATGAACCAAGTAGACATACATCGGTTCGGATTCTAGATGATGAGAGTTAGATGAGGTACCAACCATGCCGGATTCACCTTTAAAGGAGAATGACACCCCCGACGAGCATGAGGAAGAGCTTGACAAATCATCGAAGGAACCTGAGAGGAAATCGCGGATTCAGATTCTCCGAGAGAGAGACATTCCCTTTGAAGAAGAACGTCCTCCCAACTTCTCACCCTACTATTCCATTATAATTCATGGCAAAAAGAAACGATCTGAGCTAAAGGAGCGAGAGTCATGAGTGTGCATGGTGCATCCCAAATGCGGTGTGCGGCCTGTGCCACTCAAGTTTCACTTGAAAATGCACGGAGCCAATGGTGGATTTGCACAGTCTGTGGCAGCTATGTCTGTCCTTCGTGTCGTGCCCTCTTCTTAGAATCAGGGCAAGACACCTGCCCCGGAGCAATTGTCCGTGGCAGTGAAGCCCACTCTCCCCACTTTACTCGGTTTTTGGGCCCTCGACTGGAATCGGAAAGTCAACCTGCTGAGACACGAAGGCCTGTGAGAATATTAGGTGATGTCTCCAGACACTCACCTCAACCACCGGGTGGAAAAGTAGTTATTCTGTCAGATGAAGAGGGAATCGAATCCAGCTCTGAAGCCGACCAAGTAGGTCGAGATAATGACGAGTAACCTCCCCCTGTCTTTAAAAATCATCGCCCCTACGAGGCAAGATGGTGTTCCTAGAGTTAAAGCCGGTCAACGCATTTCTATTCAGTTGCAACGAAAAGGTCAAGCAAAATCGAATATTAAGGTTGACAATGGGGTCGTATACATCAATGATCCCTTCGGGCGCATGGTGAGTAAGGTCCCTTTTCATTTTGGCAAAACTAATACAGGTGAATTTAGCGTGCCACTGACGGCAAACCTGCTGTCTGGATTCTATACAATTCTCGTTGCTTTGCAGGAAACCCGCATCAAGCTCGCCGTCGATAAGTATCCCTATCGGGGACCTCCCAACGATCATTATGTCATGGGATGCTTTCTCTTAGAAGGAGGACATCCACCCATTGTAGTACACAGGGTCAATTATTCGGCGACCGTGAAGAACATTACACGTGCTCGAATCAGCGATGTTCGAGTCATAATCGCTGCTCCACCCTCGCTACCTCCTCGACAAACGGTTCTAGATATTAGGTTCTCTCCGAAGGATGGACAACAACAGAATGATACCATCGGAAACCAATGGATTCGATTTCGTCAAGGAAGCCTTGCTGTGGGAGAATCCTTTACTTGTGGGTACACCGCGCTCATTCGGAATCGCGCACTCCGGTATAATATTCCGCCAGAAACTCACAACTCAACGTTACCAGCTAATATCGTCAAGTTCACCCAACCAGAGAATTTCATCGAATCACACCACCACCTCATCAAAGATCTTGCTCGTGATATTGCAAAAAATCATTCAACACCAATACAATTTGTACAAGCAGCGATGAGGGTAATTACAAAGAAGATGCGGTATGTTCGTCAAGAGTATGAAAGAGGAGCAGCCTACGCTATCGAAAAAGGGGTTGGTGATTGCACTGAATATGCCGCTCTATTTGCTGCGTTGTGTCGTGCGAACAAAATCCCAGCCCGATTGGAGGCAGGCTATGCCTTTGATGGACAGTCCTGGGAACGCCATGCTTGGAGTGAAATTTGGATTCGGGGCCAATGGATCCCGGTTGATCCAACCTGGCATGGGGCTATGGGATTATTGGGAGTGACAAACCGACATATTCCTCTTATCATTGGAAACTGGATGGATACTCGCATCCGCCAAGAATTCAAAGTCAGCTGGTACTCTGATACTGTTGCTCTTGATGGAAAAAAGGGTGAGCGTTCTGAGCCCAAGATTGAGACGGGGTGGAAGGTGAAACGGGTGGTGGGTGTCCCTGAATCAATTCCTACTCGGTTGAGAGAAGCCCCCGCAGAATTAGAGGTTAACGTCCCTGATGCTGTCCCACGTGGGAGTACATTGCCCTTGAAGGTCTCATTGATCCCAAAACCGAGTCGTGCCCATCCACTAGACCAAATGGTGATGACGGCAACCGTTTCAGATGGCCTCATGGACCAAGTAGTGGCTATTGAACCCTTTGCACCTCGATTAGATTCCCCAGTGAATATACGGATGAACCTCCCCATGCCAAATGGGGCCCCTAAAATCACTCTAAATCTCCGCTTATGGGCTGACCAGAAACCCACCGCAACGGTCTGGCAGAAGACCATCGGCTTACTTTAACGGGTTAGGTATGTTTCCGCTTATCACGACAGAATATTTCTGTACACCGTGGATTTGCCATAATTGGTCCTGTCATGGATTTATGCTTGTGTAAGTCGTATTGGATGAACCGACCAAGGGCTGGTTCGAGTCCCTCCTGCCATTGCCCCGTTTGTCGCCATTGCTGTAAACCAGCAAGCATCTTTGTGGCTTCCCACGACATCACTGCCCCCACAATGGAGGTCACGAAACTAATCATGGGAAAGCGTGGCATGGTGTCAACGAAGAAGGGATCACATCGGGTGCGTACTTCGTTGGCGATGACATGATCGACGAAGTCTTTACTCCACGAACACACTAAGCACGCTGTCTTAGGTGGCACGAGGACTTCAACAGACACGAAGTCCTTTCCCATAGCCCCATTTATCACAGGCAAGGGTGACTCTAAGCTGAGATTCTTGGCATTCAATAGATAACGGGCATAATGGTTGTCAACACCGATCAACACCAAGTCAACATCCCACACTTTGTCTGGAGCCGCCTGTACCGGTACAGCATGCGGTTCAACCACTGTATCGGTTGCGAGTTCCGGGAGCCGTTCAGCTACTGCATCAACTTTGAACTTTTCATCGTGGTCTCCTGGACGAAAGAAGACACAGCGGTTCAAATTGGAGGCTGCTATTTTATCAGGATCCACTAAAACGATTTTTCCAACTCCTAACAAGCCCAGGTTCTTACAGACCTCATTTCCGACTGCCCCTGCTCCCACCATCAGCACCGTTGACTGACGAACGGTCTCAAGATTGGTAGCCCCCAACCAGCGTCGTGTGCGATCATGCTGATCCTTCTCAAAATACTCTAAATCAATCGGTGTGGGTTTCTTCGTCATCGTGAGGTTCCTCCTTATGGTGTAGCGAGTTATCCTGGAACATTACTTCTCCAGCTGGAACTGATGGATGATAGGTACACCATTGCACTCGTTCTAGCTGTAAGCCGGGCTCATCGGATCGTGGCCGCAGCATATACACTTTGAAGATCCGGCTGATGGGATCAATCAGGAAGAAGATGTTGCCCTCAGCGCAGAAAGGCGTGTTGAAGAACGTGCGTAAATCCGTTGAGGAGAACTGCGGATCGCCACCAAAAGGATGGGAGTGCCAGAGGCCGACGACACGAGGAGAATGGGGATTGTTGCCATATCGATCGTGAAGGGTAAGCCGATATTCGAAGATACCTTCCGGAGTGAACCGGGCATGGGCGATACTGGCTTCTACGTGTCCAGAGGCCCAATCGGTGACACGGATATACTTCGCGCCCTGCCATTGTCGACGGAAGCCCAGAATAACGCCCAGGGCTTCACGAGGAGATGTCCCTGTGGCTTCTTTGAGACAATAGTTGAAGATCGCTTTACAGGTCCTTTCAAAGACGTAGACAGGGAAGACGGTTGGAGTCAATGGTTCTTCTGTGGAATACTGTCCGGGTGTTGTCATTCAGTTTCACAAGATGAAACGTTGTTCTGAATTGTTAAATCCTTGTAATACAAAGAGTTAATTCATTTCTTCTGATGGTCCTGAATTTTGTAGTATTGGCTTATGTAATATTAGTGAGTCTTATGGTCTGGTTTCGATGGCACACCTGGTGAAGGAGTGCAATTGCAAAGTATTTTGTTAGTGCAGAGCGTTCATATCACCGAGTCGTGATGACCAGGGATACCGCTCCATGATATTGTCTAGGAGGCGTCGGAGTTTCTCCACTTCCGAGGTGTCCGCATACACCAGAAATACTACGCGGCCACCACGGCTGCGTTTCATTTTCTGATAGATCGTTTTCGTCGTGTTGACAGTATCACAGATAATGAGTAGATCGGCATCGGGTAGGTCAAGGTCACGCTCACCGACCGGAGACAAGATGACTGCAGCAGGTGGTTTAGCTTGTTTGAATTGTGATAGCACTGCTTGTTTGTCTGAGGTGCGTCCGGTGAGTTGAAAGGTATTTACGCCCTTCATTTTGAGCAAGCTGTCTATTTCACTGACGACGTTAAGGTATGAGGTGAGGATTACAGTTTTGTCCGCTGTTAATGCAAGCTCTTGGGCTTTCAGGGATTTGGGAGTGATTTTAGGCCAATCTTGCATCATGCGGTTAACATCGATGTTAGATTTGAGGGTGGGATGGTGGAGGTAGCGGCGGAAGCTTTTGGATGCCATACCGTACAAGTATTTCCGGGTCATTAGGAGCCCGCTGTATTTTTGAGCGAGGTCTTCTGAGATGGGGAGTTCGTGGAGGATTAAATGGAGAATACGGGTAGATTCTGGGAGTTCCCCTAACGGCTGACCGGTTTCTTCGCGAACCGTTTGGTGAATTTCTTCCCGAGTGGATTGGATGAGGTCGTCGATGACCAGGGAAGTAGCTCTAATCACCGGACTGGTGACAGGGGTGGCATTCAGGATGGTGGGTTTGATGAACTCGTCCAAATCAGTGTCGACCAATTCGTTCATACTAATCAGTTCAACGTTAGGTAGAAACTCTGCAAGGGTTTGGAGTTCATCACGGATCTGGAGCTGCTCTTGAGCGAACACCACGTGGTCATCGCGAAGGGTGCCACTAAGGCCAATAATCCAATTGTCTTTAAAGAATTCGAGGAGATAACCCCACGGTTGGATGAGCACCCGGTCTTGTCCAACCCGCCGGAGGATTGTATCGACTTCGTTGATCATCAAGCCATCAAAGTCTGTTGGCGTCAGATTCCCTTTTTTAAGAATGTTGGCTAGCACGCGGGGAGTACATAAGACTACTCGCGATTCTCGCAGGAGTTGATTACGACGTGGTCCTTGAATGCTAGGAGCTAGGACACCTAAGCCCTCAACACCACCGTATTCTTTTTCTAGGTATTGGGCAGTTTCTTGGAGCGAGGATGACGAGTTGACTGTGATGATGAAACGGGTTTGGGGAAATTGCTCGGTGACTAATTTGTAGGTGAGGACGCGTTTGCCCAACCCA
Source organism: Promethearchaeota archaeon (assembly GCA_048938295.1). Lineage (GTDB taxonomy): Archaea > Asgardarchaeota > Hermodarchaeia > Hermodarchaeales > Hermodarchaeaceae > Hermodarchaeum. The sequence goes on from JBHLMI010000019.1 coordinate 35,319, forward strand.
CAGTCTAACTCTACCAAGATGTTACGGTTCCGCTTTTCCTTGATTCGTCGGAGAATATATTCTTGATACTGTCGCGTATCAAATCGTTTCGAATCTGTGTCACAGTTGGGGGGTGGAGAGGGTGGGGGAGACATGTTCACAAACCTTGTTGCCTTAGTCTAGATAAGTTGCACAATTCCCTTGAAAGAGTCGAATATACGACTAGCGAAGGGGGCTAGATCGTCGTTAGTACCAAAGCCAGTGAGAACACCGATTGTAAAGTAGCCAAGGCTTTTTGCGGCCTCCAATTCACCCGCGGAATCGCCGACCACCCAGACATCACCTTCGATTTTGACATCTCGAAGGGCTAATCGGATTAGTCCTTGACGGTGTGGGAGATATGGGAATAGGGGGATACGGTCTTTACCCTCGGCTATCGCCAAGTCACCGCGGGTGAAGATGTCCTCGAACCATTTGTGGAGTCCAAAGCGTCGGATTTCATGGCGGGCTTGAGCACTGTCTTGTCGTGATGTGATGATACGCATATGTTCAACTTGTGGTTGAAGCTGTTCGAGCACTTCGATGGTACCTGGAATTACGTGAGAGAGTTCAGCATGTGAGAAGAAGAATTCACGGAAGCCCATGATGTAGTGGATGAACTCTGATTCGGAGGGCTGTATGTTTAAGCGGTTAAGGAGGTCGCGTGTATCAAAGGAGTACCGATACCAGGTTCGGATCTGTTCGGTCATTACATCATAACCTATCCGGCGTAGACCGCTAGCGTGAGCGTGGATGGCTCTTTCGCGGGTATCGATAAGGGTGCCATCGAGGTCGGAGAGGAATGCTTTCAACTTCATTGTGACTGGTGGGATGGAGGTTTGGTTCGGTTATAAGCTTGACTATGGCAGGAACTGAACACAAGCTAGAGAAGGGTACCGATATCTGCTACCGAATTGAGAATATGGGTGCAGTAAGGGTCCAGGGCTTCGGGCGTGTAGAAGCCGGTCAACACTCCAATCGAGGTATACCCCAGTCCCTGTGCTGCTTGCATTTCATTGGGTGAATCGCCGAGTACCCAGACATCATCAGTCATTTTAAGGTCAGCAATGGCAAGTTGGATTAAGCGTTGCCGATGCTCTAAGAACGGGTAGAGTGGAACTTCTCGGACGCCCTCAGCGCGAGCCAAGTCACCACGGGTAACCACCTGATGATCAAAGAGGGCAGCCAACCCAAAATGATTGACTTCTTGTCGTGTCTCCTCGACCCACGCCCGTGACGTAATCAGCCGTAAGGCATTGACGCGGGGACGAATTTCCTTGAGGGCTTCAATGACTCCGGGAAAGACAAAGGAGTACTGCCAACCTTTGTAAAATTCCTGTTCGATGTGCATGAAATACTGGATAAGGTCTCCTGGTGAAAGCTGGATATCTAATCCCCCTAGGAATTGCTCATAATCCATAGTAAATTCTACGAGAGGAACGACCTGCTCAATTGCCACTGTGTATCCGAAATCCGCTAGCGCATTAATCTGTGCATGGATGAATCGGTCTCGGACATCGAGAAGGGTTCCATCTAAATCTGATACCAAGATTGGCATGGCATAACTCTTCCATGAAATAACAAACCAGTCTAACCCGAGTTCGAAATCAAGCTGTTAAAGGTTTGTCCTTGTAGAATCTATAATGTTCGTAAAAGAGTAGATAAGTCCACACTTTTAGAAAGGTGCTTTAGGAATGAACCCGTTATCCATGAGAGACTGAGTCACATCAATGGAGCGTTTAATGATCTTAGTGGCGTGTGCGAGGAGTTCTTTCTCTTCCCACTCTTTCCGGGCAACCTTCTGTTCGATGGCTTTCATGCCAACCGCAACCGCTTCAGCAGGATAAAGCTCCCATTCTTGCATACTAGGAATCACATAATCTTCACGTAGTCCGCGTTCTTCAGCAATGTCGGCGAGTCGGGTTGCCGCGGCGATGCACATCTCATCGGTGATTTCCATGGCTCGGACATCGAGGGCACCACGAAAGATGGCAGGGAATCCGAGGCTGTTGTTAATCTGGTTATCGAAGTCGCTGCGACCTGTACCAACCACTTTGGCACCTGCTTCTTTTGCTTCCCAAGGCCAGATTTCAGGGAGAGGGTTCGCGCAGGCGAAGACGATGGCATCTTTGGCCATTTTTGCGACCCATTCTTTCTTGATTAACCCAGGCGTGGGAGCTGCGGCGCTGATGCACACATCGGCACCACGGAGCGCTTCACCAAAGTCCCCAGACCGTTGTTCTTCGTTGGTCAGGATTGCTAGGTCGTATTTTTCATGTTCATCTTCTTTCATTGCCTTCAAATCCTCACGCCCCTTGTAGAGCAGTCCATCACGGTCGCATAGGATGATATTACCGGCAGGAACTCCTGCTTCAATGAGCAGTTCTGCTGTACAGGTGTTTGCTGCACCGACGCCAAGCATAGCGATTTGCACTTGATCCAAAGACTTGCCTACGAACCGTAAGGCACCCGACAACCCAGCTAGAATGATAGTTGCCGTTCCCTGCTGATCATCATGAAAAACGGGAATCTTCATATCAGTTTTCAGGCGGTGCAAGATATTGAAGCACTTAGGCTTCTCAATATCCTCTAAGTTAATCCCACCAAAAGTGGGTTCCAGGAGCTTAGTCGCTCGAATGAAGTTCTCGGGATCCTGTGTATTCAGGGCAATTGGAACCGCATCAACTCCGCCCAGATACTTAAAGATCAATGATTTACCCTCCATAACCGGCAACGAAGCTTCGGGACCGATATTTCCTAACCCGAGTACACGGCTGCCATCCGTAACAACGGCAATCATGTTGGCTTTATTAGTGTGCTCCCAGACCTTCTCTGGGTTGGCTTGGATGTCACGGCAGGGAGCAGCGACACCGGGGGTGTACCAGATAGCAAAGTCGTCGAATCCCCGGATTGTGCACTTGGGGATGGTTTGGATTTTACCTTTATAATAGGGGTGGAGTTGCATGGCTTCTTTGGCCGGTTGTTTAGCCTTTTCGAGGAGCTCTTCTTTAGTTGGGGGACGTTCAGCTTGGCTCATTATCGTGCATCTCGATGATGTCTATTTCCCCTCCTATTGGGGTTAGAACGGTTCGGTGAGTCAGTTAAGTGTATTTCCCTTCTTCGACGTTTATTTGGCAGCAGATGAGAAACGAAAATACTATTACTTATTTGAAGAAGTTGAAGAGAAAGGTATGGTAAGCTTTAGATTGGTGAGGATTATATATGGTATCACTTAGCAAGAAAGTCGCGAAGATTTTTGATATCCCAGATTTGAATTTGCTAGACGTCTCACATGATGGAGCGTTTTTACTCGTAGTGAGTAACAGAGAGAACGTTCATCACGTTTACCAAATCCCGCTTGATACCCATGAAAACTGGTGCCCGATTACGTCCGGAGAGGACCGAGTGCTAGAGGGAGTATTGTCGAAGGATGATTCACAATTTGTCTTTCCCATGGCTCGTGGTGGGAGTGAAAAACACCATCTATACTTGTATAATTTTGGAAATAGTGAAACCACACTCTTCAAGGAATTAGATTCGATGAGAGTCGGTGGCCTAAAATGGGCACCGGATAATGTTATTTTGTTTGATGGCTCATCACCGGAGAAATATGGGATATGGAAATACGATCTCTCTGAGCAAGAGATTTTACAAATCTATCAGACACAGCAGCTGGGTGATATTGGGCCTGTCAATCCGAAAAGGCCCCTTGTGGCATGGTCTGAGTATCGTGAGGGATCTCGAACAGCGAAGTTGATCAAGATGATTGATTATCGCACTGGTGATCTCGTTAATACTATCTCGGTGTCTGAAACGAGCGAAAATTATCACTGGGTATGGGACGAAACTGGGGATAATCTGGTGTTTAGTACGAATGAGCCAGGTGAGCCGACACTAGCGGTTTGGAATCGTAAAAATCATGATATTCATTATCTTCAGGCCACTCAACTAGGACTAGCGTTGGACTATGTGGATGTAAAGGTCATTCCGAAAAGTAAAGAGGTTCTTTACGCGGCAAAGAAGGAAGGACAGACACGACTATTTCGGGAACTGCTCGATGCTTCCAGTCTCCCTGTTGAATTGCCCTTAGAGCCCGGCTGGGTCAGCGCCATCCGAATTAACAAGAACACTGGACGAATTTTTCTTGCATGGTCAAGTTTCGATACACCCACCCAAATTGGGGAGTATTTGCCTGAAAAAGGACAATTCAAAGTCTTAGCAGATTCCAAACCCAAAGCCATTTCCAAGTTATCACAAGGACAACTTACATGGTATCCTAGTGTTGATAATTGGTCAATTCCGGGTTTTGATGTTCCGCCTACCAAAGATGCCCCAGAACTCCCAGGGAACCCAATAATAGTCTTGATTCATGGGGGTCCATCATGGGAGTTCTCATATGATTGGGGGGCAATGGGGATTATCATACAGGCATATGCTGCTTCAGGTTTTCGTGTATTCTGTCCCAATATCCGTGGAAGCACAGGATATGGACGGGAATTTCTCGAAGCCAATATCTTGGATTTAGGAGGAGCAGATCTAAAGGATGTTGTAGCTGCTCGCGACTATTTGAGAAAAAGGTATCCAGCTAGCAACAAAATTTTCCTAACAGGAGCCAGCTATGGTGGATTCATCACTTTCCTGGGCTTAACTAAATTCCCAGGGACTTTTGATGCAGGTGCAGCTATAGTCGGCATCACAGATTGGTTTGAAATGCATCGCCTGGGTGATGCAGTATTCAAGGCTTTTACTGAACACTTTTTCGGAAAACCAAAAGAGAACAACGAGCTCTACACTGATCGATCTGCAATCAATTTTGTAAAACAACTTCAAGAGCCCCTCTTCATTGTTCATCGTGCCAACGATTCACGGTGTCCCGTTGAACCCATCTATACTTTCACGGGCAAGGCGGTTTCCTTAGGCAAAGCAGTAAGTATCTATGTTGAACAGGAAGCAGGTCATGGAGCTCAAAAGGCGGATCATTTAAAGAAACAATACGGATCGGTAATCGAGTTTTTCTTGAATCAGGTATCGAAGAAGTAGAGGCCCTCGAGACTAGCCTGTTTTAACTTGAATCCTTGAATTGAGAAACTGCATCAATCATTGCTTCTTGAACAGTCGAGTCCGATCCCTTGGAGTATTTGGCTTCGAATTGCGAAATAACACCTGCTCTAATTCGCGGATTGAAATTGAACCATTCAGGTTGCAGTTGTGAGTAGAGACTGAGGCTCAGCTGTGGTTATCCGAGTCCACATGAGATTGGCTATGATTTCGAAGGCTTTGGTCACGTTATAGCCGTCCTTAGCACTTGTTTCCAAGTAACCAGCTAAATTATTTATTTGCGTATAATCTCTTGCTAGATCGCTGTTTTTATCCCCGGCATCTCGTTTGTTTCCAACGAGTAAAATTGGAATTTCATCAGTATTGCTGCGAACTAAAGTTAGCCATTGATCTAGATGGTAGAAGGTGGGAGGACGTGTAAAATCGAATGCCAGAATACAGCCGAGGCTTCCACGGCAATAGGCTGGTAAAAGGAAGCGGAACCGCTCTTCACCTGCAAAATCCCAAATTGTTAAGGTGATAATTACTCCTTCCATGTTAAGGTCGCGGGTTGCGAAACCAGAACCAACCGTCATACGTTGGTCAAGATAATTGCCTGTTAAGTATCGATGGATGAGAGTGGTTTTTCCCACACCTCCATCCCCAACGACGATTAATTTCAAAACTGCTTTTCGGGGTAGACATGCATCTCCTGTGGATACCCATCCGATTGGGTTTGAATGCAACTCGATCATACCCCACTGATTCTTACAGCTAACGTAGTGTTTGATCCCACTGGTTTCTTACTCATCGTCTCCTCCTTAACGAGGTGTAGCCAGTTCGATGAGCACAGCTAAGAAACCGTTAAGGTCCTTCTTAAAAGCTCTCGTATAAATCGTACCTTAGAGGGTAAAGTTGCGGTTTTCTATAATCTTGAATCTCGACTATTTTTGAGCAATCCGATTGGCAATCAGAGCAGCGATTGCGCCTGCGCCAATACCATTATCGATATTCACGACGGCTAGGCCAAGTGAGCAAGATTGGAGCATAGAAATTAGTGCACCGAGTCCTTCACCTCCCAACCCATAGCCTGTGGAAACTGGTAGACCAATTACTGGGATATCCACTAGCCCAGTGACGAGGGATGGGAGGGCGCCTTCCATTCCAGCGGCGACAATAAGAACATCAATCCCTTGTTCAACCATTTCAGCCAATTCAGGGAACAGCCGATGCACGCCTGCAACACCCACATCATAGGCAGAAAAGACCTGGCAGCCCATGGTTTCTGCCATCATACGTGCTGCTTCAGCAATGTGGCGGTCAGATGTTCCTGCTGAAATAATCCCGATTTTTCCTCCTGTTTGAGAAATCTGATAATCGGGTTTCCGAATGATAGCAATTTCTCCGACAGAAGAGAGCTCAAAAATAAATTCATCTCCAAAGAGTTCTCCAATCTTCTGTGCTTTTTCCTCGGAGAGTTGACTGAAGATGAGGAGGTTCTTTTCCTTCATCCCTACTTTGATGATTTCCAATAAATCAGAGGTGGATTTATTTTTAGCAAATATTACTTCAGGGATGCCCTTTCGGGTTTCACGTTGGACGTCCAGTTTTGCCATCCGGGCGACTTCGATGATGTTGAAGATGCGTAATTTGGTTTCTGCTTCTTTCACAGTATATTCGCCAGAAGCCACCTTTTCGAGAATATCACGAAGCTCAGTCATTGCTGCTACCACCAGTTTCTCATAGAAGGACCAAGCATATTAAAGCTTGAAGATTTCACAACTCAATGGTGAGATTTCTCCGTGGCTGATCAGAAAATTCTAGTCATTGACCCCCAGCTCGCCGGCATTGCAGGTGACATGTTTGTGGCAGCACTCTTAGACCTTGGAGCAGACACTAATGCAGTCGTAGCAGCAATGGAAGCATCAGCCAATTATGTCCCCAACTGTGATAGAGTGACCGTAAAGCCCCAACACGTTACGAGAAGTCATATTGGCGGTTTATTCTTAGATATCCAAATCGCAGAGACGTATACAACTCGTCCTGGGAAGGTCCTCCTAAATGCGGTTGATGCGATGACCAAGGACCTCAAGCTTTCAAAACCTGCGGCAGTGTATGCCAATCGAGCTATTCAGATTCTTGTGAAAGCCGAAGCTACAGTCCATCGACATCCTCCAGAAAAAGTCCATCTTCATGGAGCGGGGTCAGTGGACACGGTTCTCGATATCATTGGAGCAGCCATCGCTCTTGAAAATCTTGGTATCGCTGACCCGAATACGACAAAATACCTTACACTTCCCATCGCTGTAGGAGGAGGAACCTTCAAGAGTGGTCATGGTCAGCTCGCGGCCCCTGGACCTGCAGTGACAAATATTCTGACCAAGTATAAATTGGCTTTCAAGGGTGGACCCTATATCCACGAGATGGCAACTCCGACAGGCATCTCACTGCTTGCTGCCTTGAATCCCGTTTCAACTCAGGTATTTCCTGAGCTCTTTCCACTCGCAGTTGGCTATGGAGCAGGTACAGGAGAACTCTCCGGAATTCCTAACCTTCTCCGATTCGTGCTAGGGAAACCAGCAACAACCCCACAGGAGGGCTAGTCACTATCTCAATACGAAGTCATTCATTACAGCGAAAACGCACTCGAGTAATTTCTCAACTTAAAGAGTTAGGCTCTGTTTTAGTAGCACTTTCGGGTGGCGTTGACAGCGCTGTAGTCGCAGCGCTGGCATTTGAAGCTCTTGGCCAGAATGCTGTGGCAGTAACATTTGATTCTCCTTTAATTGTCCCCGAAGAAATTAAAGATGCCCGTGAAGTAGCCAAGACGATTGGGATACGTCATCAGATTCAACCGATAAACGAACTTGAGGTATCCTCCATAACGCCAAATCCATACGATCGGTGCTATCATTGCAAAATTCACCGATTTCGGGAAGCTAAAGTGCTTGCAGTCAAACTTGGACTAAATGCAGTAGTGGATGGAACGTCAGCCAGCGATCTTGGAGAACATCGACCAGGACTCCAAGCAATCAAGGAACTAACGATAATCAGTCCACTTTTAGATGCAGGTATTACCAAAAGCGAAGCACGTCAACTCGCCCGAGAGCTAAAGCTTCCCGTGGCTAACCGACCATCAAACAGCTGCTTAGCGACTCGCATCCCCTATGGTGAAGAGCTCACTGAGGAACGCCTTGCTAGGGTAGCAGCTGCTGAGAAAGCCATAAGGACAATCATCGACGTTGGAATACTACGTGTGCGTGATCATGGTCGATTAGCCCGAATTGAAGTTGCCTCAACCGATTTGCCCAAGCTCCTTCAACCTCATATTTCTGAAGAAATATTCGAGCAGCTGAAAACATTAGGATATGAGTTTGTCACCGTAGATTTGAAAGGTTATCGCTTTGGAAGTTTTGATGTTAAGAGTTCATAACGAATTAGAAGCTAGCAAGGAGATTAGCAGGTAGAGATCAATAGCATGAACGTCTCCCATTCCTTTCTGCATCAAGAACATTATCTCTCCTCATTCAAGGTCGATTGCAATTCACCCAACACCAAAAAGGTAAGCACCTCATCATGGATAATGGTGAAGAGTTCACTCTATTCCGTCAATTCTCAACCAGTCGGTTCCTGGTTCCCTCTCGTACGAAATTATCCCTCATTGACCAGCTAGGGATGAAAGGCTTTTATCTCCACAATTTGAGGAGGTAGCATAGATTCTATCCATCTGAGGGAAGAAAATGCAACAGCCCAAAGTCGGACTCATCACCTTGTCGCTAGCCCGTGAACGAACTGATATCGCTGAACAAGCCCACAAGGAGCTGCTTAACGCTCTGAAAACGCAAGCTCTCGACATCCTACCGCATGACGGGTTGGTATTGACTATGGAAGATTCGGTGCGAATCTCCGAAGATATGGCTCACGACCATATCCAATGTATTATCTACAACATCGGATCATGGATTTATGCTCCGATGGTCGTCTCTGCAGTTCAAATCACGGGGTTACCCAGCATCGTCTATGGGTACCGTAGTCCCGCAGCATTCAGCCTGGTCGGCGCAGCTATCACACATGGAAGTCTAGATGAACTCGACCTCCAGCACCGATTCATCTATGGCGAGCCAAATTCACCTGAGGTTCTAACAGCTATCACAAGCTATTCTCGAGCCGCCATGGCCTTCGATGACCTCAGCCGCAGCAAGGCAGTGGTCTTTGGTGGAAAAACCATGGGGATGGTAACCTCAGCCGTTGACTTCAGTCAGATGAAAGATATCTTCGGGACCGAAATTGAACATGTTGACATGCTCCAATTATACCTTGATGCTGAAAAGGTATCTGCAAAAAAAGTGAAGGCAAAAATGGACTGGGCAAAAAAGACCTATGGATCAGTCAACGTTTCTGATGAAATTCTTGAAAAAAGTGTTCGACTCTATTTTGCTATGAAAGATTTGATGGAATCCAACAGATATGCCTTTGGAGGGTTTAAGTGCCAACCCGAATTCATCGATAATTATGTCAGTGGGTGTATGCCTATTTCCTGGCTGATTAACGAGGGCATCATGATGTCCTGTGAAGCTGATATGAATGCCGCGTTTACGATGCGCATCCTCCACTTGGTGAGTGGACAACCTGTCCTTTTTGCTGATGTTAACGACTTGGACATGAATACTGGTACATTACGGCTAGTGAATTGTGGAACCATCGCTACAGATATGGCCTCGTCACCCAAGGATGTGGACTGGAATCCACAGTATAAGTACATGGGGAAAGCCAGTGGAGCCTGTCCAACATTCAGTTGCAAAGAGGGCTTAGTGACCCTAGCACGGCTAGCTCGAATAGGTGGAGAGTATGTAATGCAAATCGCTAATGGCGAAGCTGTAGTCCAGGGCAAAGAGACCTTCAAAGAGGCACGTGATCGATGGCCACATGCCTTTGTTAACCTCGAAGGGGATCCAGACCTCTTCGTTCAACACTTACGATCTAACCATCTACACATGGTCTACGGCGATGTGGTTGAAGAGCTTTATGATTTGTGTGAGATTTTAGGAATCGAACCAATTTACACCTAACTTGCCTTCATCATTGCTTGGGCCTGTTTGTGAAGACGGCGAGAAAACAAAGCTGTGAAAAGAAACACAATTATCATTGTTGTAATAACAGCAAGTAGAATCAGTTCAAAGGAGAAAATTAGGCTTAGGCCAAGATAGATGTATGCAACTGATAGTGTGATACCTGTCAGAAGATGATTAAGGATTGTTGAAACATTGGCAGGTATCATCGCCATAGGTTGCTCATAGAATTTCAGAGTATATCGCGCACCAATAAGGCTTAGCGGAATGGTTGACAAGAGGAGGAGTGAAAACCAGGTTGTAATGTTGAAAAGAACCGAAAAGCCGACAATAAGGTAGACCAGCAGTAAAATGGCAACGTAGAGAAAGGCTGCGCGCCGCCGCCCTAGCCGAACAACCAGGGTATATTTTTCGGAGTCTCTGTCAGCTTTGAAATCAGCAAATTCATTGATGTAGAGAATAGCTGACACAAGAAGGGCAACAGGCAAAGCCATAATTATCGGTTCCCAGGCAAAAAGCTGAACCTGAGTATAAAATGCTCCAAACGTGAGTAGGATGCCAAAACATACACCTATGACAATCTCACCTATCCCACGGCTAACGAATTTTAATGGCGGAGCAGTATAGAAGAACCCAAGAAAAATACCAAGAAATCCCAGAACCAATACGAGAAGCCCACGAGTGATAGTCAGGTAGAGACCGATTATTGCGCCGATACTAGAGAGTGCAATTGAGCCAGCGAGGACCGCTCGGGGAGAGAGGAGGCCTTTTTGGATCATACGGCTTCCACCAGTAAAGGGTCTAATGTATTCGATGTTGATGTTGTCTGATCCCTGTCGATAATCCCAGTAGTCGTTTGCCACATTTGCTCCAAGGTGTATACACACCCCACCGATAAGGGTTAGTAGAAAAACGTCCCAAAGGAATATCCCAGTGACTCCCCACGCGATTGCAGTTCCTAAAATGATTGGTACGATTGAAGCAGTAGTGAATGGGAGACGAAGCTCTCCCAACCATATTTTGGTCTTACTTGGATTTTCTTCTGGAGATTCCGACAAAGTATTTGCCCCTGTTCGTGAACGGTAAGTATCAATATTCGCGGTTTACTGTAAAGTCAGCAAGTTGTTCGAGAATCGAACGGTTTAGGAAATCGTGTTCTTGAAGGAATGTTTTGGCTCGATTAGCATAATCTTGGGCTAGCTGCATAGTATGTTCATAGGCTTTACTTTGATCAATCAGCGAGAGAATTGTGTTCCATTGATGCTTATTGATTGCCTCGATGCATGTTTTTCGATTAGCGGCCGAGCAGTTTTCGAGAGTATAAAGTAGGGGATAGTTCCCACGTTTCATCCGAAAATCAGAGAACGTAGATTTCTGCAGTTTTTGTCGTGTGGCTAGAATATCAAGCACATCATCTCGGAGTTGAAATGAGAATCCAATACAAGAGCCAAATTGAGCTAATGCCTCACGTTCTCCTTGAGTAGCTTCGCCAACAATAGCACCTGTTCGTGCAGCTTCTTCAAGAAACACTGCAGTTTTTCGTTTAATCATTTTCAGATATTCTTCCGTTGTATAAGCTGCTTCTTTCTCAGGAGTTATGAAGAGATCAAGAACTTCACCTTCGCACATACGAACACCCCCAGCGCCAATATTTGCCACCAGCTCTGGGGAACCATGTGTGCCAATAATTTTGAAGGCCTGGGCAATAAGAAAATCTCCTGCAAGAAGGGCAATGTCATGTCCGTATTTCTTGTGTACGGTTGATACTCCTCTTCGCAGATCATCTTGATCGATAATATCATCATGGATGAGACTTGCAGTCTGTAGGAGTTCCGCGGCAACAGTGATTGGAAGGACTTTTTCAATTGATCCGCCAACAGCTTCACAGCTGAGCAGGGTTACTAGTGACCGAAGCCGTTTGCCGCCAGCAACTATAAGATGATGAGCAGCTTGATAGAGAACTTCTGGTTCACCTTTTTGTTTTTGAAGATAATCTAATACAGCGGAATTGATGAGTACAATTCGAGTTTGGATGTACTCATTATCTAGAAAAGTTGTAGGTCCGCCTTTTATTGTGCTCATACTTGAAGCTTGAATTGAAGACAATAGCGGATTGCTGTTAGTTGATGTTGAATCGCGATTAGGCATTCACTGAAAACTCCTTTGCAATCGTTTCCTACTACCTATTGGTATTATTTGAAGGTACGTTTTGATCATTGAATCTAAGCAACACGTCCCTAAGAAGATATGGAACACCGTATACGTAAAAGGAAATAGACCTGATTTACCTTTGATCATTAGGATACCAACGCTAATATCTTTACTAGTGTTTTTGAAGCTAGTTTGACTGAAAAGGGAAGCTTACAACGAATTAAATGTTGCAAGTATCGAGGGCCAGCGAGTTGCATGCAACGGTTTGTTAAGTTATCTGAAGTCATTACTCGATCCGCAATTCGAAGAATATCCAAAGCAGAACTTAACTCCTGTCCGAATTCCTTTTTCCAGGTCTTTTCATACCAGCTTAGTGGCGTGTTTTCCTGAATGTACTGAGCAGCTGCAATTCCGGCTAATTCTCCCCCACCCAGGGCAGTGGGAATTCCACCTCCATTTGAGGCCATTACATGTCCTGCAGCATCACCAACCAGAAGAACCGAATCAAAATAAGTTCGTGTTACTGGACCACCTACAGGTACAATGGCACCAGTTTTTCGTAAGATTTTCCCATTTTTCATTCGATCTGCGTTTGCTGGATGTGAGTTAATAAACCGATGGAGATAGGATAGGGCAGTGTCAGAATTTGTCGAAAATGCCGGACGAAAACCAAGTCCTATATTTACCGTTGCTTCATCTTTCGGGATTACCCAAGCATAACCACCAGGAGCAATCTGGCTACCAAAGTACATCTCAGTTGTATTTGGGTCACAGTTAATATTTGTCATGACAAACTGAATTGTCGGAGATAAATCGCGTGATCGATTCTCATAGCGCACCCCTATTGACCGGGCTATCCGTGATTGCGTTCCATCAGCTCCAATAACGATTTTTGCGTTAATTGTTTGACGCCCCGATTTATTTTTAACAACGAGCTGATTTGGGCTTGTTCGTTTCAATACTGTACTCTGCAAGTGTATCTGGGCACCTACAGCTATTGCTTGATTTGCGAGATGTTGATCAAACTTTGCACGGTCAATAATATTTGATTTAAGCCGGAATTTAAAAGCACGATTATTTGGGGAGGCAAGTAAAAGACGTGAGCAGCGATTGGTAATTACATCTGATGGAACGTCCACGAGACGTGCTACTCGCGGAGAATTGGGGAGGAGATCGTGCATTTCCTCTGGCACTGGGAGATATTCTCCACATTGCACAGGGATACCGACTTGTTTTCGACTATCGAATACGATGGTCTTCAGCCCAAGTTTAGCCGCTGTCTTTGCGGCCGTGCAACCGGCAGGTCCTGCTCCTACTATTGCAACATCAAAGGAGGATGCAGACATTTTGTTCAGTCCATCTTACTTCTTATGAGAAGGAGATACCAAGGGTTTCTTCTTTAGGCCAATGATATGCCATTTAGCCAAACAAATTCATGTTTGACGGTATAACTATTGTGAGGTTTCGATTGGTTCTTCATAGAAGCAATCACGTGCATCTTCACCGAAGAACAGCTCCATAAGCCATTCCATTGATCCCTTTACGGTTTGCCAATACATCATTCCAAATCCCTTCTTCATCATCATATTGAAGCGTGAGGGTTGGACATCTTTTGCATTGTGGCCATACGCTGTGATTATGAATAATCCTTTGCCATACTTTTTTACCATTTTTTTCAGGCAACTCATGCAACTCCATGCTACTAGCAGTTGCTAATGTTAGAATATTCGACATTT
>JBHLMI010000020.1:0-11695 GCA_048938295.1 Promethearchaeota archaeon
AATGCCGCCGATTCTATCCGCATCACCACCATGAAGCCCACCAACAACCCGTATATCCCCAACGCTTCAGCAAGGACAACGGCAACGAGCCCTTTACTGAAGGCACTCGGTTCCAAGGAAATCGTTCGAGCTAATGCAGCACCAGCATGGGCAATACCAAAACCTGCTCCAAAACAGGCAAAACCTACTGCTAGAGCAGTACCCAACGCCATTAAGCCTTGGGTGAGGTCTGTCACGGGATCAATCCGCATAATCAACATGAAACTCATTAACAAGCCATATATTCCAAGCGCCTCCGCCAAGACCACACTGACCAAGCCTTTGGAAAATACTTCAGGAGACGTGACTAGGCTCACGCAGAGAGCAGCACCAGCCAAGGCAATGCCTATTCCGCCTCCAATAGCAGCCAACCCTATGGCGGCCCCCGCACCGATACCCACCAACCCCTGCCCAATAAAGGCAACAGATTCCATCCGCATGAGGAGCATAAAACTCGATAGCAAGCCATAAATCCCCAACGCTTCGGCTAGGACAACGGCGACTAAACCCTTGCTAAATATCTCCGGGCGATGTACTAATCCCTCCGACAAGGCTGAACCACTTTTTGCAATACCAATACCAGCACCAATGGCTGCTAAACCGATACTCAAAGCGGCACCAACAGCAAGAAATCCCGATGTGATGTCGGCGACGCTGCCAATGCGCATCAAGAGCATAAAACTCGCCAGCAATCCGTAGATGCCAAGTGCCTCCGCCAAGACCACACTCACAAGCCCCTTACTGAAGACCTCTGGGCGAGCAGCAAGGCTCCGTGATAAAGCCGCCCCAGCAAGCGCAATGCCAAAACCAGCACCAATGGCGGCTAGCCCAATGGCAAGACCCGCAGAAACGGCAACAATACTCTGACCAATCTGATCTACGCCGTCAATCCGCATGAGCAACATGAAACTGGTTAGCAAGCCATAGATGCCCAACGCTTCCGCTAAAACAACACTCACCAAACCCTTACTAAAGGATTCAGGAGCGTAAACGATGGTTCGAGACATGCTGGCCCCTGCACGAGCAATACCGAGACCGGCACCGAATGCAGCAAGACCGATTGCTAGGCCTGCCCCAATACCGACAAGTCCCTGGGCGATTCCAACTGGGTCGACGTTGATTGTATCGATTCGCATCAATAACATAAAGCCCGCAAGTAAGCCATAGATCGCCAACGCTTCTGCCAGAACGACGCCTATAAGCCCTTTACTAAAAATCTCTGGACGTTCAGCCAGGCTTTCTGAAAGGGCACTTCCGGCTGAAGCAATACCAATTCCAGCCCCTATTCCTGCCACACCGACAGAGATTGCTGCAGCCATCCCCATGAAGCCTTGACCTAGGCCAGTGATTGAATCAATGCGCATGAGCAACATGAAACTTGCCAAGAGCCCATAGATGCCAAGTGCCTCCGCCAACACGACGCTGACAAGCCCCTTACTAAAGGCTTCAGGTGCAACAACTAGTGTCCGATTAATTGCTGAACCCGCTTGAGCGATACCATACCCTGCTCCGATAGCGGCGAGTCCTATCGCTAAGGCTGCTGCTAGCCCCACCATGCCCTGCCCAAGTAGGCTAACCGATTCAATGCGCATCAAGAGCATAAAACTCGCCAGCAATCCATAGATGCCAAGTGCCTCCGCTAACACGACGCTGACAAGTCCTTTACTGAAGACCTCAGGACGATCGACGAGGCTACGTGATAAGGACGCACCTGCAGCAGCAATACCGATTCCCGCACCGAAGGCGGCTAATCCCACGCCCAAGGCAGCACCAACAGCTATCAAGCCCTGAGCTTCGATGGCCACGGGATCAATGCGCATGAGCAACATGAAACTTGCCAAGAGCCCATAGATGCCCAACGCTTCCGCTAAAACAACACTCACCAAACCCTTACTAAACGCTTCAGGAGCTTCCACCAGAGCTTTGCTCAGTGCGCCACCGGCAGCTGCGATGCCGATACCGGCACCCAGACCTGCAATCCCCACGGCGAGTCCAGCTCCAATCCCCACTAGCCCCTGAGCAACAAGGGTTGATGATTCAATGCGCATCAAGAGCATGAAGCTCGCTAGTAACCCATAAATGCCAAGTGCCTCCGCCAACACGACAGACACGAGGCCTTTGCTGAACACCTCTGGTCGCTTCGTTAGACTCTCAGAGAGAGAGGCTCCACTTTTTGCTATACCGATACCTGCGCCGAAGGCGGCTAAACCTACTCCTAATGCAGCGGCAATCGCTATCAATCCTTGACCAAGGAACGCCACAGATTCGATCCGCATCAACAGCATGAAACTAGCCAGAAGCCCGTAAATTCCCAAAGCTTCGGCTAACACGACGCCGACTAGTCCTTTACTGAAGGATTCAGGAGCAATAACTAGAGCCTTATTAAGCGCTGCCCCAGTTTGGGAGATACCAATACCCGCACCGAGTGCTGCGAGGCCAATTCCGAGTCCAGCCGCAATGGCGATTAATCCTTGCCCGATGTTGGCAGCAGACTCTATGCGCATCAGGAGCATAAAACTGGTCAGCAATCCATAGATCGCTAATGCTTCTGCGAGCACCACGGACACCAGTGCCTTGCTGAAGGTTTGGGGTGCCGCTGCGGTACTGGTTGCCATGGCACTTCCTGCTTTCGCTATGCCGATGCCGGCTCCTATGCAAGCGAGGCCAATTGCTAGACCGGCACCGAGGGCGACGAGTCCTTGTGCCTCATTAGCTATTGCGCCTATCCGCATCAGGAGCATGAAACTTGCGAGTAGACCATAGATTGCTAACGCTTCAGCCAGGACAACGGTGATCATGCTTTTACTGAAGGATTCAGGTTTCTCAGCGACGGCGCTGACCATGGCGCTTCCACTGAAGCCTATGCCGATTGCAGCACCCGCTGCTCCAAGCCCTGCCGCAAGCACAGCACCAAATGCTGTGAAGACTTGACCAATGTTTAGGAGGACTACTTGGAGCATATTTGGTCACATGCTTTATGTGGATGTGATGGTCCAGGTTTCTGGTAAACTGAGCGGTCGATATTCATAGCCGGTGCCGGCATAGAATTTCAAGAAGGCTTCCACCCAGTGGAGACGAAGAGTATGAATGAATGAGAGGAGCCCTTCCATGAGGAGGACGAAGACAGTACCGAGGATAAGCATGGCGATGAACATGACCCAGGTCATGATGTCGCCTGTAGAGAGTTGGAGGATGATTGCATTGATCTCTACAACCGCGATGCCACCGAGGAAGAGAAAGGTTTTCGCAAAGCCAGCGTGCGCCATGTTGAGAGCGAGGATACGAGAGTAGCTGATGGTGTTGCTGATGCTTTCAATGAGGTGTTCAAGGCCTTCCATGAAGCCGTCCATGAAGCCAAAGAATACCATCCCACCCAGGAACATGAGGATGGCGGGGAGAATGAGAAAGAGCCCCATTTCCACGATTGGCCACATCATGAAGTTGATGCCGAATTGGAAAATCATGAAGGCCAGGCCCCAGAGGAAGTAGAGCCAGATGATGGGACCGAAGATGGCGTGCTTCACGTCGCGGTGGCGGAGTTTGTTGATGGCATCGAAGCCGATGGCGATGCTGAGGTGGATGAATCCGATCATGATGCTCAGGACGAACAGGATCCAGGTGGGACTGGCTACCGTGGCTGAGAGACCTTCAGGCATTTCAAAGGCGCTGAACCAGATGGGTGTAGTGTGCCCATGGCCGGGGTCGAGGATGAAGGCGTTATAGGGGCTGGTGGGATCGAGGAACCAATTGACGCCTCCGTCGAAATCGAAGAACTGGAAAAGCACGACAAGGATGTTTTTCATACCTTCGCCAAAGGGTGAGTACTTGAGCGCCTGGTACACATAGACCCCGTTGAATTGGAGCCCCGTGATGTCAATGCCCATGAACTCGCCGTACAAGACGCCAAAAAAGATCGATGCTATGGCGATAACCATAATCATCCCAGAACCCTGAATGAAGTAATTAACCATCTCACCAGCGTCGACCTTACGGCGTTTCGCAATGAAACCAAGGGATGCAAACAAGAAAAGGAGAATCCCGTGACCGATGTCGCCGAACATCAAACCGAATATGATTGGGAAGCCAAGGGCCATGAACCAGGCGGGGTCGATTTCAGTGTGGTTGGGGAGCCCGAAGGCGTTGGTGAGGTTTTGGAAGGAGCGGAGCCAGCGGGAGTTGGTTTGCTTGGTGGGTGGGGCGGTGGGTTCTTCGGGTTCGATTTCGCCTTCGAGTGGGCCGTAATCAGCAGGGTAGTGACCGTGTTCGGGTTTGTCGCTGTGTTTGTGAATAGTAAGGGCGATGCTGAGTGCCTTTTGTTCTTCAACCGTTTTGGTGAATTTCTTGACCTTTTGGGTTGGAACCCAGCCATACATGACGTAGGTTCGTTTGGTCTTGCCGAAGAGTGTCTTGGTTTCTTCAAGTTTGTGTTCGCGTAGAACGAGTTCTTCCCACCCTAAAAGAGCTAAACGATGTTCCTTGGCGAGGGCTTTGATTTCTTTTTTTACTGTCTTTGCTGTTTTTTTGTCCTCTTTGGCTTCTGCGGTTGTCAGTCTTTGAGAGAGGTCGTTATAGTCATCTTCGATGGCTTTGAGGGCTTTTTCCATATTTTGGAAATGAGTTTCATCGGGAATAGCCGGAACTGCTAATGGGTCTTTGACTTTGCCTCCGCGATTAATGTTCATTTCACCAATGAGTATTGTTATACGTGATTGGAGATTGGAGAGGTAGTAGTATCGCTCGGAAGCTTCGACGGGATGTAGAGATTTGAGATGAGCTTTTTTGCTTTCCTTTACATCTGCGAAATGGACAACTCCAGTACTTGCAATGAAGCGTAGTGCTGAATCCATTTCGGTATCAATGACAACAGCCGTAATGTTACTCATTTTTGCTGGGAGCATCGGAGGCAAGTTAAACACCATTAGCGTCATTTTTTGCGGAATGGAGATACTCCAATAACTGTGTGGGTAAAAAAGGCTTCCTCTAGTTTGGGCTCTGGTTATTTGCCCAACCCATAACATTTATTACACGTCAAGAAGGCTGTCTGTGTTGGTGAAAATCCATGGGGTATTTAGTTTGCTTCCATTAGCCCCTCGGTGACGCCAAGTTCCATCTCTTTTTCTAACCTGATTACTTCGAAAGTGGTGACTAAACTTAAGGTTAGAATAGGAAAGAGTAAGTGGAGGTGGATGTGGTGACACCGAGAGAGAAACGTCGAATATCCGCCGAACTTCGAATTTATAATTCGTTGACGCGGAACAAAGAGCCCTTTGTGCCACTTGAGTCCGGGAAAGTGCGTATGTATACGTGCGGGTTGACGGTAAATTATCTGATGCACGTGGGGCATGCACGGACGTATTTAGTCTGGGATGTCGTGGAAAGGTTCCTTGAATACCTGGGATATGAAGTTAGGCATGTATCTAACATCACCGACATCAGTGTTGACGATAACATCTTGAAGAGGGTGCGTGCGAGCGGTGAGGCGTTTCAGCAGTTGACGACCCGTCATACCAGAGACTACTATCGGGATCGGCAATTGTTGGGGATTCGTGACCCGTATACCTATGCAGTGGCGACTCAGCACATCCAGGAGATGATTGAGCTGGTGCAGCAACTCATCGACCGTGGAGTGGCGTATGAAGCTGAGGATGGAGTCTATTTTCGAATCAGTGCTTTTCCACAATATGGTCGACTGGCTGGTATTGATCCCAGTGAACTAAAAGCAGGTGCCGGTGGTCGCGTAGACAAAGACGAGTACGATAAACAGCATTTTGGGGACTTTGTGCTCTGGAAACGAGCTAAACCGGGCGAACCCTTTTGGCAGAGCCCTTGGGGGTCTGGACGTCCCGGTTGGCATATTGAGTGCAGTGCGATGTCCATGAAATACCTTGGAGAAACCATCGACATCTCAGGTGGTGGTGAGGATAATCTCTTTCCCCATCACGAGAATTCCATTGCTCAAGCCGAAGCCGCCACGGGTAAGCCATATGTTCGCTATTGGATGCATGTCCGACACCTCAAGTTGGGTACTGAAAAAATGTCAAAGTCCACTGGGAACTTGGTCACCGTTCGGGATGTCGTTGACCAATTTGATGCCCCCACACTCCGGCTATTCCTCCTGTCCACTCATTACCGCAAACCCATCACCTTCGCAACTGACGCTCTACAACGAGCTCAAGTGCAGGTTATTCGGATACGTCAGCTGCTCAGTCGACTCACAGCCATCACAGCAAATTCAACCAATGTCGCCAAAAATCAATCCAAAGAAGATACGTTGTTAAAGAAAGCAAGGTTCCAGTTTGAACAAGGCTTATTGGACGATTTCAATACGGGACGCTTGGTGAGCCATCTGTCTCAAGTTGTCAATCAGCTGCAGAGGATATTAGAAGCACAAGAAGGGGTAGATCCAGCACAAGCCCAGACATGGCTCAAGTTCTTCAACGATGTAGGGACAATTCTGTTTGGCGACCTCTACCACACTGAAGTCTTGCCACAGGTTGATCCAGTTGTTGTTTCGCTTATTGAGTTGTTGCTTAGTGCTCGAGCACGGTTGCGGGAAGAAAAACGCTATGAAGAGGCAGATAAGATTCGCAGAGAGCTTCAACAGGCTGGATTCGAAATTGCGGATACAAGGACAGGCACTAGCTGGTGGATTAAGTCTCTAAGGCATGAAGAAAAATAGGATGCACCCTATAAAAATCCGGGTGCTGCGGTGTATTCAGGGAACAGGAAACAGTGGTCCCAAGGCCCCATATGCAGCTTGTGTGGCGAAGTCGATGAACAAGCCGGGGAAGAGGCCGAGCATGATGATAAACAGCATGAGGACACCGATGACGAAGAGCAGTGACCAGTGTGGTCGTTTCGCGGTGGCAGCTTCAGGACTGGGTTCAGCGAAGACCAGGATTTGGATCATTCTGAGGTAATAGACGACGCTGAAGGCACTCATTAGGACCAAGATGATTGTCGCCAGATATGTTTGGGCGACGATTGATCCCCAGATGATGTAGAACTTGCTGTAGAATCCGACTAGGGGCGGGACACCAGCGAGGGAGAGAGCAGCGATGGTGAAGCAGAACATCACGAAGGGCATCCGGCGACCCACGCCCTTGAGTTTGTCAAGATCACGAGTGCCCATTTGGTGTAGGAAGATGCCGGCGATTAAGAAGAGCATCCCCTTGGCCAGCATATGGGCGAAAATGTGGAGGAGACTGCCAGTCACTGAATAGAGCAGAGCGTTTTCAATGGTGGATGAAGTGGGAAGCCAGAGGGCGAGGGGCATCATGGCAATACTGAACCCGAAGATAATGAAGCCAACGTTGACGATTGTAGAATAAGCTAGCAGCCGTTTCAAGTCTTTCTGGGTCAGTGCCATGAGATTGCCATAGATTGTTGTAAATAAAGCAAACCAGCTGAGTACAGCGCCATAGTAGGTGAAAACGTAGGGGTCGAAGAAGAGGACAAGGAGGCGAATGAGGGCGTAAGCTCCGGTCATGATGACAACCCCACTAAGCATGGCACTGATGCCGCTTGGAGCAGCAGGATGGGCGTCGGGGAGCCACGTGGAGAGTGGTGCAATGGCGGCTTTGACACCAAAGCCGATGACAATGCCAACAATGGTGAAGATGAGCAGGCCATAAATCCCCGCGGTTGCCGGAGGTGAACTAGCGAGCAACGCGTTGATGGCCGCTCCGATTTCGTAAAGATTGAGGGTACCAGTCAGTCCATAGAGAATGGACATAGTGAATAGGATCAAGGTTGATCCGACGGCGCTGAGAAGTAGGTATTTGAGCCCCGCTTCAAGAGGTTCAGCTTCCTCGCGGCGGAAGGCAACCAAGACATAACTGCTGATAGACATGGTTTCCCAGAGGATGAACAAGGTGAAGAAGTCCCCAGCAAATACGACACCAATCATCCCACCCACGAGGGTCAGTAATAGTGCAAAGTAGAGGGGGATCCGGGTATCGTGCTCCATGTACTTGATCGAGTAAATGGATACGAGGAAGGCCAGGAAGAGGAAGATGACAGCCATGTAGACCGAGAGGATGTCGATGCGGAAGAAGGTGGCACCTGTTGCGGCGTCATATGCACCTGGAGGCCAATACCAGATATCAATGGGCGTCCAGCTATTGTGAAAGAGCTGCCAATACAGGCCATAGGTTGAACCCCAAGGTGTCACAATTTGTAAAGGCCACAATACCATAAGCAGGCTCAAGATGAAGAAAATCGCTGCTAGAATGCCAAGTATTGTCTTTCGTCGATCCTGCCAGAATCTACCTAGTAGTGCGATGATGAGTGCTCCGATGAAAGGGAGCCAGACAGGGGTGAGTTGAATCCATTCTAAAGGTCCGATTGCCATCTTTTTTCAGCCTCCATTATGGGGTTAGGGGGAATCCTGTTGGGTTAAGTGGGAAAGCAAAGGGGAACTGATTTGTGAGTCCAATGAAGATCGGGTTGAGCACAATGAAGGGCAAAACACCGATGATTATGATGAGAGCAGCAAGTAGAAGCATGGGGAGTCGCATGGTCCATGGACTGTCTTCGATATTTTCCATTTCAGTGGGCGTAGATCCAAAGAACACCCGTTTAATGAACCAGAGGACATAAGCGGCAGTGACAGCTGATCCAGCTACAGCCAAGATTACCAACCAGATTGTATAAGCAAAGGCGGCTCCAGCAAAGATGAAGAATTCGGAGAAGAATCCAACCAGGGGTGGAGTGCCGGCAATACTAAGGGCCGCGATTAATGCAATGGTTGCGGTCCAGGGCATCTTCCTGGCCAGACCGCCCATGGCGTTAATATCACGGCCACGCTCATGACCCACTTTGACGATTAGGACGCCAGCGACCATAAACAAGAGACCTTTGCCTAAGGCATGGGTGAAGATATGGAAGGTGGCTCCTGCAACGCCAAGGAGCACCGCGGTTCCAAGTCCGAAGAAGATGTAGCCCATCTGGGATATAGATGAATAGGCAAAGAGTCGTTTGGTGTCTTTTTGGGCTAGCGCCATGGCTCCGCCGTAAAACATCGTTATGACCCCAAAGATCATAATAATTGGTATGAAGGTTGCGAAGGCTGGTAACAGATAGCCCATCAGGATTCGGACAATCGCGTACGCGGCGGTGGCGATCATGACACCGGATAAGATGGCGCTAATGGGAGTAGGGGCTTCAGCGTGTGCGTCTGGAAGCCATGAGTGAATGGGAAAGATAGCCATTTTCACAGCAAACCCAATGGTGAAGAGGATGACTAAGATTTTCGTGATTTCAAAGAACGGTTGAGTAAACAGGCTTGGTATGCCACCGGGCCAGATCCAGTGTAAGTCGATTGTTGGAGTTAGTCCTGCTTGCGAGAAATCATAAAGGTTGAGTGTTGCAACTCCATTGTAAGCAGAAAGTGCATACATCCCAGCGATGCCTACGATGATGAGAACAGCACCGACATGTGTATAGATGAAGTATTTGAGGGCGATGTTGGTGGATTGGGGTTTAGTGCCCCATTCGGCGATGATGAAGTAGCTGGGGATCAGCATGAGCTCCCAGAGGATGTAGAACTGGAAGAGATTAGTTGCAATGACGACACCGAAGATCCCGGCGTTGTAGAGGAGGAGCAGCGCGTAGTATTTTCCTTTTCCATGTTCATCCTTCATATAAGCAAGCGAATAGATGGTCGCGGCCATTGTAAGAACGATAATAATTCCAGCTACAGTGACGCTGAGTCCATCCAAGAGCCAGCCGAAGAGAAAAGGACCCCATATGAACCATTCGAAGTAGACGCCATTTAGAACCGCCTCCATCCAAGCCAGGAAGAAGGTGACTAAGCAGGCGAGCATGATTAGTACGGCAAAGATGCCGGCTGAACGTCCGTTTCGTTGTCCAATGATGTAAGTGATGAGTGATCCAATAATCATGAGCAACATGGTTACTGTGAGCCAAGGTAAGAGCGCCATTTTGTTTCACCTCATGGTAAGAAGGGAATGGGTATCATCAGCACGCCTCCTAGAAACTGGAACAGCAACAGGAGGATCAGGAGGACGAGGGCACCGATGAGCAGTAGAATCATGTTCCAACTGTGGACACCGGTTTGTATTCGACGCCACCAACGACTCAACCCAACGGAGCCGTCGGCGATTGCGTAATTTGCACGGTCAATGCCTTTGATTTCGACCTTGTTGAACAGTCCTCGAGTGAGCCAGAGCCCACCATCGACGAAGACCTTGTACATTAGGGCATTCCAATACCAGCGGTTGTAGAGGAAGGTGTAAATTTTACCCAAGAAGCCACGTCCCACAAATTCAGGGCTCCAGCTTCGTCGTACATAGAACATGTATCCAAGAATGCCTCCGATGAAGAGTACACCAAGAGTGATGAGGAAAGTTGGAGAGAGGAACACCTCTTGGAAGAAGTGAATATACATTGTAATAACATCATAGATGTGTGGTGGTGTGGGAATAGAGGGGAAGGTATCATGCCAGAACCCGAAGAAGAACTGCTTCAAGAAGGGTTCAAGGAAGCCGATAATAATTGATGCGAGGGCAAGAATCACTAGGGGTATCCACATTACTGCAGGAGCTTCATGGATTGGTTTTCCTTGAGCTATAAGGTCTTGGACGTTTTTACTAGGTTCCCCGAGAAAGGTTAAGCCAATCATACGAATACAATAGAAAAATGTGAGAATGGCTGTGATGGCTCCAACAACTAAGAAGATGGTGCCCCACGGATTACCCAACTCATATCCGAGGAACCATGCTGAAGCAAAGATCGCTTCTTTACTCCAAAATCCGCTAAATGGTGGGAAGCCACTTAGAGCAAAGACTCCTATCACCATCGTTGCAAAGGTAATTGGCATAGCTTTGCGGATACCACCCATGTCAGCCATATATTTACTATGAACAGTATGAAGCACAGCACCTGCACCAAGAAATAGCAGTGCCTTAAAGGCGGCATGAGCAGCCATATGGAACATGGCTGCAGTGTATCCGAGTATACCTTCTGCAGTAAAGGCGAAGATACCAATGGCCATAAACATGTATCCCAATTGACTGATGGTGCTGAACGCAAGGACTTTCTTTAATTCTTTCGAAACGAGGGCCATCGAAGCCGTCATGAATGCCGTAAAAGTACCGATAATAGCGATGATTAGAAAGAAGTTCGAGAGAACAATTTGTGCAATAGGGATAGCGATTTGATAGAAGGCTTCAACTAAGATTGGAGCCATACGGCCAACTAGATAGACTCCAGCTTTCACCATGGTGGCAGCATGAATGAGGGCAGATACGGTACTAGGACCTGCCATCGCTTCAGGAAGCCAAAACTGCAAAGGAAATTGTGCACTTTTTCCTATTGGACCTAGGAAGAATAGAAGTAAGACTGCAAACATTAATGCGCCATTTAAGACGAGGGCCATGTTAGCAAGCCAAGTAAAGTCAGAATTGAGAACTTGGTAGTTGAGGGTAGGATTACCAGCAGAGACTGTAAAGAAGAAGATAAAGATAATGGAAATGAGAAGACCAATATCACCGACTCGCGTAACAATAAAGGCTTTCATTCCGCAATGCGAATTTAACTTGCCTTCGGTTAGGTCGCCTAATTGATCATCATGAACCATATTTGGTCTATTGTACCAGAAACCAATTAGAGCATAGGAGCAAAGTCCGACGAT
>JBHLMI010000020.1:11795-47785 GCA_048938295.1 Promethearchaeota archaeon
CCTAATTGATCATCATGAACCATATTTGGTCTATTGTACCAGAAACCAATTAGAGCATAGGAGCAAAGTCCGACGATTTCCCAACCAATAAAAGTCTGCAGCAGGTTATTTGCCATGACTAGAAGGACAATGCCTCCTATGAAAAATAGCATAAAGAACCAATAACGTGTGAGTGAAGAGTCACCTTTCATGTAACCAAGACTGTAAACGAGAATAAGGAAGCTGATTGAAGACGCTAGAACGGCCATGAAAACTGAAAGTGGATCTACCAAGACACCCCATTCGAATGTAGCGAAGCCGGGGATTGCTATCCAGGGGATGGCCTCTTCATACCAAAGTATAGGCGGATTGTTTATCCAGGCTGTCCCAAACATAATATCAGGAATCATGGAGATTGCCATGATCATAGCGAGAAAGCCAAACACGATGGCCCCATAATCACGTACTTTTGGATGAATTTTCGCAAAGACTGGTGTCAAGAGAGCACCAATAAGTGGTAATAACCAGCAAAGCCAAGCAGCATAAGGTAACATTTTTTCTTTTCACCCCAAGTTAATGGCGTAGTTTGTTGAGTTTTCGGATGTCGAGAGTTCCGAATTTGTTGTAAGCGCGAATGATGAAGGACAAGGCAATTGCTATGACACCACCGCCGATACAGATGCTGACGATGACAATTGCCTGAGCCATTAAGTCAATATAAAAGCCCGACCAAGCCGTCGCAAAGGTAATGAAGTTCAAATGGGCTCCGTCAAGTAGCAATTCCAACGCGATGAGGAATTTGATCATGTTACGTTTTGTTGCCATCCCATAGATGCCAACAGCGTACAGAAAAACCGCCAAGATAAGAAATACCTGCAATGGGACGCCTAAGATATCAAGATACGTCATCTTGTCTTACTCCTTCTCCTCTGGTTTCGTCGATTCTTTCGTTACCTCATAGAAGAACGCGGAGCTAGCTAGAGCAGCTGCCAGCAAAAACACACTCAACAGGACCATATCGATGCCACGATAATGCCACAGCATATTTCCCAGATATTGAATCATAGTATACACATCAACCTGCAAAGGTTGGATCGCTTCCACGAATCGTGATAACCACAACGCTGGATTAACCACCACACTGGGGACTAAATAAAACCCAGCAGCCATCACAATTACCCAAGCAGCAATGACACCAAACAGGAAAGTGAGGATACAGCCAGCAACTTTGATTCTCATCGGACGTCCTCCTCTTCAACTTCCCCAGTCCCACGACGCGTTGTTAATGAAATCCCTGCAATAATCAGAACTACCACGGCGCCACCGTATATGGCTAACTGGAAGAAGGCAACCCAGATGGCGAAGAGTAGCAGGTAGATGAGGGCTAAGGTTATGGCGGAGCCAGCGAGGTATAGTGCGGCGTATAGGAGATCCTTTTCTTCGATGGCCAGTATCGCAAACAATGCAGTCATGATGATGAGGAGGTATATGGTGATCACTCGGAGTCCGGGAAAGAACATGTCGAGTGCTACAAATAAAATCATAATAATGCCAAGAAGAGTAAGGCCAAGTAGAACAAGGAACGCAGTGCGTGATAATGACATCGATAAGTCTCTCCGTCACTGTGACTGAGGTCTAGACCCGCTCTTTGCTGTGTTCTGCTTAAAAGTGTGACTACAAGTTTGAACTTTTCTTGGTTGAACTGGAATCATGGTTTTTATTCGGTGATTTGAGGCAAATGGTTATACGCAAAGAACCTCCCATCTTCTTGAGAAGCCTGTTTTCGGGAGGATTGCTGACAGTATCATTGCCACCAACTATCTCAGTGTTTGGATACAAAGGGTCGGGCAAAACCATAGTGATCACACGCATTATTACTCACCTCGTTAAGCAAGGTAGGCGTGTTCTGAGCGCCAAACATATCGGTGAACCGGAATTTTCACTTGATTCTCCAGGAACTGATTCATTTCGCCATTTGGAAGCGGGTGCTGAAGCGACATTTCTTCATAGCAACGCTTCGACTGCATTGTTGCTTCGTCAACCCATTGCCAATTTAACACAACTTCTGCAGTATAGCATCTCGGTTGTTCCTGCAGAAGTTATTTTGTTGGAAGGGTTTCGATTTTGGACTCAGAAAGACCCGAATATTGCAAAGATTATCTGTGTTCGCACGATGGAGGAAGTAGCTGAATTCCAGGCAGAAACTGTGAGCCCGATATTGGGCCAATGCACTCTTGATCCGGATATTACATCAGTGATTCGCATTCCCGATGAGTTTCCATTCCTTTTGGAAGCTGTTGACAAATGGCTTCTAAACGCTCCATCAATTCCGATAGGTGAAAATGAATGACATCTAATGAGAAAAAAACAACCCTGGTTGTATTTGGTCGTGAAATTAATCTGAACGAGTATGTTGACAAGCTCCTGCAAACGGTGGTTCTAGCAGTAGTGTCAACCCTTCGAGCACCCAAGCCGAAGGGCACGGAGAAGGTCCGTATCGAAATCAGTGATTAGTCACAAAACAGACTTAAAGAAAAGTTCCTGCGGGAGCAAGCCTTTTAAATAAAGCCATACCTTGAACTGCTAACAAGCCATAGAACCTGTGGTGAAAACGATAATGCAGGTTGATTATTTCAGTTGGCTGAATAACATCAGCAATATTGGCTGGTTCATTGCCGCCTTTGGCGTTATCCTACTGATTGTCCTTCTTATGTATTGGATTGGCAAACGAATAGCTCCTAGTAACCCTACAAAGGAAAAACTTACCACTTATGCCTGTGGTGAAGACCTTCCCGCCATAAAAGCTCAGGTTCACACGCATCTAATCCGATATGCTGTCTATTTCACAATCTTTGACATCGTCGCATTCGTGCTGGCCACATCAATGAGTGTCCTCGGGTGGGTTCCAATTATCTTTCTCACTATCGCGTTTCTGGCGATAATCATCCTGCGAAAATAAACGAAGAGGTAAACAGAATGGGAATCGTTGATAAAATCGTAACCTGGGCACGCATCAAATCCCCTTGGGTGCTCCATCTGAATTCAGGTGGATGCAACGGATGCGACATCGAAATCCTCGATGCACTTACACCTCGGTATGATTTAGAAAGGTTTGGCGTCCTCCTAAAGGGCAGTCCGCGCCACGCTGATGTGCTTCTTTGTAGTGGGCCAATCACCAAACAAGTCGTGGAACGTTTTCTGAGAATCTATAACCAGACTCCGGATCCAAAATTCGTAGTTGGTATTGGGTCTTGCACGATGTCAGGTGGTGTGTTCCGGCAGTGCTATAATGTTGCTGGTGGCCTTGAAGACGTCATTCCCGTGGATGCATGGATTCCAGGATGCCCACCGAAACCAGAAGCAATCATCTATGGCGTTGCGGCTCTATTGGGTAAATTAGCAGGTTCATGAGTTTCTGATGGAATTGATGGAGGAAGCAGATATATGGCTGAAGAAGAAAAACCCCCGAAGAAGCCCACAAAAAAAGAAGGAGAAATGATGGCTCAGTTTGAAAAGGCTATGGGCGATGATTTCATTTCTTCAGAATTTTTACGAGAGCACAGCATCTATGTGACTGTCAAGGCTGAAGCTGTACGAAAGGCGGTTGATTGGATGAAGACTGAATGGGGATTAACCCATCTTTCCACAATAACGGGAATGGATCTTCGAGGTGAACTAGCTGTCGTTTATCACTTCGAGGTTAAAGCCGTGTCTGTGAGCTTACACATCCAAGTGCCTACCTCCCACCCGGAAGTTGATTCAATTACGCCACTGATTCCTGGTGCAGTCCTTTACGAACGCGAGGTCCATGATCTTTTAGGCGTCAAGTTCAGGGGACACCCGAACCTCGCCCGGCTTATCTTACCCGAAGATTGGCCCAAAGATGTCTATCCATTACGCAAGGACTGGGAATCACCACGTCTTGATAAGCCAGAGAAGTAATCAGTCTTCCATTGATATTCTCAGTCATTTTCAATGAGAGTCGATAATGGAAATGCAATTGAGATGTTTAGGTTACACTATTAGCTATTTGGGTTTCTCGGGTTTGGTACCAAGTTTTGATATGGTGCCGACTGTACCATCGTTGAAGTGCGGTGAACGGTGTAAGCTATCGCCATATTTTTCGATTTCCCGGGCTTCATCCGCAAGACGCGCAGCAGTTCGCATCATTTCATGGGCACTGGCCACAAGGGGAATATACTTCTCGTGTTCTTTCTCTTTGAAACAGCCGTTCACGTTGATAGGGGCTACTGCAACTGCCATTTCGTAAGCTGCCATCGCTTTTGCTTTTGCGTAGGGATTGGTAAAGTTACCCGCATTGACAGCGCGTGTGGCATTAATTATGAGGGTTGGAAGTGTGGGCGCTTTACCAGTAGCGATAGTGGTGATAACCTCATCTAGGGCTAGCTGTACTCGTCGAAGGGCGCCGGTCGCTGCTAAAACCCGAACCACATCAGCATTGAAGAGCGCCATTTCAGTGGGATCCAAGAATTCACGTCGTGCTCCAATCATCGAGTCAGCTGGAAGGAGGATATATCCAAATCCTGCTTCGGCTAGGGATTCACGTTGATCCTTGGGTAATAGATCAGAGAGTAAGATGACAGGAATTCCTGCTTCCTTTATGAGGGTTCTGGCTTTCGCTGGCCCTTTGAGTGCCGCGTTGGGGCTTGGAATGAGTACGAGATGTGGTTTTTGTTCGATAAGCAATTTCGCGCTGCGTTCTGCAGCAGCTTCGTCCATCTTGGCACCGGAGCCAATTAATATAACATCGAAGTTCTCGCGTTCTGCGCGTTCATCGAAAAGAAGTTCGAGTAATGGTGATGCTCCGATGTTACCGAGTTTGAGGACACCGAGGAGAAAGGGTGAGGAACTCAATGTTTAACCACCAATTAATTCTGATTAGGTATAGTGACTAACAGCTTCTGGCGTGGTCTACTGAAAAAAGTGTTTACCTTCAAAGGAATAAGTTGGGTAGAGTAGTGTTTAGTGAGGCGCTTTGATTTTTTGTGTTGCGATTTTTCGTAGTTGGTCCAGTCTTTCATCAACTAGTTCTTCATGTAAAAATAGGCTTTTAGCGATCATCTCTTCAATTACAGCTTGCCCCTGTTCAGTACGAACGAGAACTGAAGACCATTTGCCTGGAGTGCCTGCTCCACCCACGGAAATGTCTGCGAATTCGGAGGCAAAGTCCTTGCACCCATAACAGCCTGGGTCAACCCAGCCTTTCGCTTCGTTCAATGGAATTTCCAGCGATTCTTCGCCACCTCGAGGATAAACGAGTAGTTTGCCTTTGATGTCGAGTTTCCGTAGGTTCGCCAAAGGTACGTCGAGTTCACCAACGATTTTGTCTTCCATGAGTTCCTTGAATTTGAAAACTTCACTACAGAATAACCCGATGGTCATGACTACAGTTCGATCTACTTTCTTTAGTGGGGCTAGCCGCATCCGTTGGATAGCCTGAATGTGGCAAGGTGTGCCTACGACGGCAACTTGTTTAAGTTTCAACTCTTTCATGGCATGCTTAAGAGCTACAAGATTTGCTGATCGTGTATATCGTGACTTGGCAGCAGATATGATGTCTGTGCGGGTCGTTGCGACCATTGGCTTGGGTTTCCAGGGCTCGTTAGGGTTAATTCCAGAAACGATAGCCCCCTCGATAGCGCCAGTCTCAAGTAGGTAAATAAGAATTGCTGTGACGATGCCACCATCCTGGGCTCGCTTTCGTATTGATTCATCCGCGTTTCGTAAAGCATAAGCTTGACGAAATACGCCGAGGACTGGATCCCTGTGCACATTTTCCCCATATACTATTGGATAGATAGCAGAATAATCGTCAATCATTCGGGGACAAGATTTCCAGCAGAACTCACACTTCGTACAATCTTTCACGAGTGTGGGGCGGAGATTTTGGAGTTCAATCGCTCCGATGGGACAGGCTGCTTCGCAGCCACCACAGCTGCAGCATTTCGCGGCATTAATCACATTGACCTCTAGGTGCTCGAACCCAAGCTTTTCAGTACTCAACGGTCTCACCGTTAATCAAAACGCTGTTGTAAAGACAAAAAGGAAGTCTGCCTACTTAAACTTGACAGACAGACCGAACTCGATAAAATAGAGCTAGTCGAGTTGCCTTATTTTGGATTCAACATGCATTTTACTGGCAACTGACCGAGAGACGTGACAATATTTCTCGGTTAAAGTCACTGCTCGTTGGACCTGTTGAAGGTTTGCCTCTTTGGGTATAGTGATGTTCATGGTGACGTAGATGTCGGAGAAATACCACCCTCCTTCAGGATGCTGACGTAATACTGCACGTCCCAGAGCTTGATGGGCTATTAGTGGTTGTTTCATTCGTTTCATCATACTAGCAAAGGTGGTGATATAACATCCCGTGACTGCGGACACGAAGAGATCCTGTGGTGAATAAACATCAGGTTTTCCATCCCAATAAACCGGCGCACTTATTGGCAACTCCGTTTTTCCAACTAAGCTGATGGTGCCTTCCTTGCCTCCGGTCCAAGTGACGGTTACATCAAATTCAATGGTTTTTGGTGTCTCGTCACCCATTGATGATCCCTTCCTCGGCACTGACTTACTCGGGGTTTTTAGCTCTTCGGGAGATTCGAACCGTCGGTAAAGATGCAACTGCGAAAGAAGTATTAGGTATCCTATATGACAGA
The DNA here is from genome assembly GCA_048938295.1 of Promethearchaeota archaeon. Taxonomy (GTDB): domain Archaea; phylum Asgardarchaeota; class Hermodarchaeia; order Hermodarchaeales; family Hermodarchaeaceae; genus Hermodarchaeum. The sequence goes on from JBHLMI010000020.1 coordinate 18,455, forward strand.
ATGTGTACTTTAGAGAGTATAGATAGAATTGAGGAGCTTACAATGACAGGAAGTTTCGCTAATATGGATCCCTTGGAAGTGCAAAAGGCCTTCCGAGATGCTGAACTTGCACAGAAAGCAGCGCAGAGAATCAAAGAACTAGCGAAGACGCGTTCCTTCAAGTTTATGCATCTGTGTGGAACACACGAGTATACTATTACACATTCGGGGCTTCGCCAGCTGTTACCTGAGAACGTGGAATTAATCGCTGGTCCAGGATGTCCTGTTTGTGTCTGCCCACCTGAAGATGTCGCATTAGCAATTATGGTGGCAAAGCAGCCCAATGCCCTACTCACCACTTACGGGGATATGATGCGAGTCCCAGCAGGTGACCTTGGGTCATTGAATACAGCACGCACCCAAGGAGCTCATGTGCAGGTCGTGTACAGCATGATGGATGCAATCATTGCTGCTAAAGAACATCCCGACAAAGAAGTCGTCCACTTTGCAATTGGCTTTGAAACGACAACGCCTCCAACCGCTGCAGAAATTCTGGGAGATCCCCCCACAAATTTCAGTGTCTTGGTAAGTCATCGTCTCATTCCACCCGCTGAAGAATTTCTGCTTAAACAGGGCGAGGTCGGATTGCACGGTTTTCTTCTACCAGGTCATGTTTCTGTCATCATTGGCGAGCAGGGATACGAGCACATATCTAAACGATGGAAAGTTCCTCAGGTTGTTGCTGGGTTTGAACCTTTGGATGTGCTACTCGCCCTTGTGATGTTATTACAGCAAATTAAAGATGGTCGTGGAGAGGTTGAAAACGAATACACACGCGCTGTTACCTACGAAGGGAACGTCCGAGCCCAACAAATGATTGAACAAGTGTTCCAGCCAGTAGACTCACGGTGGCGTGGAATTGGTGTCATTCCGGAATCGGGTCTAGCCTTGCGTGAGAAATACATGAATTTCGATGTGCGAACACGGTTTGAGATAGAAGTGGAACCACAAAAATATGAAATGCCTCCTGGATGTAAATGTGGTGAGGTGCTCCGTGGTATTATGAGACCTGAGGAATGTCCACTCTTTGGGAACAAGTGTACACCGGAAAACCCCATTGGACCCTGTATGGTGTCTACGGAGGGGACTTGCAGTGTTGTTTATGGGGCGCAGATGATTCCTTAGGTTTGTTCAGATAAGTTGCGAGAATGGTTTTGTGAAACCCGGGACTTTGAACCCATTTTTCCGCTAGTCGTTCAACTTCAATCACCTTTTCCCGGAGATAACGGTCGACAATAATTTCACGCTGAATATTTGGAATCCCTTGATTTTGCCAGAAGGTGTCCCGGATTTTCGGTGTGATTGGTTGGGGAGTGTTAGTATTATCCTGCTCAAGGGTAAACCGGGCTAGTTGTGCAGCGAGTAGCTTTGAGTCGGTGTAGAGAATTCGTCCACGAATCCAGAGTCGACATTTAGCGCGTCCTATGCAAGGACCATGGACAGTTGGACAAAACACCACAATCAATCACCGAAGGTTATCGTCGCAAGGTCAAAGATGAGATAAAACTTTTCGTATGATCAGTTTCATGTTCATTAGCCAATAGGCCAGTAGATGTCTTCTGATGCCGTTGTTGCTTCAGCAAGATCACGCATTAAGGTCATGAGGGTGAAGATGTCATAGTTGATACCTTCCCCGATTGTGGCAAATCGTTGGGATTCATTCACGAATGCTGTTTCGGGACGCCAATCAGAAGGCCAAGAAGGAACTGTTTCGAATTGAATGATGGTTTGCTTTACACCATCAGCATATGTGATGATTAGGGGGACAGTTGGGAGCCGTAGGAGATAGCTCTCAGGCCGTAGGATATCGTCGATGCCGCTCCGCACGACTTGAATGGGAGGAAAGAAGCGTTTTCCCACCTCTCGTTCTATGGGAAATGGGATGAGCTGTTCAAGAGTGGTTACATCACGTGGGCTCAAGGAGCGCGTTTCCAAGGATTCACGAAGTAGTACAGATGCGGTAATAAGATCATTAGGTTTGGTAGCATGAGTTGGAAGGGTCGGTGCAGGCCCACGGGATGCGTTGAAGGCACCCTGTGGATTGAACCCTTCCGGGGTGATACCTGGATGAGTAGGATTGAGGGTCAACCATAAGGCAAATGGCAAGATGGGAGGCTGATTTGTGAAAATCGTGAGTTTAAGCTTATTGGAGAAAGGTCTTGTAAGATATAGGGTGTTAAAAGGTTCTGTTGAAGAGAGAGGGACAACTAACGTATAACCACCAAAATCAATAGGCGCAGGTGTTTTTCCCCGCATCTCCAAATCAACCGCAGCTTCAGAGTAGGATTTGATGCGTTCCAAAGCTTTAGGCATTAGGAGAAGATGGGGAGGTTCTTTAGTGTAGGGTTTGAGTTGTTCGAGGAAGGAGGAGAGTAATTGATTATGCTGATCTGTAGCTACACGGTCTAAGAGTGTGAATAACGCTGGCTCTTGTTTCCGTAGACTTTCCATAGTTTCATCCTACTTGGATTCGCAGGAATCCTTTCTTCTCATAAATCATCGAGTCCGACTTTTTTAAGGGCAGCGGCTGAAGGGTGACCCGTCTTCCGGTCCCAGTCTCGGTAGGCATAGTAGTCATTTAGTTGCTTTTCAATGTCAGGAACCATACCATGTGTGCCACCATTGGGAAGGGGCTGAAGCAGAAGTGTGGGAAGCCGGTCATCTTCGGGTGTGAATCCGAGATTAAGGTTGATGAGCCTTTTCAACGTGATAATCCGGTCTCCAATATGAAGCAGTTCTTGGGGAGTCGTTTTGCGACCAATAACAAGACTATAGAACTGGGCAATCTCAGCCACTGGGAAAGTAGGGAATTGACAGATGATTAGAGAGTTGGACACTTGGCGCCAGCTTTGTGACTTGGCGGCGATTTCGCCCATGCCTTCATCGGTTTGAGGGTCATCAGCATCGATTCCCAGCTCCATTTGGACCTGTCCTTGGAGAACCATATACATATCGCCGTCAAGATGGGTACCTCCCCGTGGACTAGTCGCATAGCTAGTCGCCATACCAAAAAGTGCACGGGGATCCCAACAGGATACTTCAAGACCCTTGACATGGACGGCTAGGTCTTCGGCATCATAGCGTTCTCCCATTGAGCGTACACCTTCAGCGAGTATGTCACCAAAACCTTCCCGATGAGCGATCTGCTGGATTAGGTTGATAACTGGACCAGGGTTGCCCCATTCGAGGAGCATCCCCACCTCTTTGGGTGTCAACTTATCTTGGTTCATGAGGTAGTGGGCAAACCCGATAGAGTTTCCTGTGCTAATCGTGTCTAGACCCAAGTCATCACAGAGATGGCTCATTGTTAATACAGCATCGAGATTATCGATAAGTAGCATAGAGCCTAGTGCTGCTAGTGTTTCGTACTCGGGTCCAGATACTCGCGGAAGTTTATATTCCCCATCTGGTACTTCAACAACGCGACCACATTGAATGGGGCACCGGTGGCAGCCATCACGACCTACAAGCCGTGTTTCAGACAGGGTGGCTCCGCTAATGTTGTCATGAGTGGGAAATTCACCTTGAGTGAAGTATTTGTTAGGCATTGAACCGATTTCTTGCGAAGGACCTACTGCAGTTGCTGTGCCCATCATACGATAGCAGTCGGGCATGAAATCTTCTATCATGATTTTGTTTGCTGATCGGGCTAGTTCTACAAGTGCATCATGATTTGCCACAGGAACAGGTTGATCACCGACAACTGCCACGGCTTTGAGGTATTTACTTCCCATTACAGCGCCAAGACCCATGCGTCCGGCGGCTCTCCCACCTTCAGACATTATGTTTGCGTATTTGACGAGGTTTTCGCCTGCAGGGCCAATACTAAGGGTGAAGAAGCGTTTTTCATCGATATCTTCGCGCAGCAGTTGTTGCGTTGCAGAAATGGTCTGAGACCAAAGGTGTTCTGCACTGTGGATTTCCGCATTACCATAAAGGAGTGAAAGATAGAGGGGCTTTTCTGCTCGTCCTTGAATGAGAATTCCATCATATCCTGCTTGTCGCATTTCAGCACCAAAATATCCTCCTATATCCGATTCGCCCCATAACTGAGTTAACGGTGAACGGGCACAAAGTGCCATGCGGCCAGAACTGGGCACGGCGGTTCCAACACAGGGTCCGGCCATCAACAGCATAGGGTTATTAGGACCCAATGGTTCCGTTTCCTTTGATAAGAGAGGATAAAGTATTCGAGCTGCAAGTCCAGCACCCCCAATGAACTGATCAGCCCAATCTAGTGGTGTGGGTGCATCTTTCAAGAGTCCTTTCGTTAAATCGACATGGAGCATTTTTCCGGTGAAGCCATTTCCGTTCTTCTTTGACATTGGATTCCTTCCTAGAATTTGGGGTGAAGTGATATGTACAGTTAGAAATCTATGGACTTGCCTTCAAACATATAGTGCCAGAATCGTTCAATATCCTCGTTTGTCGGTTCGCGACAATTGAATATATTGACGGCTGATTCTTGGGTAAATCGGACTAAGTCATCAAAATGGCTCTCAAATTTCTCCTTTGATATCCCGTAGGCTTTGAGGCTGCGTGGAACTTCGAGTTCATCCATTATCTTCCACACCGCATCACGAAGTTTTAGGGTTGCTTTTGTGTCATCGTCCTTTGAATCAGCCACGCCGATTGCCCGGGCGAGTTCACCATACAAATCAGCACTCGTTTTTAGGGCAAACTCGATGGAGTAGGGCAGCACTATTCCTACGGTGAGTCCATGGGGCATTTTGAAGATGGCACCCATAGCATGTCCAAAGGAATGTGTGATGCCTAAGAATGAGTTACTCCACGCTAATCCGCTGATGGTAGCAGCATTATGCAGTTTTTCACGGGCTTCGGTGTCATCCGGGTTTTCAAACACTTTGGGTAAATACTCCATAATCATTCGCGCGGAATGGATACATAAGGCGTTGCTAAAGTCATTCCGCCATTGAACAGTATAGCCATCGATGGCCTGACCCAGCGCATCCATACCTGAAGAGGCAATCACTTTTGGTGGCAACGATTTTGTAAGCGAGGGGTCTAGAATTGAGATATAGGGAATCAACTCAGGGTGGGTTAGTTCCATCTTATTACCATCTTTGGTATCTGTAATAACGGCAGCCCAAGTCGCATCGGCACCTGTACCAGATGTCGTTGGGATGGCAACAAGCATCGTTTTTGAAATGGTAATCGGTGTGAGTGGAGTTATGTCAATAATCGGATGATCTGGATGTTCGTTCAGAATCCTAGAAACTTTTGCGACATCCATCGCTGAACCCCCACCTAAACCAATGATGATATCAGGATCAAATGCCCGAACTTGCCTCGCACATGCCTGAGCCACTGTGTCAGGAGGTTCGGAGGTAATATCATCAAAAAAGGAAACTTCTTTTCCGCTATCTTTCAGCTTTTGCAAAATCCTGTCCAGTACGCCTAATTTTGAAAGGGTCTTATCTGTGACAACAAATACCCGTTGCCCTTCGAGCTCCTTGAGATGATCCAGTGCATCTTCACCAAAGACGATAAGCCGTGGAGACCGGAAATACCACATCACTTACAACCTCTTTCGTTTCTTGAAAAAATCATGAAGTAAATCCTTCAAGATTTACATCCACTTCTATGTTCCACTAAAAAAGTGGATAGGATAAGGGAGTGAGCAGACCGCGAGGGTGATTTTAGATTAAAATTCTGTTTTAATCATTTGTGCTGTTCTAACAAGTTCTTTTGCAGCTCGTGTTGCCCGCATGACTTTAGCACGATCACCAGTCAGTTTCATCTTCCGTGTGAGTAAGGCTTTAATTGGATCTAGCCGGCCTTCGATGATATCCTGCCAGTTCGCAAGTTCACCTTCATAAATGAAAGCAGTTTCTTTTACATCCCGGTTCGCTAACATAGCATGATCGCGGCATTTCCCGTGCCACAAATCCATCCACATCACCACTTCCTCATCAAAGCCAGCTTCTTTGTTAGGCCACACTATGAAGAGGAAGTCGCCCTCCCACGTTTCAGCTGCTTCAGCATATGCCTTATTTTCGTTGAGGATTTTAACAAATTGTTCTATCCATTCAGGGGTACCAAATTGCACCATCTATCTTCACCGGATTGTCCCAAGACTTGATGAGCATTTAGCAAAGTGTATGTTTAAAATCTGGGCTTTGTTCGAATAACTCGACCCGAATGGATTAATACTAAGTGAAAAGGATGTTTTCAAAGTAAGTGATGTGATAAAAATGGCAAAACATACAATTATCCAAATATCCGATCTACACGTGGGAGAATCTGGATACCGAAAAGACATGATTGTTTCTGCTGTTGACGAAATTAACAAGATGAACCCCAACCTTGTAATGGTATGTGGTGACCTCACCTGGAATGGGGTCCGTGAACAATTTATTGAAGCCCGTGATATTCTCCAGAATATCGAAGCACCTATAATACACACGATGGGTAATCATGATGCCTCTAATGTAGGATACATGACCTTCGAAGAACTCTTCGGTCCACGATTCGCTGAATACAAAGACGATACCATATTCCTCATGGCAGCAGACAGTTCCGAACCTGACCTAGATACAGGTCATATAGGGCGTGAGGGTAGATCCTGCATTGACAAAAGCTTCTCAAGCGTCGATGAGGGCCTTTTAAAGGTGTTTGCGTTACACCATCATCTTGTTCCAGTACCTCGTTCAGGTCGAGAGCGGGATAATATGGTGGATTCGGGGGATATGTTGGAGTTATTAATGCACAAGGGTGTTGGTTTGGTGCTAAGTGGCCACCGTCATTATCCGTGGGTGTGGCGTCTGGAGAACATGGTGTTAGTGTACTCAGGGACTTCTGGAAGTCCTCGACTTCGTGGAAGTCCTTGTCAAAATTATAACATCATCACGATTGGAAAGAGCACACTGGAAATTTCCACTAAACTCATCGGTGGTCCTGGTCGACGGCGTGGACGCTATCGATGGGGTAAACGCGGTATCACCTCGCGAAGTGATCGTTCTGAAGAATGAGTGAAGCTAGAGATGGTGGACTTTTCTAATGTCGCGGAATTCAATGACCTGAACTAAAGATTCTTGATTTCTTCGAGAAGCCTTGGGTCGATATTACTTCCGCTAGCAATGATGGCCACGGTTTCACCTTTGTGGAGTAAAACTCGTTTTTCTAAGATAGCCGCAATTCCAACAACACCAGCGGGTTCAAGGATTTGCTGTTCATGATCGATCGTCCAGCGTATCGCTGGACGCAGACCATTTTCTTCGACGAGGACAATCTCGTCCACATATTGGAGTGCAATATCAAGGTTAAGCTGGTTAGTATTTCCTGCTAAGCCGTCAGCAATGGTAGATTCGATGGGCACATGAAAGAGTTGTTGCGCCCTGTAGTTCTCGTAAAACGCCCGAGCGGCTGTGGTTTGCACACCAATCACACGAATTTGAGGATCGATGTTTTTAGCCCATAACGAAATACCGGAGATTAAGCCCCCTCCACCAATTGGTACAATAACCACATTCACATCTGGGAGATCTTCAAGGAGCTCAACACCAACAGTTCCCTGTCCTGCAATGACGAGTGGATCAGCATAAGCATGAACGAGGGTTAATTTATTTCGTTGAGCATACTGCACACTATAGGCTGCGGCTTCATCGTAGTTGCTACCATGTTCAAGAATGGTTGCCCCATATCGTTTGCACTTTTTTAATTTCAATGGCGACGCATTATGAGGAACCACAACTGTTGCTGAGACATTGCGGTGTTGGGCAGCATAGGCTACTGCAAGCGCATGATTACCAGTAGAGGCTGTAATCACCCCTCGCTGTGCCGTCTCCTCAGGGAGCGAGGCAATCTTGTTGTAGGCACCCCGGAGCTTGAATACCCCCGTGTGCTGTTGGCACTCCCACTTCACAAACACTTTAGCCCCTGCTATCTCCTCTAGATTCGGAGAAGGAGATACGGGGGTATGTGAGATGAGGCCATCCAAACGTTTACGAGCCTGGAGAATCAGCCGTGGAGTCACAGGAAGTGAAAGAGGTCTAGACGGATTCATGATACCCTGCACCTAGTAATCATGGATATTAACTGGGTTAGATAATGATTTCTCAGCAAGAATTTTCTATTCCTCCTAAGTTACGAGTTTTTATAAGTCTGCATTTTCGTTAATGGGACTAAGAGCGTGATCTATATGTCCCGAGATGAAATTCAACAGAAACTCCACTGTCGACGTTGTGGTCGACCGCGCATTGTTAATCGAGTTAGCAAACCCAATCCGAATACAATCAAACTCTACATGATCTGCCCAGTGCACACTGCTGAGGTCGTCTATTCAATGCCAGAAAACCGCTACGAGGAGGCCAGCGACCTAATCCGAGAACACGTCCTTCTATGCAAGAAGTGTGGACAACCCGTTGATATCGTTGGCCAACGAGCAGGCAGTCTTTCAACAAATCTCAGCATCCAGTGCCCCGAACACGGCAGCGGTGAACGAATGATCAACAACTCGCTCCTTGACCCAATCCTCGCAGCAGTCCCAGCGAAACCAGCACCTTATGAAGTAAAGGCAACTGCTGGTGCTACAACAAAATTCTGTGCTAGCTGTGGTTCACCAGTCCCAACAGCTGAAGCCCGATTTTGTCACCACTGTGGCGCTTCACTTGAGTAGATCTCTAATAAGAGGTCCTAGCGTCGGACAGAAGAGCGCATACTAGGTTTAGCCTTTCGGGGGATACACCTTTCTAGCTGAGGTGAGGTATCCGGTGTGCCCAATCATCCGAGTGGCGGGTCGAGTTTTTCCTGGACGAACGAGAATTTCCCGTTCAATGAGTTCACGTGTCATGATTTCGGTAAAGTGAGAAGCATAGATCGCGTCTACTGTGCGTTGGGTTTGCTCAATGGTCGGTGAAAACGATACTATGACTCCACCTCCATGCAACGCCTCATAGGCCAGTGGTACTACGTCCCATGGCACCGCCATATCGAGCACCACGGCATCAACTTCGGTTTCATGTATGCCCGCCAGAATATCCTGTTGTTTGATGGTAACGATATCACCAAGACCGATTTTCACGATGTTCTTTTGCGCCTCCTTTGCGAAATCCTCTCGGAGTTCATAGGAAATCACACGCCCTGCTGGAGCAACGTGATGACCAAGGAGGGAGGTAAGTGCCCCACTGCCGGTACCCGCTTCGAGCACCACTGAACCGGGGCCAATCCCCGCTAACAATATAATAAGTCCAGCATCTTTGGGATACACAATATTAGTTTGCCGCCCCATCTTCACAGCCTGATCCCGGGGGAGTGGGTTCAATGCAGCAACGTGAACCCCAAGAGAGGTCTTAATTAAGCTCCCAAAAGGTTGACCGATTACTTCATCAAATTTTAGAATGCCTCTGTGAAGGTGAAATGATTTTCCTGCTTCTACCCGGAGCAGCCAATGTCGTCGAGTATCTAAAAAAAAGAGCACTTGGTCACCGTCAAGTATTGGAGTCAAAGTGTTCACCAACGTGCCTAGCCCCTCGCACCTTTTCAGGTTTCTGTCCACCATTCAATATGCCGAAAGAATTCGAAATCTGAAGAAAATGAGAGGAAACAGTTAAGGGCATTCTTCGTAATGTCTGAGAACAGGAGGAAGCACAGTGGCAACACAGCCAATTGAAACCATGACAGCTCTTAAGTGCCAATCCTGCAACGCCCCCCTCGCAGTTTCTCCCGATGATGTCGTCATCACCTGTGGTTACTGTGGTTTTACAGTTACCGTTGAGGGAGAGAAGGTAGAGAATCACTTTACCTTGGAGCCCACACTGACGGCGGATGAAATCCGCGATATGGTTACTGAGTGGGTGGGTCGAGGTGGTAAAGCCCGAGTGACAGAATCACATCTGCGATTTGTTCCCTTTTGGGTGGAATCGATGCATGCGTATACCTCATATCAGGGGTATAAGGAGCACCGCGAAACCGAATACTACACTGACTCACAAGGGAAACGGCGTTCACGAACTAAAATCGAATATGAACCCATCCAGGGCCAATTCGACGAGAATCGTTCAGTGAATGTCTTGTGTCGACGAGGCGCTACCTTCTACAGTCTTGGCGAATTGGATAAGGCACTAAACGTGACTAAGAGGGGAATCCAACCTTTTGATTACAATGCAATCACAGCCGTGGAAGAAAAGCCCCTCTTTTTGAATAGCGAACTCACCGACGATGATGCCTACGAGATTGCTGAAACATTTATTTCCCAGGATCATCGCAGCCGCGCTGATTCCCGGGCCACAAAGATCTGGGACTGCAACAGCCGGATCAACAAGACCGGCTCATACCTATTGCATGTCCCGCATTGGCTTGTCCGCTACCAATTTGGTACTGAAACGTATCGTGTTGGTATCGACGGACATACGAAGAAAATCCTGAAAGGTGAAGTACCCATTTCTGCAAGCTATCGGGCTACTATGTTCGTGTTAAGCCTCATAGGAGTGCTCATTGGAACCATCGGCACCTACTTTGCTGCGCTACTACTCGCACCAGACTATTCGTTCTTATCCTTGGTGCTAGTCGTTATTGGACTAGCAATTGGTGTCCTAGCGACCCGGAATAGCTTCAAGATACATGCAGAAAAACGAGGGTGACTGAGGAAAAACGGTGAAAAGAAATGGCAAAACATTGCATAAATTGTGGCGCACAGCTTAACATCCATCCAACGGATGCGATTATCACCTGTAACTATTGTGGTACTTCATTCACCCCTGAAGGGACAAGAATGAAGGAGCATTTTGCACTGGGAGTGAATTACACTCAAAGTGAGGCGCTTGATACTCTCAAAGCGTACCTGGTGAAGGTTCCTGGCGTCTCAGATGATTTAGCCTTACAAATCCAATTGCAGGATCTCTCAATGACCTACTACCCCTATTGGACTGTAACTGTTCAAGGGGATGTTGCCTACAAGGGAATTGACCGAAAAGCCTCATTCCGGGGCCAATCTGGTGGACGTTATTCAAGTATCCATTGGGAATGGGTTGCTGAATCCGGACATCAAGAACAGACACGTCAAATCCGACTATACGCTGGACCCAAAACTCGTCCTGAAATAGTCAACTACCCGATTGCCACTCGGTCACGACGGTACTTCAATTTCGAAGAAGTCCAGCAATATACAGGGAACGTGCTGTTTTCAAAGGTCTCAGAAGAAGATGCACGACAACAGGCAATCGCTGCTACACGTAATATGATCTTTGCAAGGATAAAGCGAGAAACGGAAAAAATCGATGATACCCGGGAAAACTTTCAGGTCACCGACCAAGCCTACATCCACGTGCCCATCTATCATGTCAAATTCTCAGTTGGTGGAAACAAAAGCTATGAAGCAGCCCTTGATGCATCGAACGGTCGAGTTATTTATACCCAGATTCCCACCACCGCAGGATTCAAAGTGAAGACCATCGGCATGTCCCTTATATGGTTCCTTCTCACCATTGCAGGTGCCATCCTGACGTATTTAGGTTATTCTGAATTTTCACTCCTGGGACTCACTCCAGCATATCTCTTCTACGCCGGTCTTGGACTGACGATCATTCCGTTGCTATTAGCCTTGATGACGATATTTTATGCCTCACGAAAAACCGCAGCAGAACGAGCGCAATAGAAACCTGCCACATATGTCTACAACTGGTCACACACAGTCGATGTAGCGAATACCATCAATACTTGGGTATCAATTATGCTTCTCGTAGAAATCAGCTAGGTTGGCGAGATTTTATAAGGTCTCAACCCAATGCCTAGATAGCGACCATCGAGGTGATCTCCTTGGGAGATAAAGATAAACCATCCATTATGGAAAAAGTCGATGACGAACGCACTCTAACACAGAAAATCATGAAATTAATTCCCGGATGGCGGGGATACCGGATCAAGGAAGAACGGCGGAATGCCGATCGAATTCTTCGTGACCAAATCGTCAACCGTCTACGAGAATCCACAGATAAAATTCAAGATATTCGTTCTGCTGTCGTGGAAAACGATATTGAAGAGGCCTACCGAATGGTTGACTCAGTTATGAGTCGAACGGAGAAGCTCATCAGCCAAATCGAACATGCGGATTATGGATACCGTCCCTTCTTTGACGCCATCAAAATCAAAGAAGACGATTTAGAGAATATGCTCCGCTACGACAGTTGGTTTGTAGAGAACGTCCAAACCTTCGATCAACGCTGTGACGATGTCCTGACGTTGATTGAAGATGATGCCGATGAAGCAATAGGTCACATCAAGGATCTTCGAAAAATGGTTTCGAAAATGAACCTCCAGTGGAAGGAACGAGAACAAGTCATCATGGGTATTGAAGTCGTTTAACTAACTGGTTGCGACTACTGCCCCTGAAGTGTGTCCTTCCATTCTTTTTCTCTTTTTATTTCTTCAAGTCAATAAAAGCCGTCGAGGATTTTTATGGATTCAAAGTGATCGACCATCTTGCCTTCCAATTCCCTTTTCGAGAGACTCGTAGAACGACTCTAAAGGGAGTTGTAGTTGAATACTTATTTCATAATAAAAATCAATGAATCTTATTTTTCTAAACTGACTTGAATTTTAATGAGTGTTTAAAAGGAAGAAGACTTGACACTATTAACAAAGTTTGACAGGTATAACAGGATGCCCTTCACCACAACAATTGATGAAAACTTGGCTCGTGGACGTAAAGCCATCAAAAGGGCTTCAATTGTTGTTTCACTCTTAATCATTACATGGTTTCTCATAGCACACCTTTCGGGAAGCCTTGGCCTTTTAGCAAAGGGAGTCGACTCGATCTCAGATCTGATTGCCATTATCACAGTGTTTCTTGGATTATGGCTCGCTCAACGAGATCCCAACCAAAAATATCCCTATGGTTATTTCAAGGCAGAATCATTAGCAGCCCTGATTGTCGCAGTCTTTATCTTTATAACGGGTTTAGGTGTGCTTTGGCAAGCAATCCAACGAATATTCATTCCAATAGAACTACGCTTCATCGATCTGGCATTAGTGGTTTCAATTGCATCAATTCCAATCATCTTTGTCATGTCCTGGTATCTGAAAAAAATTGGTCGAGAAACTAGGAGTAATGCAGTATATAATAAGGGTCAAGAATTTCAAATGGATATTTTGGCCTCGATTGCTGTTATCTTAGGATTGGTCTTTGCTTTAGTTGGATTACCATGGGTTGAATCCATTGTGGGATTTATAATTGGTCTGTTGATTCTTAGAAGTAGTTTCCAATTGGCATATGAATCAATACTCGTCCTAATGGATGCTGGGCAAGATCTCGAAAAGATAAAGGCTATTGAACAACTCGCTGTACCTGTTCTTGGTGTCCTTGGTGTTCATGACATAAAGTTACGAAGAGCAGGACCAATTTATTTTGGAGAAATGCACCTTGAAGTTGCTGGTAAAACAACGGTCCTCCAATCACATCGCCTCACAGAAGAAATCGAAGCACGAGTCAAAGAAGTGTACCCTGAAGTTCTTTCAGTTCTCGTTCATGTGGAGCCAGTAACACCTATCACCTTCCGCGTCGCATTTCCCGTAGACTCTCAGAATGCCACTCCCCAATCCAAGCCTAGCTCGGTATTTGGATTTGTTGATTTTTTCCTGATAATGGATATTCAACAGGAACAAATCTCACTCTGGGAGATTGTACCAAACCCTGCTTCACAACAGGAGAAAGAACGTGGGAAAGACACAGCGAAACTACTCATCGATGCAAAGGTAGAGGTTGTCTTTGCGGAGAGAATGGGCGAAACCCCCCTAAGCATTCTCCGAAACCACTTGATCCGCGTTTATAAACAGGAGTCCAAGGCTAGCTGCCAAGAGAACCTCAAATACTTCTTTGCTGACCAACTGGATTATCTTACACCCAAAGAAACGACAGACCACCACAAGTAGATCCAAGTCTATGTTATTCCCAAAACAAAAATCGTTCAAAAAAGCAAAGTCGTAAAGTTGAAAAGGCTGAGCACGAATTGCAACACAGACCTTCTGTACCTTCCAAACTTGGATTTCCAGAGGGAGAAATCAACATGCCCGAAATAATCGAATGGAAAAACATGCGAAAGAACGACATCGTCTATCGATGGCCCAATGACCTCGTGAAATGGGGCAGCCAATGCCTCGTTCGCGAAAACCAAGCTGCCGTCTTCTACCGCGACGGCAAAGCCCTCGACGTAATGGGCGTTGGGCGCCACACCCTCACCACCGCTAATGTTCCGATTCTCACAGGAATTCTACGCCGTATTGCAGGTTTCGACAAATCCCCCTTCAACGCTGAAGTCATCTTCCTAAACACGACCAAATTCCAAGGCAAATTCGGTGGCAAAGGCCAAACCCGTGATTTAGCTCCCCTCCAGTTCCATGGAGAATTTTGGTTCGAAGTGGAGGATGCACAAATCTTTGTTAACGAAGTCGTCGCTGGAGAAAACTACACCACTCAAGATGTTACCGACTTCATTCGGTCCAAATTCGTCGAACTCGCCATGGATGAACTCGCTGGCTATACCCTACAAAACGCCATGACCCGCCTTGACGAAACCAGCATGAAAACCAAAACCATCCTCTCCGACAAGTTCGAAGAATACGGCCTTAAACTTCTAGACATGGCCTTCGCTGGAATGGACACTTCACCCGAATACCGCGAGCGCCTCTTCTTTGCCGTCCAAGGCGTCTCCGGCAACCAAGTTCTCACCGCTGAAACCATGCGCCGCAGCGCCGAAGCCCTCGGCCAAGGTGGCGGCGGAGGAGCTGCAGCTGGTGCTGGCATCGTCCTCATCCCACAACTCGCTGAAATGATGCGCCAATCCCAGAAGCCCCAAGAACAAGGCGTCACTCATGTCGCCTGCCCCTTCTGCGGCGCTGCAATGCCGCTGAAAGACGGTAAGCCTCCGAAATTCTGTTCAGAATGCGGAAAACAACTTCGTCAGGAAGTTGATGCACGGGTGAAAGCCAAGAAGTTTTGCCCAGAATGCGGGGCGCCTGCTTCGAAAGGGAAGTTTTGCAGTGAGTGTGGTGCTGAGCTTTAAGTAGACAAGAGGGCAGGTGGCCCTCTTTGTCCTTATTTTCTTTGTAGGGGTCCTAGGGGACCTGTTCTAGTTTTTATACGGGATTGTCAATCGTGCTTGTCTAGGAGGACAGTTGTTCTTTTCATTTTGCTTATATACACTCGTTGAGTAAGGATTGAGGCTAGCGAACTGTGTGTTGTGTGGTTCTAGGTTGAAAGGGTATGCTAAATGGCTAACATTTGCCCTGTTCGGGTTTTGCCTATTATTCTTCATATCTCCAGTTCAGGTGGGTGCGCAACCACCAGAAAGCTGGGTGCCTGGTAGTGAACGCCACTTCTTTGGCCATACCTTCGCTGAGGATTCGTGGACTAATGATTCCATAGTTTTTGAATCAGTAGAGAACGCTTCGGTCCAATTCATCGCCAGTTACCTGAACTATAAGGAAGGACCACGTTCATTTCAGGCCATGCTCCTAGCACTAGGAGTGATTGAGAACGAAAACGGTACACAATCGACGCTTCCTTACCAGCTCTTCGGGTTGCATTTCACGACGAAGGGAGGACGGGATATCTTCGCCGGTTCGTTGTTAGCTTTCTTATTTGGATTCAATGACACTGATCACAACGGAATTCCAAGCCCTGGCGAGAACCGGTTTTTCATCATCCCGTATGGATATAATGAGGGGAACGCGACGGAGCCATTAACGGTCGAAGCGATTCCTGTGACGAAGTTGGGAGATGACCACTATCAGTTTGGGATTCGGTATCGGAACTTGTATGGTCGGTTGGTGTCAGCGAATAGTGAGGCTGATTTTTTGTGGACATTGATTGTTCCGTTCTTTGAAATCTCATTTAGCGAATTGACAGTAGTTTACGATGTCCAAGTAGATGTCGAGAGTGGAGAAATCACCACTGAAACCTATTATACGATAGGTCAGGTTACCGAATTTCGGTTTCTTGGTATTCCAGTGCCCAACTTCCACGAGTCACTGAAGGATGTGGGAATCGGTGTTGCCCATTTGGGCATCATCTTGACAACTAGATATTATGCACGAACCGTTCCCTCAACGCCGATAAGTGGAACGGATCACACCCTTGTCAATATCTCGACGGACGCGGCGGGACGAAATCGAGCTTTCGCTGTGACCACTTGGGGAACCTACGATGTTCTCAATGAAAGTACACAGCCCATTTCACTAGTTCAAAGTGGCCTTCCCGCGTACAGTTGGATTCTCACCCCACAGCCAATTGACTTGGTCCTTTTACTCTGGCAGTTACCGATTTCAGCTAACATTTTCAGCATTTTTGCCTATGCCATGAGCGCGTACCTTCAAGACAATTTCGATGGGCCGCGAGACGTATATAATAACGCAGATCTAATCTTCAATGGCGCCGCTTTCTGGTATGGGACCACGTTTCCTAAATCGCAGGGGTATCGTGTTGAGTATGATCCCGTTTATACCGCGTTTTCAAATATCGGACAAGCCACGAATGTTCTGGGAGTGGTCCTCATCGGAACAGTGGTATTAGTCGCACTCATTATTGTGGTTCTACGCGTAGTGCGATCTAATGGCCGTAAGAAGCTCGCAGCTGAAATGGAAGCGTAAGGTGTTGACGATATGTATAAAGGCGCAATTTCCTCAGTGAGTATAGAAGGTGGCTACTCCAACTTTTACGGAGAGCAGTCTATGGACTTTAAGTTATGACAAGATACTGGGGATGAAACCGACCAATGACGGATTTGGACGAATTTCTTACTGCGATTGGCCATCCGTTACGTCGTCAAATCCTTGAAACTGTCTACGAAACCCCAGGTATCTCCTATTCACAAATCCTTGCGCGAATGAATATTTCCAGCGGTAAACTTAATTTCCATTTACAGCGGTTGGAACCGTTTCTTGCCCAAGTTAATGGTGAATACCAGATTTCTAATGAAGGTTTGAAGCTGTATCGGACATGGAAAATGCTGGAAGGTCGCCTCAGCGGAACCCAAATCACAGGCACGGCTACTCCTGGACTTTTTGTAGGTCGTCGGACGTTGGCATTTCTTATCGACGTCATATTAATCCTGTCTGTGCTATTCATTGCAGCAGATTTTTCGTCAGCATTCACATTAGTTCCAGCTTGGTGGCTCAGTGGATTTCCCCTGCCCCTTTTCGTCACAAGGATTGTTGACACGTTTCTAATCTACCCCGATTTGACAGTTGTCCTGATCCGTGCCTTCATTGTGGCGATTTTGTGGATGTATTTCACCTTACTAGAGGGCTATCGGGGACAATCACTTGGTAAGATGATACTGGGGATTCGCATCGTAGATGTGAGTGGTGCCCGTGTCGCTCAACAACCCGCGGCAATCCGGGCTCTCACTAAGGTGCTCATCTTACCTTTCGACATTCTGGTAGGACTAATTAAATCACGTAAGGCAGGATTTCTCCGGTTCTTCGGGCAATATACTCGGAGCTGGGTTGTTCGGAACTAACCAACCCGTTCTACTCGGAAAATCTTAGTAAACCTTAGTTTTCTAGACTGAAAACTAAACTTATCAGCTTCTTTAAATTCGTCATTTGAGAGGGAGAGCTAACGAGCAAACACTTGCCGATAACGGTAAAGATGTGCTTAAAATTGATAAGCAAAATGAAAACCATTCCAATAGTGGCTCTAGCGCTTGCATTGACAGTTGTCTTGGCTCCAATGACTACTACCGCCCTCCCACCTGAGACATATGTTCCAGGCAGTGAAGCAGCGATCTTTGATCACACATTCGCTGAGCATTTCTGGAGTAGCACGAAGACATTCACAAACGAGACATCAGGTGACAGTATCGAGATCATCATGCACAGCGTCAATTACCAAGGTGCTGGTGAATTCCAAGCGGCCCTGTTAGCTCTGGGCGATGTGTATATTGCGGAAAACGATACCAGTGCGACTTTACCCTATCAAATCTTCGGCATGCACTTCACAACTCCTGAAGGACATGAAATGTTTACTGGGGCAATTTTTGCCTTCATGTTTGCCTTTAACGACACAAATGGCAACAATGTTCATAATCCCGGAGAAGATCAATGGTTTGTCATTCCATATGGATATGATAATCCAGAAAGCAATCACACTGGCACTGATCCCACCGTTGAATCCATTGATATGACTAATCCCAATCCTGGTGAATACCGTTTTGGCGTTAGCTACAAGAATCTCTACGCGCGACTAGTTTCCACAGAAAATTGGTTAGCCTTCTGGCTAACCTTAGCAGTACCTTTCGTTGAAGTCCAAATTAGTGAACTGACATTCGAATATGTCATCAACGTAGATGAATCGACTGGTGAAATTACCGCTGAAACTTTCTACACCATTGGGCAGGTCCAATCCTTGCATTTCCTCGGTCAGACACTCGATGTTCCTGACCAAGAAATTCACAACGCCCTAGCCAATGTTACTGTAGGTGTCGCACACCTGATAACAGCATGGGGTTCAACTTATCACGTCCACAACGGAAATCAACTCGATCCTCAACCTGCGGCCAATTGGATTTACGCAAACATCACTACCGATGCCCTTGGACGAGACCGCGCCTTCGCAGTTGGTGTCCGAGGAACCTATGATCTCCAAAACGAAACAACTGAACCTTACCCAACGCTCAACGCAAGTCTTCCAGCATATAGTTGGATCTTGTCGCCTGCGCTCTTTTCACTTGAAACGTTGCTTGTGCTCTGGCAATTACCACTCTCAGCAGACTTTCTAGCTTTGTGGGCGTACGCTATCAGTCCAACGATGCAATCGATGTACACTGGACCTCGCGCGCTCTACCAACACGCCTATGAAAACTTTAACAAGATTGCCTTCTGGTACGCAATCACCTTCCCCAAGTTTGGCGGATATCGTATTGTCCACGATCCCGTGTATACAGCCTACTCCAATGTTGGACAGGTTGCACCTCCAGGTATCCCCGGATTCCCATGGGAAGCCATCCTGATTGGCGTCGTCGTCTGCGTGGTTGCTGTCTTCCTCGTTCGCCGCCGTAAGAAAGCGTAACCGCCCTGTGGAAAAACCACATCAATCCATCCGCTCATCTATCATGATTGGGCGGATCCCTTCTCCTTTTTTAAAACCACTACTGTGGATACACAGTTAGTCGAATGCAATAGGAAGAGAGTATTGGTTAAAAACTTAGAAAGTCAACACTGTTAACATGCCTATCCGGGAAATCATCGAAATTGATGAAGAGAAATGCACGGGCTGTGGCGAATGTATTCCCAACTGCGCTGAAGGCGCATTACAGATCATCGATGGGAAAGCGAAGCTGATTCGCGATGATCTATGTGATGGGCTTGGCGCGTGTCTAGGTCATTGCCATATAGGTGCATTGAAGATTATCCACCGAGAAGCCCCAGACTTTGATGAAGAAGCCGTGGAAAAGCACCTGGCTAAAAGTGTGCCAGCAGGATGTGTGTCCTGCGATGTTAAAGTTGATGGACTCACCGCTGGAACCACAACCCATCTTAGCGGAGAGGTCGTGCCTATTGGACAGCGACAATGGCCGATTGCATTACGGTTGGTTTCGGTCAATGCCCCGTTTTTCAAGGAGTCCGACTTGTTAGTTGTCGCCGATTGTGTACCCTTTTCCTATCCGCAGTTTCAGCAGGAATTCTTGAAGGACCGAGTGCTGGTTTATGGGTGTCCGAAGTTCGATAATGCTCAGTATTATGTGGAGAAACTCACAGAGATTTTTCAGAACAATTCCATCAAAAGTGTAACAATGGTGAAGATGGAAGTCCCCTGTTGTTCCGGTCTCCAACGAATCGTTGAACTCGCGCTCAAGCAATCTGGGAAAAAAATCTTAGTGAAAAACATCACCATTTCATTACAAGGATCAAAGAAGCCGTAGCATCCGAATTGTGACTCTAGCTTGATGATGGCACGCGCCCAATATCATCGACAGCGTGTTGGATTTCACCATAAGGAGGCTCGATGGCGGCGTTGTCCGTGACCCATTTCCATCGGATGAACCCTTCTGGACTTATGACGAAGACTGCGCGTTTTGCGAAGGTGTAATCCTTAAGTGTTCCTAAACCTTCTCCGACCACATCATAGGCACGGATAACGACACGATTATAATCACTAAGAATGGGGAAAAGGAGGCGATTCTGTTCCGCGAAAGCCTTGTTAGTGAACGGGTCATTCACGCTAATGGCAATGACTTGGGCGTTCATAGATTCGAAGTTGGCAAGACTATCACGAAAGCTACATAGCTCCTTCGTGCAGACAGCGGTGAAGGCACCGGGGAAGAAGACGAGAACAACAGTCTGTCCTTTGAACTCTTTTAGGGTGCGTTGATTTAAGTCGGTGTCATAGAGTTTGATTGGGGGAGCGGATTGACCTATTTGCAAACGTAAGGACATGAATATTCTACCTGTAGCCTTGTATGAAATAATGTAGGTCAAAAAGATTCTGGCTAAAAAACATACATATCCAACCTGCCTAAATCCTTTTGAAAGGGGAGGTATGCATTTAGAGGTTAGAATTGGAGTCAAAAGAGGTTTTTCAGATGCCGCAACCTAAACTTGGATTAATCACTCCAAATGAGCTGGCCTTGTTCATAGATTATTATGAGTTGACAAGCACCAAAGCTGATTTCGACCATGAAAACGATGCTGTGGTCACTCAAGAGTACTTTGTGCGTTTGATACCGTTTGGAAGCTATTTGGTTGCAGCAGGATTAGAGCAGGTTATTGCATTTGTGCAGAACCTTCGATTTGAAGAGAAGGATTTGGGATGGTTGGAAGCCACATCAGGGCCTGACTTTCGAAATGGCTTTTTAGATTTTCTCATGAACTTTAAATTCAGTGGAGATATCTATGCAGTGCCTGAGGGAACAGTGGTCTTCCCCAACGAGCCTATCATAAACGTAACTGGACCCACTATAGAGGTACAGCTTCTTGAAACGTATTTACTGAATGTGATGAACTTCCAGTCACTGGTAGCAACAAAAACCGCTCGGATGGTCGATGTGGCCGGTGAACGAACTGTCGTGGATTTCGGTGCACGTCGTGCACATGGACGAGACGCTGCACTCTTAGCTGCCCGTGCAGCGTACCTTGCCGGAGCCACTGGAACCTCACTTGTGTTGGCAGGCAAAACCTGGGACATCCCATATATTGGCACCATGCCCCATTCTTTCATTCAGAACCGCCCAGACGAGATACAAGCCTTCCGAGAATATTCAGCTTCATTTCCTCATAACACCATCCTACTCGTAGACACCTATGACAGCCTTCAGGGCGTACGCAATGCCATAACCGTTGGAAAAGAATTGCATGAGCAAGGATACCGTCTCACCGGGATTCGATTAGATAGCGGCAACCTAGCAAATTTGTCCATCGAAGCCCGTAAGCTGTTGGACGAATCGGGATTCGAAAACACGAAAATCTTTGTCAGTAGTGATCTTGACGAATATCGTATCGAGGAATTGATTCGCCTAGGTGCCCCGATCGATGGATTTGGTGTTGGTACCAGACTTGTTACCGGAGCGAATTTCAACCCCATAAGCCGGGAAGGCGGAGTATCAGCACTTCAGGGCGTCTACAAGCTCGTTGAACGCATTGAAAAAGATGGCTACCCCATTCCCAAAACCAAACTTAGTACTGACAAAGTATTGTTGCCTTATCGTAAACAAATCCACCGCTTAACCGATAATGAGGGACTGTTTAATCGGGATATTATTGCACGATGGGATGAAGAGATTCCAGATTCTAATCCCCTCTTGATACCGATTATCGAAAAAGGAGTCCTAACCTACGATTTTCCATTATTAGAAGAAAGTCAGCAATATTGCCGAGAACAGCTAGCACTCCTACCAAAATCGTATCGATTACTCAGTGAAGCACCAGTCTTCCCGGTCAAACTCAGTCCGCAACTAGAAAAAGTAGGCACATCGACCTGAGGGATCCTACTTCTTGAGATCTTTGATAATGGCATCTGATTCGGTTATGTTTGCGGCGTAGTATTCTTTCAGATACGCTAATCCCGATTCATGATCTTCCTTTGTGAAGGAATCAACACCATTTTCGGGAATCTGAATTTTGTATCCTCGGAAGAAGGCATCAGCGGCGGTATGACGAACACATAGATGAGTATGAAGCCCAGTGAGAACCACAGTGTCGACTTTACGACTACGAAGAATCGAATCTAATGGAGTTTCGAAGAAGCTGCTGTATACGTGTTTACCAATAATGATATCGTCTTTTTCGGGCGTTAATTCCGGGATGACCTCGGCGCCTTTTGTGCCTTCAATGGCATGAGCACCCCACCTTTCCATTTCAAAATCTGTATCGAGATGGCTGTCATTCACGAAGATTACAGGAAGCTTGTGCTTGTGAAAGGAGTTCATGAGATTACGAATGTGAGGAATGATTCGTTGGGCTCGTTCACATTTTAGGGAGCCGGTTACAAAATCATTTAACATGTCAACGATGATTAATGCCTTCATTGTAATCAACAGTGTAAAGATGACCTCAGGATAAAAGGCTATTGAACTGTCGATAGGAGCTTCTAAGTTCTTATTTCTTAACTATGTTAAGAAGTGCACTACAAATATAAAGAGGGAGTGTCAACGCACGACTAACATTACACTTACGGAAGTGATAATGCATGGAAATTAGCGATGACTTAGAAAATGCAATGAACGACCAGCTCAACTTCGAACTCTATTCTGGGTACATTTACCTGTCAATGGCAGCATATTTTGAAGATAAGAATCTCCTTGGTATGGCCCATTGGATGAAAGTCCAGGCTGGCGAAGAATACAAACACGCCATGCGATTCTGGACACATATCAGTGATCGTGGTGGTCGTGTAAAACTGACTGAAATCAAAGCTCCTGAAATCGACTGGGAGTCACCTCTGAATGCGTTTCTAACTGCCTACAAGCATGAAAAACTTGTCACTGATCGTATCTTTAAAATAGGTAAGTTAGCTGAAAAACTAGAAGATAAGTCTGCGATCCCAATGCTCAACTGGTTTTATAATGAACAGATTGAGGAGGAAGAACAGACCAAACGTATCGCACTCTTGCTGAAAGAGATTGGTGATAATAAAGGCGCACTATTAATGCTCGATGCCAAACTCGGACAACGAGGGGAATAGCTACTAACTAATGTGATCTTTTCAGAGACACCCCTTTTTACCGCAGAGGGTTGGTTGAAGCCACCCATCTGCAACCCTCTTTTTCTTTCCTTTATAATAGCCTGAGAGAAGACGAAATCTATTTCAGTATCTTCAATCCGAATACTAGTGGGTTTTGCAATTGGAAGGCAGATCGTATATGGCACAAGTTCAAAGCATTGGAGAAATGTATCGTTGCCTTATCTGTGGAAATGAGGTTGAAGTGACTGCTGCAGGCGGTGGAAAGATAGCCTGTTGTGGTCAACCGATGCTTCGAGTTGGACGATAGTAGGAAATTATAAGGCAGGCAAACACATCCACCAGCACCGAATTTACACCTTATTCAATAGGAGGTATTCAAATGGGAACTAAAGGTCGTGAAATTGTCAAATATGACCTCAAAGAACTAATCGAATTACTGAACAAAGCGTTAGCGGATGAATGGTTAGCGTATATCCAGTATTGGAATGGGGCAAAAGTTGTGGTTGGCCCAATGCGTGCTGTAGTCGCTGGTGAACTTGAGGAACACGCCGGTGAAGAACTGGAACACGCTGAAATGCTCGTAGATCGAATCATTCAGCTGGGGGGCACTCCGATTCTGACTCCATCCGAATGGATGTCAAAGACAAATTGTGGCTATGAAGCGCCAACTGATCCATTCGTTGTTCCGATTCTGAAACAGAACATCAAGGGCGAACAGTGTGCCATCAAAACCTATTCTGCAATCATTGAGAAAATCAAAGGCAAGGATCCAATAACTACACACATCATCTACAAAATCTTGGCAGACGAAGTGGGTCACGAAGAGGACCTCGAAGTCATCATGGATGATATCGAAGCCGCGAAGAAATACTACAAATAAAACGAATCGATGAACCAAATATTACGAGCCGAGGAAGTTACCAGCCGGTTCGCAGTTTCTTTTCTTTTTAAAAACCTAAGACTACCAGCCACACTCCACTTATAGTCAGAAAAGTTCCCAGAAGGATGAGCGGAGTGACCTTCTCCTTGAGGAAGAGAATGGTAAAGGGGAGTGCGAAGAGGGGAGCCGTTGCAGCGATGACAGAAGTTACCGCGGCGCCTGTGAAGAAGACAGCATTGACATAAAGGATGGACCCAACCCCCATACCAAAGAAGCCGGCTATAGCCACAATTTTTGTTGCACGCTTAGTGGGCATGGACATACCCTGCCGTCTTGCAATCAGAAAGAGGGGCAGAAGAAAGACGGAGCCAATAAGTATGCGAATGAGATTCGAATCAATCGGATCAGCCCCCACTAAACCGACCTGCAGTATCACGGTGGCGCTGGCCCAACTGAGAGCCGCCAAAATAGCGAGAGCCACGCCGATTACGTCGAATCTTCTTCGCGCATGTTCATTGGTGTTTTCAGGTATATCCTTAGACTGTCGAGCTTGTTCGCGAGTGATGCTGATGATTCCGATGATAGCAAGAATAACCCCTGCGAATCGGGTGAGTAGGAGGGGTTCACCGAGTAAAACAAAAGAGAAGAAGTAGGTGATAATTGGAAAAGCCATCGCAATGGGAAATGCTCGAGATACTCCAATACGAGATTGACTAGTCAAATACAGAAGATCGCCAATCCCAGGGCCAAGGATGATTGAGGATGCGAGAAATGGAACAGCACCAAGAGGGACATTAAATCCTGTAGGATAGAGCAGCAACAGGGCAACAACCACGATAACAGGAAGGGCAATCCACATCTTGTATGCGTTGATGGCGATAGGCTGAATTTCTTCACTTTGCGATTTGTAGACCACATTGGACATGCCAAACAGGGCAGCACCAAGGAGGCCCATGAAGACACCGCTAAGAAACAGCTCAGAAGGAACAACCATGATGAATCGCCCATTTCGCAGCTCCTATTCCCAAGGAGAGACTCCGATATGTGAGTTGAGTCTAAAAACCTTGCAGAGAGGGAAGTTTTTTGAAGAGGATATGAACAAATGGGGTACACCTTGGACGTGGAGGTTACTTCCAATGTATCCTATTGATATTCTGCTTGATGAACACAAATTAGTTGAAAGAGTTTTTACCATCATAGAGAAAGCCCGAGATAAACTACAGGATAAAGAAGAAATTCCAGCCCCGATTTTTTGGAAAATCGTAGAGTTCATTCGTGGATACGCAGATGTAGTCCACCACAGCAAAGAGGAAGATATCCTCTTTGATACTTTGCGTGATCATGATACAGACTTACCGGAGGAAGTTGACCGAAATATCGCTGTACTCATTGAGGAGCACATTGAGGCTTTAGACATTGCTAACGAAATGCACAAAAGCATCCGCGAATACCATCGAGGAGTCCCTGAGGGGCGCGAGAAGATCCTCAAGACAGTCACGGATTATTTGAAACTCATGCAACCCCACTTCAAAATGGAAGAAGAAGAGGTCTTTCCAGCCTTGGTGAATGTACTTAGCGATAAAGAGAAGAATATGATGAAAGCGGATTTTGACCGCTTTGATGAAATCCTGGGTGGCAAAGGCGTACACAAGCGCTATACGAAAATCGTTGAAGAACTCGAGAAAGAATTCTAGGGCGCCTTGGAAGAGCCCTACAACTCGTCGTAATGTAAGAAACACAAATCTTTTTCGACCTAGCCACGGTTAGTATTGGAATAGCACTTTATCGAAGTGGTATTCATGTCACCTGATTCTCAAGAAAAACGTGTAATTAATTGGGACCGTATCTTCGGTGGAATTGCCTCGGTAACCTTTGCCTTACAACTTCTTTCGTTCATAGTTCTCCTAGGAGCAGGCGTAGTTTTTCTCTTAATGCTCACCGGAATTTGGGGTATCTTGGTGGCCAGTGATGATATCTTCATTTTCGTACTCCTTCTTGGTGGTGGATTCGTCTTTCTGCTATTCGTTTGGCTACTCGGCGTGTTTTTGCGGTTTCACCGGCGAGTCAGAAAATACATTGTCGGTGAAGGTGTAGGACATATTGATGCTGACGATTCAGCGACGAAAACGGTTCTAACACTCTTTGCAATTTCGACACTGTTCGTGCTAGTGGCAGGGATTTATGGATATTATCTGCTATGGAAGTATTTCCTACAACCTTGGGGAACCGCCTGGCTTGCCTCAATGGGTCTAACGGGTATCTTTCTTTACGAGTTTGGCATTCTTGTTGTATTCATCGCTCTTGGCATCATAATCATTACCTTGGTTATGCAAGTTCTAACCCTTGCCATAAACCGGTACACTGGACGATTAGTGGCTTCCATTGACGAAATTACAGACGAAGCATAATCCGGACTGTCATCGTCACAGTATAATAGCCTCTTTGCGCTAGCTTAGCTATGACAAGCCGATTCGTTAGCCAATGGGAAGCAAATGCTGAAGCTTTTGCCCATCTAATTGATGGAAGAGGAACCCCGCATCACCAAGAGATTTTGAATCCCTGTATTGAACAACTCATGGGTGATGTAAGGGGATGCCGAATCCTCGATGCAGGGTGTGGAGAGGGTTACCTTTCACGATTCTATGCCAAGAAGGGGGGAGATGTTGTGGGCGTTGACTTCTCGCCAAGCCTAATAGAACTGAGTAAGGAAGCTTCTGAAGCGGTACCTATCGACTTCCGTGTCGGAGATCTGTGCGGTTTGACCGAGTTCGATGATGAGGAATTTGATATTGTGTTATGTAATCTCGTCCTGCTTAACCTCGAGTGTTTAGAAGCAAGCCTGCAAGAATTTCACCGCGTGCTTCGACCCAAGGGTTTTCTAGTATTTTCGGTTGTTCATCCTGCATTCAATGTGTATGGACCGGGGAGGTGGGAGTTGGGTGACAAGGACAACCGCTCGAAACGGCGAGAGGGGAAATTCTTCAGAATGGACAACTACTTCGAAGAAAAGGAGTACCAAGTCCGATGGAAAACGCGAACGGGCCAGGGGTTTCCGCAGGAGTTTAGCTTTTTTCACCGTACTATTCGTACTTACGTTACATTGCTACTTCAAACTGGTTTTCAACTTACAGCTTTTGAGGAACCACGCCCCACGAGTAATAATCCGTTCTTTGATCGCGAACAGCGAATACCTTTCTTCCTTGTGATTAAAGCAGAAAAAGCCTAGTTGTTTAACTCATTCTGCTGTTTGGTTCTTTCGCGGTAGGAGCAGGGAGACTTCTTCGAATGCGTCGGGACGTTTGAGGAGCCGGGAAATGAACCTAGCGAAGAGGCGGGTGTCCTCAGCACAAGCAGCTGAAAACCCCAGTGGTGACAAACCAGTCAGCATGAAGCGTTTAGAGGGAGCCAGAATTGAATTCGTTGTCTCAAATGGAGTGGTGGGAACCACATCCGGTTGAAGGGCAATCTCTTCGAGAATGAACAATGCTCCGGCAGAGAGACCACGCGGATGACTTTTGGTTAGAAGGGCAAAAAGTGGAGTTTCCGAAGGGAGGTTGGCTTGTTGAGGAGTTCTTACTTCTTCAATGACGGTTTTTATGACCCACTGTTCTCGGGATTGGATTAGTTCCAATAGTTGGTTGATAAAGGTGTCTCCCACTATGAAGAAGCTGGGGCTAAATAGTGGTTCAGCATTTTGAAAATCTAAGGCCACCCGTATGTCTTTACCTTCTGATTCGCCACGGATGATTACGATCCAGGCATCAGTTGTTTCCACAGAGACACCAGCGTGCTAGCAGGTAGGTGCGGCAAGAAAAAACTCTTTGGACAGAACAAAGGAAAGACGTACGTATAACTAAAGGTAACGTCAACTATGGAGAGTGACAACAATTACAATAGATCAGTCTAAATCCGTCAACTTATATGTCGATAAGCAAGGACAAGGACAGCCACTAGTTTTCATTCACGGTTGGGCCGCTTCTCATCGATTTTGGAAATACCAGATACCATACTTCGCAGAAAATCATCAAGTCATTGCGTATGATTTACGGGGACATGGAGACTCTGAACAACCAGAGAGAGGGTATCAGGTCAGTGCACATGTAGATGATCTGAAAATACTTCTTGCCAAATATCAGATAGCGAGCCCAGTACTAATTGGTCACTCACTTGGTGGAATGATTGCCTTGCAATTCGCGTTGGATCAGTCGACAATCCCCCGGGCTCTTGTATTAGTGGGTACAAGTTCCCACCCGGTCGACTCGCTGAAGCGGAGTATTCAATTTAGTTTTCTTCGCTTCATAATCAGACTATCAAGGAATAGAGCTGCAAAATTTACGGAAAAAGAATTGTTTGGTCCTGATGTTGATCCACAATTAGTTGAGTGGGTGAATGCTGAATCCTTACGAACTCCTACGCATGTCATTCTAGAAATTCTTCAGGACGTCAAAAAATTCAATCTAACCGCTCGTCTTTCTGACCTTAACATACCCGTCCTTATCATTAACGGAGAATTTGATTCGGCAACTACACCAAATAGTGCTACTCAGATGCAACAACTTCTACCACAAGCTCAAATCCAAGTTGTAAATGGAGCGGGGCATAACTGCATGCTTGAGAAACCTTTGGCTTTCAATTCTATTTTGATTTCTTTTTTAGGTGAGTTACGAAACCGGTGAGGAGATATTTCCCTGTTTCTTAGAATCAATCTATTCCCTGTCTAGGCGGTTATAAACGGCCACCCACGAGCAAAAACTGTAACTGTTCCTTCAAGATTACCAATACAGGTAATGATGATCGTATAGGACCCCGACGCGTCAAGCCACGGAGTTGTGATAGTAGTCGTCGAGGTAGCAATAGTGACCTCCCCATAAACAAAAGCATTTGATGCGTCTCGAATCTCATAACTCCATATAGCAGTCACGGAGCTTAGATGAATGGAGACTTGCATTTGGGCATTGGGCCAGGAAATCGTCACGGGGATATCCTCTTGGGTGATAATTCCCGTGAGGCTTATCGGTGTTGATTGGACGGGAAATGGGTAGGCAAGCCCAAAATACACACCTGTACTAATGACGATGATTAGTATGATGGCGATTGCGGCGTTTCGTTTTGTATGCTTTCCCATGTTTAGAACACACCTCAGATGTGTCTTTTCATGTTCTATGTTGTATTTAGTCTTAATGATGAGCTGAACATAGACGAAGTTAAAATGAAGAGAGAAGTCAATTGAAATAGTGGCTTATCCCTGTCAAGTCCGTTTATGAGGAGTCTTAGATAT
>JBHLMI010000046.1:0-11834 GCA_048938295.1 Promethearchaeota archaeon
CTTTACTTGACGATTAAACTCGGTAAAGAAACCGTCGACCTTCTAATGGATCGCGCACCGTCGGATTTGACCGTTCCTATCCGGCAGGCGATTGAACAAATCGATGGCATCAAAGAGTGTAGCCGAATCCGACTGCGAAAAGCCGGACCAATGACCTTCGTCGATATTGTATGCCATGCCGAGCCAGCTATTCCCCTCCACACTGCACATGAGATTAGCGTCAATGCCCGAAAAACCGCAGAACAAATCATAGGTCGTGCCGATGTCGTCGTCCATATGGACCTCGTCTCAAAGCAGCATCCACACTTGGGTCAAACCATTCGAAAAGAAACGAAGAACTTCCCTTGGATCAAAGACCTCCAGGGCATCGACAGCTTCGAAACAGACGAGTACATCACCCTTGTGTTAGAACTCCAGATTGACCCACAAATGAGACTCGACGAAGCCCATCACCTCGTTTCAAAATTTGAAACCCATATCCAATCACAATACCCTTTCATCAAAGAAATCACCACCCACCTTGAACCCAGCCGCGCTCCCACACCAACCACTCACGATCCTAAAACCATCGAAACCCAAATCATTGCACTCGTACACAAAAGCCCACAACTACACAATTGCCATGACATCCAACTGATCCCCCTCTCAGAGAACCTCTACAACCTTACCTTCCACTGTGAAGCACCTCCAAGTTTCACAGTCGAAGAACTCCACGCCGCAACCACCCTCCTCGAAGACGAAATCCGCGAACAACTCCCAATCTTCTCACAAATCATCATTCACAACGAACCACTAAAACGCAAAACGAAGACCAAAAAGGATCAAAAAGAGAAGGAGATTCCTCCCAAAAAAACGAATACCTAAATGCAGTGATGGATCACTCTAGCTCCTCACTCCATGTCCTTATTTTTTAGTTACCTACGTAAATCTGAAAGGTTAAAGAGGAAGCTTCCACCATTACCCACAAATGCGGGTTTTATTAACCGGAGCCTTTGGAAATATCGGGGAAAGTACCCTATTAGCTCTATTTGAACAGAGCCATAAGATACGCTGCTTTGATTTACTCACAGCACAAAATGAGAAAACTGCCAAGAGACTGCTTAAGTATGGCGATTTTGACACTGTTTGGGGTGATGTTCGCGATGTCGACACCACTAGGAAGATCGTTGAGAACGTCGAATGTATCATCCATTTGGCGGCAATTCTTCCCCCTGTAAGCGAACGAGACGCTGAATTTACCAATGCCGTGAATGTTGGCGGCACAGCGCGGCTAATCGAAGCCGCAGAAACATTATCGGTAAAACCCAAATTCGTCTATGCTAGCTCCATATCAATATTTGGACCCACAATGCATCTTCCTCCACCAAGGACCGCGGAGGATCCCCTTAGTCCAACCGACGTCTATACCACCACGAAGGTCAAATGTGAAACGGCGCTCCGGGCGAGTACCCTTCCCTGGACCATCTTACGTTTGGCAGCTGTCCCTCCCATACGCATCGGTGGCGACATCGACCCGATGTTATTCGAAATGCCCCTTGACCAACGAATCGAATTTGTCCACACCCGCGATGTCGGCACAGCCTTTGCTAACGCTGTAACAGCCGACACCACGGGCAAGGTGCTCCTAATTGGAGGCGGGAAATCCAGTCAGATGCATCAACGCGAATTCATCGCCAAACCCCTTAACGCCATGGGAGTCGGAATGCTCCCTGAATCTGCCTTCCGCGTCGCCACGAAGCCTGAAGAGTGGTATTATACCGATTGGCTGGACACCACCGAATCCCAACACCTCTTGCAATACCAAAACCACACCTTCGACGAATACGTCGACGACCTCAAAGACGCCATCGGATTCAAACGCTACTTCGCACGACTCTTCCGAGGTTTCGCCCAAAAACGCCTCCTCGCCCAATCACCCTACTACCAAGAACCGAAGAATTCCTAAATAGGATTCCACTCACCATCCTAGGCTAAGCTTATCTGTACAACAAGAAGTATCATGAAAGTCAGTAATGAATGGGATTACTCATTTCTGAAGGATGGATAAGGTGACGCGTTGGTCACAACAAGAAATCAGCCAGTTAGCACCGATTTTAATGCAGATGGAGCAAGATCTGTACCCTCTTAACGAAAAACAAATTTGTGTTCTCTGTAGTGGATTTGGAGAACTCGTGTTTCGTCTGGATAAAAAAATGAGGCAAAAAGGAAAAATTATCGGACTTGAACGCAGCAGAAAAGCATTACAGCAAGCCAAAACCTTTGCAGCACAAAATCAATTTCGTGCTCAAAGTTCCTTTCAATTAATAACTAAGAATAAACTCCCTTATGCGAACCACACCTTCGATGCCCTCGTCAGTGAATTTATTATCTATCCAACGCCACTTCCAACCGAAATTGGCCAGTTGGAGATGGCTCGCGTAGTAAAACCAGGTGGAACAATCCTTCTCACTGATGTTTTACGAACACACCCCATGTCTAAAAAGGAGACCCAGGCTCTCAAGCACATCGATATTCACTATCTTTGTGACGCTACATTTTCAGATTTTCAAACCTGGATGACAGCCGCAGGCCTCACTAACATTACAATTCGTGATTTTACACCTTTATTGCAAACGATTTGGAGCCAACGGGCGGCAAAAAACACAGATAAGACCCACCGAGTGGGGTACAACCTCCTCCTTCACGATAACAAACTAAAATTAGGTGAAGGCATTTTCTATATTTACGCCAAAGGCAATACACCCCCATAGCCATCCGGTTTAATTCATAAGGTGAAACAGAATAGTATTGTATAGAGAGGCTGGGTTTATGTCCGAACAAAGCATGAAAACACCCATTGGAAAAGTCACCAACTATTACTCAAAAATCAATGTAGCCGTCATCGAATTATCCGCCCCTTTGAAACAAGGTGACGAAATCGCCATCAAAGGCGCAACGACGGAGTTCACACAAACCGTGGAATCCATGCAAATCGAACGCAAAAACATTGAATCCTCACAAGCGGGTCAAGCCATCGGATTAAAAGTCAAAGAGCGAGTCCGAATAGGCGATACCGTCTACCGCATTTAGTAAAACTAGCCCCCTGAGTTTCTAATCACACCACTCAACCAAACAAAAAAAAGGAGGCCACGCGCCCCACCTGAAAACCGCGATGAAAGACAGTAGCTCTGAGTGAATCTTTCTCTGCACGCTTGAAATTAATAAAAACCCATACTAAAAAGAAGAGGCTGCAATGATGTCTCAACGTGCCTTGGTACGTGAACCCGGAGCTCAATTTACTCACTGCATTTCTTCACACCCATTACATCATACCGTCAATGTTGCTCGAGCACGAACACAACATTCAGAATACGTTAACATGTTAACTGAACTGGGGCTTGAAGTCATTCAGTTGCCTCGTGACGATACTTACCCAGATTCTTGTTTTGTTGAAGATACCGCTGTTATCCATTCTGGTAAAGCCCTCATAACCCGCCTTACCAAGCAGAGTCGTCGAGGCGAAGAAGATTCAGTTGAGGAACTACTTCAAGAGTATTTACCTGTGCAGCGCATCATGGCTCCAGGCACCCTCGAGGGAGGAGATGTGATTCGGTTACCCACCCGAATAATCTGCGGGATTAGCCAGCGTACAAATCGTGCTGGCATGGAACAGATGCAGACTTATTTTGGCGTGCCTGTCGATACCATTACTGATCCACACCTCATTCACCTGAAAAGTCATGTAACCTACCTGAACCATAACATCATGCTCACCACTCAGACCTACACACACCACCCAATCCTAGCTGACTTCGAAGTCCTCGTCGTCCCCGAAAACGAGCAATACGCAGCCAACACTCTCACCATCGACGACACCGTGATCATGCTTACCGGATACCCGCAAACCCAACAACTTATCAAAGACACAGGTTTCGAAGTTATCAGCCTAAATATAAGCGAAATCACCAAATGCGACGGCGCCCTAACCTGCCTATCACTCCTATTCTGAGCCGTTCGCATTCACACAGATAAACTAGAGAAAAAAGGGAGGATACGCCGCCCAAAAAAACGGTTACCGTAGAAGCCGCGAGGGATTACTCCAGCACCCTACTCCATACGCTCAATGCCGTAACCTACTAGGAATCTTCAAACACTCACTATTGGTTACAGCAAAAAGTTGACTGTGTTGATGTTATTAAACATTCAATTTGAATATAAGACCAAAGAGTTGATATTTTCTTCTAATTCGGATAACCGTACTCGACTAGAATTCAAATACGGAATTAAAGCAATGTCAAATAACAATGAAGCACCAGTTGTAATGGGGCTTTTTGAGAAATATCTAACTTTTTGGATTCTTTCTTTTATGGCTCTAGGTTTGCTCGTTGGATGGCTCTTCCCCACATTCGCTATCACATTAGCTAGCCTGCAATTTGCAGGATTTTCAATTCCTATTGCGATTTGCCTTTTTTTCATGATGTTTCCAACCCTCATCAACATTGAGTACCGTGAAATCAAGTACGCCGTGAAATATCCAAAACCCCTCATTATCACACTCGTAGCTAACTGGATAGTGAATCCCATCCTCGGTTTTGTGCTCGCCAGCACCATACTTGCAGCTAACCCACAATACGTATTCGGAATTATTCTACTTGCAGTATCACCGTGCACCGCAATGGTCCTCTTTTGGAATAAGTACGCCAAGGGCAACATCAATCTCGGATTGGTAATCACTTCCATTAACTCCATTCTCATCCTGTTCCTTTATGCACCCCTTGCCTCCTTCTTTATTGGCCTCTATGTTCCCGTACCCTTCATTACTCTCCTAGTTGGCACTATGTTCTTCCTCGTCCTCCCCCTAATAACCGGGATTCTCACCAAACGTTATATCTACAAAACA
This sequence comes from Promethearchaeota archaeon, assembly GCA_048938295.1. Taxonomy (GTDB): domain Archaea; phylum Asgardarchaeota; class Hermodarchaeia; order Hermodarchaeales; family Hermodarchaeaceae; genus Hermodarchaeum. The sequence goes on from JBHLMI010000046.1 coordinate 4,880, forward strand.
AAAGGTCAAGAATGGTTTGCCAGATCCTTCAAGCCCATTCTTGACAAAATTGCCATCTTTGCTCTCCTTCTCACACTCGTCGTTCTCTTTTCCTTCCAAGGCCAAGTCATCCTCACCCAACCGCTGAATGTCCTCTGGATCAGCAGTGTTCTCTTACTAAACTATGTTATCATGTTCACCTCCGTGTTTGTCATCTGCTACAAACTCGGATTTACCTACAAACAAACCGTCACCGTCACAATCATCTCCAGCAGCTCACATTTTGAAATCGCCATAGCCACCGCCATCCTCCTCTTTGGCCCAGGATCCGCCGCCGCATTCGCCACCGTCATCGGCGTCCTCTGGGAAGTTCCACTCATGGTCGCCTTCATCAAACTCGCCCTCAGACTACAACCAAAGCTTTGGAAACCCCCAGCATCAAGTCCTCCGAACCCCTAATCCCATTCACCCAACTAAAAAAAGAGAAAGGGGAGGCCAAGCCTCCCAAAGTTACTTGAGGTCACTCACATCAATACCCGGTCGGAGTAATCGAATACTGATATCATCGAGAAGCCCGGAAGAAATGGCCATCATTTTTTGCACGTCCGCATTTCCATAGAACTTTGCGAACTTCTCCATGCTCTCAAAGGGGATCCAATACATGATTCGCCCAGTATTGTCCGCCCAAAACGTTACGTCAGGACTAATCAATCCCTTTTTCAGCCATTCCTCTGTTTTCCCACCCAGCTTCTCTTGCCAATCTAACAGTTGTTTCCCTCGAACCTCATCCTTAGGTGTACGATACTCAACACACAAGACGCATTTCAATGATCTCACCTCCATTCCAGTAACCATCGAAGTGAAAAAGCCCATGCAGGTAGAGTAACTGATGCCATTCGGCCCTCCAAAGGCTAGCCACCCTTATGACAAATATAGTATTTATATCCGAGGTTTTACGAATTTCCACCCGACAAAAACCCAGAGGCTGCAGAAGTCAGGCCACAGCATTTCCTTAACACAACCACTAGGGAAGCACCGATGAATCACATCAGCACTCTGCCCCATGTATCATGTAACCCTCGTTGACCTGCGTAATTTTATATCCACCAAGTGTGTAGAACACCTGAGGAAGAGCAGAATGGCCACAGCAGGTTATGCCCGATATGAAATCGAAGGTCACATCGAAGAAGTCATCAATGTTTTGGAGCCACAATTTGGCGACTCCTTCACCCGAACCTATGAACATAATGGACGATGCGTCCTTGCCATCCTCCTCACCGATCAATACGCATTTCTAACCAACAGCCACGTTGCTGTCACAATCATCCTTCGAACCCACGATTACCTAGTCATCATGGACGTCATCGGCTACGGCGGTAGCAGCGGATTGATAGGCCTCGACTGGGGAAGCAACAAAAGCATCGTCCACGACGTTCACAGACACCTAACTAAACATGGCTTCAAAATCACTCGCACCCAGTTCACCGAACTCTCCAAACACCATGACCATCGCATAAAACAGTACCCACGAACCGAACCCATCCTCGCAAATGACCCAGACTACTTCGAACCGCCAATCGATTAGCAAAATGGTAAATCGTCGAGAATATTCAATAGACCCAAAATTACCATTAGCACAGAAACATGCTCGACTCAGAAAAAAAGCAGAACAATTCAAACAAAAAAGAACGCGAAAAAAGAATGAAAGGGGAGGCAAGCCTCCCAAAAAAATCGACTACTTTAGAAGCACCGATGAATAACATCAGCACCCTAGTCCAGGTATTCTTTCTTCGTAACCCACTTCACTGTCGTATTTATCTACGGAAGTTGTTGAGTTTAGACCACCAACTAAGCATAGTACCTCACCAAGAATTGTTGGAGCTAAATCAGTGAGAACGAACAAAGGGAACATAATCAGTCATAGGCACTTCTCTCCCTAACGTCCGTAATGCCAAGACTAACTGTCCACGATGGTAGGTCGCATGATTTACCAAATGAAACACAAACTCCACCACCGATATTGAACGCCCCTGCCCTACCTCCACAACACCCTCAGAACCCAACTTCTTAAAATATCGCCTCCATCGCTGCTGCATCTCCTCAACCACACCAATAATCATGTTCACACTCATCGCAGAAAACTCCGGTTCGTCCCAATCCTCACCGGACACATCCACCAACCACTCCCAATAATCATAGGCCAAATGGACACAAATATCACGGATACTCCGCGAATAAGCGCCCAACGGAGCAACACACTCCTCCTCCGAAACCTCAACCACCACACCAAAAACCACCTTGTCAGCCCAACTCAAGTATTCAAACAGTCGATCTACACACTCCATAGACTTACCACCCAAACATCAAACCAATACAACCACCTACCACCCACAATAAATAAAAAATCAGGCTAAACCCCTAGAAAAGAGAAAAAAGGGAGGACAAGCCTCCCAAAAATTCGGCTACTTAGAAGCAGCGATGAATTACGCCAGCACCCTGCTCCTTGTACTCCTTTTTGGTCACCCACAACCATTTTTTAGGAAATCCGTTTGAGGAAATCTAAAACCACGGTATAAAATAGCTCACATCGTTTGTCTACATAATTCATGTGTGTCATATCGGGGATGATGGCTAATTCTGCCTGGGGTATCAAGCTAAGCATTTCGATCTGAGTTTCAAGGGGAACCGCTTCATCTTTATCCCCCACAATGAGGAGCGTAGGCACCTCAATCTTTGTAATATCGTCCTGCGGATAGTTCGATGGATCCCTCCACATTTGAAGCTGCTTGTTAACGAAGATTTCCAAATACTCAGACCCGTAGACGTGACTATGCACAGCCCTCAAAGTCTTCTTAAGTTCTGGTTGGGAGTCAAGCCATTGGGGAACTGACAAAAGACCCTCCCGCGTCTTTTGTGTCAATTCATGCATTCCCCCACCCACAACGAGGGCCGTAATGAAGTGAGGATACCGGATACCAATTTCTAACGCTATTTGCCCGCCATCACTCCAGCCACCGATAATCGGATTCACCAGATCTAAAGCCTTGGCTAACGCCACAACATCATCGGCCATGACTCGATAATTCATTAAGTCCTGGGGATTATCCGTGCGACCACACCCTCGACAATCCGGAGTAATTACGCGAAAATGCTCTGCGAATCGCTTCCTAAGATCCCCCCACCCCAGACTCCCTGTAAGCAACCCACCATGGACCAGAATCAACGGAATCCCCTTGCCCCGATCCTCATAATACATACGAAGCCCATTCGCATCCACATAGTGCCCAAACTCAGGTAACACCTTCAGCTCATCGTTCTTCATGTCAACACCTCGTAACCATTAAAGATCCCAGCCACTAAAAGGTTAGCCAGTAAGCCACCCAATAGATCCTTCTCTACCACTCAAACTTAGGCACATGAAACTAAGGGAAAAAGCAGAATAAATCGCACAACAAAGAGAACGAAAAAAAGAGAAAGAGGGGGAGGCACAGCCTCCCAATAATTGAAGACCGTTTAGAAGCAGCGATGAATAACACCAGCGCCCTGTTCCATGTATACTTTTTTACAAACCGAGTATATGCTTGAGATCATCACGGCACTTTTCGTTTAGCGAGAATGCCTAGCCTCTCCAGAATGTAATTAACAGGCCTAGCTCTATGGCCTCCAGTAGTTTTCTTAGAGAATAATTGAGAAGATTAATAATCCACGTTCTCAACTCTATCTGTGATTGAAATGACTCTCAAAACAAAACAGGCGAAACCAGCTCCAAGCAGCCCTGCCACTGCCATTATCCTAATTGAAGTCTTACCCAAAGAACATCTCAACGTCTTACATATCGTTAAACAAGACCTTGAAAAAATTGAAGGCGTCAAAGATGTGTGCGGTATTTTTGGCACCTGGGACCTATCAGCCATCATCGAAGAAGAGACTTATGAATCCCTCAAAAACAAAGTCATCGACGAGGTACGCGCCGTGCCTGGCGTTGGCAAAACTGAAACGCTCCTCCGATTTCCACTCTAACATTGACTCAAAACAGCGAAATACTATCCTTAAGGATGACTTCAACAACCATCAATAGAAGAACTATGCAGTGAATGAAAACATCCATTAGAAAAAAGAAAAAGGGGAGGCACAGCCTCCCAATAGGTGAAGACCGTTTAGAAGCACCGGTGATTAACGCCAGCGCCCTGCTCCATATTTTTCTTCCCGCTTACACCAATGGATTATTATAAGAAATTAAAGAGCAAATGTTGCTATGAATCCCAGAATGGTTGGTGAAACCCAATGAAGCAAAGTGCAGGAAGAATCACTCGTCTTTGGCTCGGTATGGTCGAAGTCTCGGATCTAGACAAAGCCCTCCAATTTTACCATGAGGTTCTTGGCCTACCCATAGCACTCGACGCAAGAATGTTTGATCACGCCGAAGTTGGCCCCGAAGAACCGTTAGCAAAAATCGGCCTATATGCTAGTGGTAAAAAAGCAGAGAAAATACGCCGAACAGGCATTGTCTTGGATACCGATGACATCAACGCCCTATACAATAGACTAACCCGACACGGAGTAAAATTTACCACAAAGCCGACTAAGATGCCATGGGGCGGCATATCCGCAAAATTCCTCGACCCCGACAACAACGAATTCGAGGTCGTGCAAGACCCCCACCATTACTCACGAAAATAAAACACCAACAACACCAAAAAAAGAGAAAGAGGGGGAGGCACAGCCTACCAATAAGTGAAGACCGTCTAGAAGCAGCGGTGGATCACGCTAGCGCCCCGTTCCATGTATTCTTTCTTTGTAGCTACTGGTCAACTGGTGTTTGGTTTTAATCACCTTTTCCAGAGAACCATAACGCATAAAAGTAAACCAAATTCGGCGCTCCGCCAGAGGTGACCCCATCATAAAAATCGATTATGAAAAACTATCAACCTACCTCACCGAAGACGAACTAGATCAACTCGATGCCGCAACGTATCATGTCATGCGCTTCAAATGGCTCGCCGACGACTGCACCACCTGGGACGACATAATCCACGCCCTGCACCACCGAATCACCGCCATTGAAGACCTCAAAGCCCAAGGCGCAATCTTAGCCCAAAACAACAACGACGACTACATCTTCTATGAAATCCCCGGCGAAACCGCCATCTTCGCCACCCTCACCACCCTCACTGACACTGAGTGCACCTTCCAACTCGACGATGGTGCCACCATCACCACCCCACGACCCGACTGGACCGACTTCACACACGACCACCTCCACTGCCGCCTTGTCCTCCTCATCACCGAAACCGGCGAACTCAACGGCGTCTCCCTTCCCCACCACGTCCCGAGCGACCCATAATGATCACCGGCACACCCTACTTTCCTAAAAAATGTCCAACTTGTCCGATTTACCGCCTTCGCCAAACTACCCAGCCTGGCACTAAAGCCACCTATCAACGCAAATTTGACATCACAACCGAACTCCAAATCGTCTGCGACTACACCTGCAAAGAAAAAAGCAGCCTCCAACTTGCGCAAGAAAAAGACTGCACCCAAGACACCATCCAAAACATCGTCCGCAGATTCAATAAACCCCTCCGCTCTTTCCGCGACGCCCAACTCCTCCGCCGCGGATCCAAAGACCTCACCTTCCCCCTCTCACCCGAAGTCCCCCAGCTCCTCCAACACCCTAAGGTAAAGCCCTTTCTACCGCAATTAATAGCTGTCATGCTCCTCACCGACGGTGTCGCCGGCTACCGCCAAGGTCACCGCCCTTACCTTACCTTCACCAATAAAGCGGAAACCCTCCACGCCATCTTCGCCGACCTCATCCACTTCCACTACAACCAACCCCCATCCGCCTACTTCAAAAAATACTGGAGCAGAGCAAAGAAACAAGGTTCCTGTGCCTTCTACACTACCTATAACCGCATAGCCGACACACATCCCATCCTTAACGAACTCCTTACACTCAGCCCCACATATCGGACACAACCCAAACTCGGACAATCATGGGAAAACTACCTCCAGCAAACCCCACAACCCACACTCCAATTCTTATCAAACCCAACCATACCTACACAAATTCACAACTTCGTAATCCAACTAGGCATGAGCGCCGAAGGTTCCATTAGCCCCATCTTTGTGTCAGATAGTCGATTCCCTTATCCACATCTAACATTGGGCTGCAAACATCCATTACTCAAAGAACAATGGAAAACATATCTCGAAATCCAAGGCTTTTCATTCAACAAAACCACCGAAATGATTGAAACCGCACAACTCCAGCAAGCGAAGAAATTCCTCAATCTTGGTGGTTTTTTCAACGGTGTAAAAGTGAAAGCTGGCAGTTATTATGAAGGACTCGACAAACAAGCCGTCTTAAAAGCAATACTCATTGACAGAAAAACCCATCCAATCGACCCAGCACTTCTAAAACAGGAAAAACATAAAATCTTACGCCAACGAGCATTACAATTCAAAAAATCCTAATCTCCACTCACACGAAATAAAAAAAATGAAAAAGGGGAGGCAAGCCTCCCAAAAATCAGCTACCTTAGAAGCACCGATGAATAACACCAGCGCCCTGTTCCATGTATTCTTTCTTTGTCACCCACATTCGCTGAAACGTCTTTAGAGAGGCTAGGATGCTGCCGCCGATCCAGACGGAGTACATGCGTTCGGGTGGGGCGACGATTTTGACTTCGACGTTTTCGGGGATGGATTCGATGATTTCTTTGCGGAGGCGTTCTTTGAGTCCGGGGAACATGGTGGTGCCGCCGGAGAGGACGATGTTCGCGTAGAGGTCGCGGCGGAGGTCGACGTCGCATTTGTGGACGGCTTCGACGATGGCGTCGTCGAGGGGTTGGGCTTCGATGCCGATGGCGCCGGGGTTGAATAGGACTTCGGGTCCCTGGAAGCGTTCGGCGCCGACGGTGAGGGTGGAGCCGTCGGGGAGCATGTATTTCTTTTCCATGCCGGCGACTTTTTC
>JBHLMI010000047.1:0-11632 GCA_048938295.1 Promethearchaeota archaeon
TGGGGTCTACGAATGGGTAGATACCCCCGCGGCTTAGTCTTCGGGACGCTGACCCTTGGACAGGTCCCCCGCACAGCTGGTGGCGTGACAAAGTTGTTTTGGTGCTTAAAATTGCTTCGCGTAGGTGACTGGATGGTGAAAGTGGGGGGTTGGAGAGGTGGCGAGAATAACGCATGAACTACTTCTGCAATTAAGCAGGAGTTTCCATCGAGTCCACTATCCATGGGTTGTAGGATAGGGCTGTGTGTCGATGCAAGCCATTCCAAAACTTTTGTAATGGCTCCCCGTTCACAAGGGGTTGCTGCAATAGGAACCGAACCATGATGTTAACTGCGGCATTTTGATCACGATTAAAGGGGGTTCCACAATTGCACTGGATAGTACGTTCTGATAACGGTCGATTTCGGATTCTACCACACACACAACAGGTCTTAGTTGTTCGTGCCTCGTCAATTCTTATTACTCTTTTACCTACGTTCAGGGCCTTGTAGGTTAAGAATTGGGCGAATCGCCCTAATAAGCCTGTGTTATAGATTGAATGGTTCAATGTTCGAATAGCCTTACATCTTCTGCGACCCTCCGAGGTTCGCCGTCTTTGTGCCATAGACTTTACAGCAATATTACCGATAATGAAGGTGTGAGCCCGTGAATTTGTAATCACCACCTTTGATATTTTGTGTTGGAAATCTCGCATCTGGTTGGCAAGTTTTCGGTACATCTTCTTCCATTTTCGATGATAGAAATGCCACTTCTTACTGGACTTCTGACAATAGTCACGGCGTGATTGCACCTCCCGAAGTTTCTTTCTCCAGTATAGATCAGGGCGTCGACTCTGAATTTGGATAAATCTTCCATGCATGTTAACAGCTGTGATTAGGTTCGTGATGCCTAAGTCAATGGCCTGGTATAATCCGTTATCCATAAAGGTAGGGACCTTTGAGGAAACAGTGATTGCTACAAACCACCGGTTCTTCGCATCTCGAACGATTTCTACTTGTTTGATTTCTCCCTTAAGTGACAACCAAGGCAATGCAAATTCAAGAACTATCTTCGAAGGATGTCGATGAGTGAACGTTATCGTCTTTCTTTCGATATTGATGTTAAATCCTGATTGATTGTAGCATAGAGTTGTGAAGAATTTCTTCCCTTTGAACCGGGGCGGTCTTGCGTCCTTACGACCTTTTTTCCTGCTAACGTAAAAGGATTTGAAATCAGCATCCAACTTTTGCAGGGTCATTTGGAGAACTTTGGAATAAACCCACTTATATTCTGGAAATTGATCTTTAAGACTGGGTAAAGCGTTCTGTTGCATCGAGTAGGTGATATAGTTTCGCTTAGTCTTTGGTCTCCTTCGATTTATTTCCCAATTTTGACGGCGTTCGGCTAAGGCAAAGTTGTAGAGGAGCCGACACTTCTCAGATAGAGCCCACATGATCTCCTCTTGTTGAGGTGTTGGTACGATTCGTATTTTTTGAGTCAGCATCTGATGGCTCATGCTATCGATAATTTACCATTTTTAGTTTTTCAGTATGAGGGGGTTACGGATAACTATCGACGTGCTTCAGTCCTTCCATAAGTGCTAGAGATTTTCTGCAAAATAGTTAAAAGGTACGGGCTGGGGTTTAGTGCTGCCGAGGTAGCTTAGCCTGGTTGAGCGCCAGACTTGTAACCATTCGTGGGATATTAGGGCGATACTCATAGGGCTTTGCCCCAGGGTCAAAATATGATGATTGCTGGCGCACCGGAGAAATCTGGAGGTCGCGGGATCGAACTGAAGTCTGTAGGGCTTCACGAAATGCCCGCCCTCGGCACCATTTAGTCTGTTGAGCCTCGGTGGCATAGCGTGGTAGCGCATCGCCTTGGTAAGGCGAGGGTCGCGGGTTCAAATCCCGCCCGAGGCTCCACTCTTTTTCCTGAGTGCGCGAACTGGTTTGCGTCGTGGGATGATGAATTTTTAAGTGTCAAATGGTTGAAGTGCTATGTGCCCAATTGAGTGTACAGGTGCCGAATGTTGACGGTTGATGAAGAAAAACGGTTTGCTGCTGAAGCGGCGGTAACACATGTTTCCGATGGGATGTGTCTGGGAGTGGGTACAGGATCCACGGTTGAGATATTCATTGACCTCTTAGTGGAAAAAATTGCCTCTGAAAACATTACCATCACCGCGGTGCCGAGTTCATATGCAACTGAGTTGCGATTACATGATGTAGGAATTTCCACAGTATCGCTGGGTGCTGTTACCAGTTTGGCTTGTGCTGTGGATGGAGCGGATGAGGTGGATTCAAATCTTGCATTGATTAAGGGTGGAGGTGCTGCCCTTCTCCGCGAAAAGATCTTGGCTGAAGCCGCGCAACAACTAATCATTATTGTTGATAACTCAAAACTCGTGGATGTCCTAGGAACAACGGTTCCCGTTCCAGTTGAGGTGCTTCCCGCTGCCTTAGCTCTCTCTATGGATCGCATTCAACGTCTTGGTGGCTCTCCGATACTCCGACAAGCCCAGCGAAAGGCTGGACCCGTAATCACCGATAACGGTAACTTCATCATCGATGTCTCATTTCCAGAAATCACTGATCCAAGGCAATTAGATTCCCAACTGAATGCCATTCCCGGGGTTCTCGAAAATGGTCTTTTTCCCACCCAGGCGGATGTTGTCTATATAGGTCAAGATAAAGGTGCGAAGTTACTCACGAGATAAAACGAAACATGCTTAAAGTACCATCTTCTTTGCACACTAGTATTCCCTGGGCCCGTGGCCAAGCCGGATAGGCTCTTCTTCCCCGGAGAAGGCGCCAGCCTCCTAAGTTGGTAACCCCGGGTTCGAATACGATCGATAGCGTTGACGTCGAAATTCCCGGCGGGCCCGCCATTCTTCTATAGTTACTCTATTTTTCAGCAACAATATCAGCAGGGGATACAAGATAGTACGTTGTTTCCCCCTGTCGGTCTAACACTGCAAGCATCAATTTCTTCCGGTTACGTTTCGCTTGTTTGCTAAACGCATCCAGCTCTTCCACCTTCAAGGGAGAACCCTCAGAAATCGCGCAAACAAAATACTGAGCAGTTGCCTCATTGAGTTTAGCGCCTCTAGGATATACGCGGAACAACAATCCTTTCCCATACCCCGTCCGCACTACATATCCTCGGCTTCGAAGATCACTGTATACAAGAAAACGAGTCCAAAGACCCGGATGCCCCTCTGATAAGCGCATCAGCAGCAAAGAAAATTCCAGCTCCTCCTTTCGTGGCAGACTCACCGCTATACGCTGTCGCCGAGCCAATAATAGCGCCTCTTCAGGCTCAAGTTCTAATTTCTGCTCACCCTTGAGCGTACCATAATACCCCGCCTCATACAACACAGACGCATACTCACCTTCCACCACCACTTTCCCCCGAATTAGTCTCGCCGGAATAGGTTCATCAGGGAGCGGAAGGCGCTCCTCTTCTGAAAATCGATCCTCATTTTCCTCTGCCATACGTATGCACCACTATCTGAAGCGACAAGATGCGAAGCTATATAACATTCTTCCCGTTTCCTGACTTGATGATATCCTGGCAACGCCGTCTTACAGAAGCCTTCACAAACGCACCGAAAATCGCCATCCTCGGCATCGGAAACGACCTCAAAGCTGACGATGGTATCGGCCCTTACATCATTGACCGACTTCAAGGTCGCAATCCGCCCCATGTAGAACTTATTAATGCCAGCACGGTTCCTGAAAACTTCATCAGTCATCTCATCGACTCCCATCCCCACCTCATCCTCCTCATTGACGCTGCCCTTATGCAAGTTGAGCCCGGCACCATTAAACTCATTGACAAAGACTCCATTGGTGGCATTGCCTTCTCCTCCCACCAACTCCCCCTCGCCTTCTTCGTCGAATACCTCGAAAGCAACATCGCCACCACCATCCTCATCCTCGGCATTCAACCCTTCACCGACGAATTCACCCAACCTCTCTCCGAGCCAGTCCAACACGCTGCCAACAAAATCATCACCACCCTTACCCGACTTTTCACTAAAACCCTTTGAAAACGCTTATAAGCTAATCTCGCAAACCTATTTTTCGCAATCCCGGCGTAGCTCAATCTGGTAGAGCGTCTGGCTGTAGGTACACACCGCACCTCGAGCCATTATGGCAATGACCCGGTGTCAACCAACGCAGACACCAGATGGTTCCTGGTTCAAATCCGGGCGCCGGGACCATTATCACCAAACCAACCACTCCGCCCAGAGCAACCTTTAAATTTCATAAAAGAATCCACACAAAATCGTGCCCAAGTAGTGTAGCTCGGTCTATCATCTGGGACTGTCAACGGTCGATGATGATTCATTGATCTGCGGATCTCCTAGGACTCGGGTTCAAATCCCGGCTTGGGCGCCATTTCTTTCTTAGGCGTCGATGTTTTTTCAATCAAAAATATTATGGTTTTCTTTGTGTTGGATGAAAGGGAGTTTTGGTTTCGATGATTCTTCCGTAGGTATCCCACACTACATGCGTGGGGTGTGTTGGGATGTCTTTGAGGAGTTCGATGAGGATGGTGGGTTTAAAGTTGATCTCGTTGAGTTTTGTGAGGTCGAACCATTTGAAGTGTAACGTGGTCCTGCCTTCGGGGAGGTGCCAGAAGTTGTCTGCGTCAAGGAAGTCTTCTTGACCTTCAAACTCGTGTTGTTCCCAAATTCCGGTTGGTTCTCTGGGTGTTACAAGGAAGTAGAATTCAAGGATGTGGTGTTTCTTGGCATGGAAGATGAAAAAATTCTCGATTACCCAGAGGAGTCGTTGGACCGTGATTTCGAAGTTTGCTTCTTCGAAGAGTTCTCTTTCGACGGTTTCTTGGAGGGTTTCATGCAGCCTTATTCCGCCGCCGGGAAGAACCCAGAGATCATCTCCTTCCAGTTGACATAGCAGGACTCGGTTCTTTTCGTCAAGCATTACGCCTGTGGCTCTCGAACCGAACCAATCCTTCTCCGATTCAATTACAATCTTCATTGGCACTGCTCAAACCTCTCGCAAAACACAAATTATGAAAAAAACGTTCCTGCTGGTCCAATATAAACCCCTAGCCATGAAACGGGCGTGATTTTTCCTTTTCAGTGGATGTTGGGGCGAATAGTTTAGGGTTTTTCTGTGTTTTTGAAATGGATAATCGAAAGCTTAAAAAGGCGTTTGTACATTGTCGGCGTAACTTCGCAGACGGTCTGCTTCGCTGGAGCGACGGCTGGTTTGGCGCCGCATGTTTCTGCCCGGGCAAAATTACTATTGAGACAATGTTCCCGTTCTGCTTCATAGACACAGGGTTCCACGTTTCTCATGCGGACTATAGCTATATGGGCTCATGGAAGCATGGTGCCGTCTGGTGAGGGTAAGAATCCTGTCATATATTGGGCAGATTCGTCTCTGAGGGTAGAATATGGCACTTTCGACTGAAGACCGTTGGGCAGTTATGAAATCCTTCTTTCTCTCGAAGGGTTTAGTCCGGCAGCACCTGGACTCGTACAATCACTTTGTTGAGCGGCGGATTCAACAGATTGTAAGTGATGTTGGAAAGGTCGAGCCCGATATTCCGAACTATTATGTGCGCCTTGGACGTGTTGAGGTTCAAAATCCTTCCGTACGTGAGGCGGACGGGTCGGTCCGTAATATCGCCCCTGCGGAAGCGCGGATTCGAAACCTCACCTATTCTTCTCCCATTTACTTAGAAATGACTCCCGTATATCGGGATGAGAAAACCGGGATGGAGTATGATGAAGAAACAATTAGTGTGTATGTGGGCCGGCTTCCCATTATGCTCAAATCTGCGTTTTGCCGGCTCTCGGCAATGACGCCGGAAGAACTCGTTGAAGCCGGTGAAGATCCAAATGATCCTGGTGGCTATTTCATCATTAACGGGTCAGAGCGCGTGCTTGTCACACAGGAAGATCTTGCGCCTAACCGCATCCTCATCGAAGAAGCGACGAGTAGCAGCTCGTGTACACACATGGCCAAGGTGTTCTCAACCGCCCGAGGATTTCGAGCCCCCGTGACCATGGAGCGACGGGCTGATCATACGTTTCGCGTATCATTTCCATCAGTACCAGGAAAAATTCCTTTAGTCGTTCTGATGCGGGCCCTGGGCCTGGTTACCGATCGCGAAATCGTTTCGGCAATCACTGACGACGCAACACTCGCGCAAGAACTAATTCCTAGTTTTCATGCAGCGGAATCATTAGTAGCTCCGAAGGACCCCCAAACCACTCGTGAAAATGCCTTGGATTATATTGGTAAACGGGTTGCCGTTGGTCAAACAAAGGATTACCGTCTCCGCCGAGCCGAACAGGTGCTCAACCGCTACCTGCTACCTCACGTAGGGACAGATACAGGGTCTGCAGTGAGTAAGGCCCATTATGTTGGTCAAATGACCCAGCGCCTTCTTGAACTCAGCGTCAATCGACGAAATCAAGATGACAAGGATCACTATGCGAATAAACGGCTCAAACTTGCTGGAGACTTGTTGACTAGTCTGTTTCGAGTAGCATTCCTCAATCTTTGTCGCGACATCAAATACCAGCTTGAACGCACCGCCACGCGAGGCCGCAAACCAAACATCAAAACCGCCGTACGAGCCGACGTGATTACCGAAAGGCTGCGCCATGCCCTTGCCACAGGAAACTGGGTTGGGGGAAAGGCAGGAGTGAGTCAGCTACTTGATCGCGTCAACTACATGTCGTCAATAAGTCACCTTCGCCGCGTGGTATCACCTCTCAGTCGCAGCCAACCACACTTCGAAGCCCGAGACCTACATCCAACCCATTGGGGCAAAATTTGTCCAAATGAGACGCCTGAAGGTCCCAACTGTGGACTTGTAAAGAATCTCGCTTTAATGTCATACATCTCAGTGGGTTCTGATGAAGCCGAAGTGGAAGAAGCTCTCTTAACCCTTAAAGTCCAACCTATCGATGCTAAAGCCGACACGGCTAAGAAGGGTGCCTACGTTTATCTAAATGGTCGATTTGTCGGCAACCATACACAACCCGAATTATTAGTTACTCGCCTTCGTGATCGTCGCCAGCGGAACGAGCTCAGCGATCAAGTAAACGTCGCCTTCTATCCCGACACCAATGAGGTGGAAATCAACTCTGACGCGGGACGCGTTCGTCGTCCCCTTATCATCGTCAAAGATGGCGCTCCGCTTCTGGAAAAGCAACATATAGAGCGCGTACGGAATCGTGAGATATCTTGGGATGACTTGGTGAAAGCAGGGATAATCGAATATCTTGATGCAGAAGAAGAAGAAAACACTCTCATTGCCATGAACCTTGAGGATATAACGCCAGAACACACTCATCTCGAAATTGTCCCTGAAACGATTTTAGGCATTTGTGCAAGCCTTGTCCCCTTTGCTGAACACAACCAATCCCCACGCAACACTTACGAAGCAGGCATGGCCAAACAAGCTCTCGGTCTCTATTCAGCGAACTTCGGCCTCCGAGTGGACACACGCAGTCACATTCTGCATTATGTTCAAAGCCCCATTGTCACAACACGACCCATGGAAGTAATTGGGTATCATCGACGCCCTGCAGGACAAAACTTCATTGTAGCCATTCACTCCTTCCAAGGCTACAACATCGAAGATGCCCTAGTGCTCAACAAAGCTTCTATTGAACGGGGTATTGCCCGATCTTCATTCTTCCGAAGCTATGACGCCGAGGAACGCAAGTATCCGGGTGGCCAAGAAGACAAATTCGAAATTCCCAGCCGCGAAGTGCGTGGATACCGAGCATCAGAAGCCTATCGACTGCTCAGTGAAGACGGTGTCATCGAACCTGAATTCCAAGTTGCTGGCGATGAAATCCTCATCGGGCGAACCAGTCCCCCACGGTTCTTAGAAGAATACACCGAACTTGAAGTCCCTGGACCCAAGCGCCGCGAAACATCAATCAGCCTCCGTCACGGAGAAGAAGGTACAATCGATAAAGTGCTCATAACAGAAACGATTGACGGAAACCGCCTGGTCAAAGTAAAAGTCAGGGATGAACGCATACCCGAATTAGGCGATAAATTTGCAAGTCGCCATGGACAAAAAGGTGTCATTGGACTCCTCGCCCCACAAGAAGACATGCCTTTCACCGAATCAGGAATCGTACCCGACCTCGTAGTCAATGCTCATGCCTTCCCCAGCCGCATGACCCTCGGACAAATCCTTGAATCTATGGGCGGCAAAATCGGCTGCTTACAAGGCAAACCAATCGACGGCACTCCGTTCTCTGGAAAGAAGCTAGATCAAATGTTCCGTGATCTCCACAATCTTGGCTTCAAATATAGCGGGCGAGAAACGATGTATAACGGAGTGACAGGTCACAAATATGACGTTGACCTATTCGTCGGTGTGGTTTACTATCAGAAACTCCACCATCTTGTTGCAGATAAGATGCATGCACGTGCCCGAGGCCCAGTGCAAATTCTGACACGCCAGCCCACCGAAGGCCGAGCACGAGAGGGTGGACTGCGCTTCGGTGAAATGGAGCGAGACTGCTTAATTGGCCACGGAGCAGCACTACTACTCCGCGAACGACTATTAGAAGAATCTGACAAATACACAGCGATGGTTTGTGAAGAATGTGGTATGCTAGCCGAATATGATCGAAATCGTGATCGGTTCCGATGCCGTGTCTGTGCACCTAAAACAACCACAATTAGCCGAGTTGAAATGTCCTATGCATTCAAACTCGTCATACAAGAGCTAATATCACTTGGTATATGGCCTCGACTGAAATTAACTGACAGAACATGATAATGAAAAGAGGAAAAAAACAATGTCACACCCCCTCAAACAGATTGGAAGCGTCTGGTTCGGACTACTCTCCCCTGAAATAATTCGTAAAATGAGTGTAACACAGGTTATTACAGCTGACACCTATGACGAAGACGGCCTTCCCATTTCCTCTGGACTGATGGACCCCAAACTAGGCACCATTGAACCCGGTCAGCGCTGCAAATCCTGTGGAAACCGAGTCGGCGAATGTCCTGGTCACTTTGGCCACATTGAACTGGCTCGTCCTGTCGTGCACGTCAGCTTCGCGAAGGAGATTAAGAAATTCCTCAAGGCACTCTGTAGACGCTGTGCTCGATTAAAACTAAAAGAGGAATCTCGACAAACACTCAAAGAACGAATTGATACGTACTATGAAAAATACGGTCATTTAGACCAAGTTCTCGCTGATGAAGTCCTAAAAGAAGCTGGAAAAGCCACCACATGCCCCCACTGCGAGGCAGAACAATACAAAATCAAGTTCGAAAAACCTACAACCTTCTACGAAGAGAAGATGGAAGGCAGTGTCCGCCTTACACCTACTGATATTCGCGACCGACTAGAACGAATCACACCTGAAGATGCCTACCTCATGGGCATCGACACCCGTGTCTCCAAGGCTGAATGGATGATTCTCACCGTCCAACCTGTACCTCCAGTAGCAGTTCGTCCATCCATCACATTAGAATCTGGTGTAAAATCAGAAGATGACCTTACCCACAAGCTTGTGGATGTCATCCGAATTAATCAACGACTCCGAGAAAACATCGAAGCTGGTGCACCACAACTGATTGTGGAAGACCTTTGGGAGCTGCTTCAATATCATATAACTACTTATTTCAATAATGAAGTTTCTGGCATTCCACCAGCGCGCCATCGATCCGGTCGTGCCTTACGAACATTAGCCCAACGATTAAAAGGAAAGGAAGGGCGATTCCGAAGCAATCTTTCTGGAAAACGTGTCGACTTTTCTGCTCGAACAGTGATTTCGCCTGATCCTAACCTCTCCATCAACGAAGTAGGCGTTCCTTTAGAAATTGCCAAAACCCTAACGGTTCCTGAACGGGTCACCGAATGGAATATCGAAGATATGCGGGAACTCGTCCTTAAGGGTCCTCAGGGCTACCCAGGCTGTAATTATGTTGTACGCCCTGATGGGAAACGCATTGATCTACGCTATGTAAAAGATCGGAAGACTAACGCCGATGGATTAGCCCCTGGCTACGTGATTGAAAGACACCTTCGGTCAGGGGATATTGTCCTCTTCAACCGTCAACCGTCACTTCACCGTATGTCTATCATGGCCCATGAAGTGAAGGTAATGAAATACCGTACATTCCGGCTCCACCTTGTTGTCTGCCCGCCGTATAACGCAGATTTCGATGGCGACGAAATGAATCTCCACGTCCCCCAAAGCGAAGAAGCTCGAGCTGAAGCACGAATTCTCATGCTTGTTCAAGAACAGATTCTTAGCCCCCGTTATGGTGGTCCTATAATCGGCGGAATTCAAGACTACATCTCTTCCGCGTTCTTACTTACGCGAAAAGGCTCAATATTCAATAAACGCCAAACCTGCCAACTTTTAGCCTCAGCTGGCTACCGAGAAGACCTTCCACCACCCACCATCAAAGAGCCCGAACCAATGTGGACCGGGAAACAAATCTTTAGCATGCTGCTGCCAAAGGGTCTGAACCTATCCTTGAAAGCCCGAATTTGCCAGAAATGCGATAAGTGCCAAAAAGAAAGGTGCCCATATGATGCCTATGTGCTCATTCGTGACGGTCAGCTCCTAACCGGTGTAATTGATAAGAAGGCCATTGGAGCTGCACAACCCGAAAGTGTTCTACACAGAATTGCAAAAGACTATGGAAACTCTGCAGCTCGAAGATTTCTCGACGCGCTCTGTCCCCTACTTGTTGTACTCATCACCAACATGGGCTTTAGCATGGGAATTGATGATGTCATTCTCACACCAACTGCCATACGGCAAATTGAACAGATTCTCAAAGACGCAGAAGCAGAAGGAAGCCAGTTAGTTCAAATCTATGAAGCAGATCAACTTCAGCGGCTTCCAGGTCGTTCAATTGAGGAAACCTTCGAAATGAAAATGATTGAGATTCTTGCTCGTGCACGTGACGAAGCTGGCGAAGTGGCGGCACAACAACTCGGACTTGATAAGCATGCGGTAATAATGACTGGTACAGGTGCGAAAGGTAACCCCCTTAACTTGGCACAAATGGCCGCCAGCGTTGGGCAACAAGCGGTCCGTGGTCAACGCATCTCTCGAGGGTATCGGAGACGAACACTCCCCCACTTTGTTCAAGGCGATTTGTCTCCACAGGCTCGAGGATTTGTGGTTGCCAGTTATCGAAAAGGATTGAATCCTATCGAATTCTTCTTCCATGCAATGGGAGGCCGAGAAGGCTTAGTTGATACTGCTGTTCGAACCAGCACTAGTGGGTATATGCAACGCCGGCTCATCAACGCACTCCAAGACATCAAAGTCGAATACGATGGTACCGTACGAAATTCAAACGGAGAAATCATCCAATTCAAATATGGCGAAGATGGAGTCGACCCCGCTCGAAGCGATCATGGCAAGGCAGTAAACCTTGACGTAATCATTGAACGCGTCTTAAGCCAAGAGAAGTGATTCAAAATGGCCAAATCAACACAAGCAACTAAAAAGATGATTGATAGTAAGCTAGTTACCCTTCGAAAACGTGAAAAAATTCCTCCCTTGGTGTTAGACGGGCTACGCGAACGTCTTCTCGAACAGAAAATTAACACAAAACAACTTAGCACAATTATCAAAGAAGTCGAAGCTGCATACGACAAC
>JBHLMI010000021.1:0-46863 GCA_048938295.1 Promethearchaeota archaeon
CGTTATGTACGTGAGCTAAAATACCACAGGACATCAGACAATGAGGAGGACAGAACGTACGTATTACTTGATGTTTAGTTTGGTGTTTTGACACCACAATACACCTAATGAACATACATTCATGAGATATATTCATAAAAACTTTCAGACGCTTCTCTAAGCCTTTTTGACAAAAGAACAATCACCATACCAGAACATTCACTCCAGTGACTGTACAACTAAATTCTTCATACGGGGATTGACTGTTATAGGTCGGATTACTGTTCTTGGTGGCTTCGGAGCAGTTGGTCGAGTTGCGGTCAGAACACCGAAAGAGTTACTGGATTTTGACGAAATCGTCATCGCTGACATCAATACTGATGCTGTAGAGTTGTTAGCTGAGGAGTTGAGTGAGGCGTGCACCCCGTTCGAAGTGGATGCGCTGCAGCTGAAGCCCATTCAGTCAGCAATTCAGGGCTCAGATGTGGTCCTCAACTGTGTGGGTTCTTTCTACAGGTTTAGCCTGTCTTCATTATCTGCCATTTTCACCGAATACGTCTTTGAACACAATTCAAATGACCAATACCACAAGGAAAAACGCCCTGCGCGTCTCTCAACAAGTGCCTTGCTTTTTTTGCTTGCAGCGTTGTTTTAATCAAATATAATTCAAAGGGCTATAAGCACGTAATAGAGAGTGATTTGGTAGATTCCCCAAAAACAGATGGCGAGAATAGCTGAGACAGGAACAGTAAGCAGAGAGGTTAAGATTAGTTTTCGTAAAACCCGTTTATTTGAGGAAATACGATGGACCAGAGTTGCTCCTATTATTGATGTTATTAGAATGTGCGTTGCAGCAAGAGGGATCCCCATTATCGTACCTACGAGGAGCACTATTGCGCTTGCTGTGGCTGATGAAAAACTGGCACTGGGCCGTAACTCGGTCAGCTCAATTCCAACCGTCCTGACTACCCGGCGTCCCAAAATCACTAATCCTATGGCCATACCCAACCCACCAAGGAACAGTAATAATGAAAAATCGAGGGGCCCCGTGAAAAATATCGTCAGCAAACCTATCGCTTTCGCCACATCATTTCCTCCCCGACTCAAACAGATAACAATAACCATCACCAGTAACAACACACCAAAAATTCGCTCTTTTCGTTCCACTTCAGCTAATCCGCGACTCTTCACCAGAACTGAATTCCGGACGACCCATTGGAGACAATATGCGATGGCCAGACTTAGAATCGGACTCACAACCCAGCCAAAAACAATGATGGAGATGGTGTCCCACCGGACCAGGGGTGTGCCCAACCCCAGCTCGCCTAAAAGCCCAATCCCAATAATGCCTCCAACAATTGAATGGGTTGCAGAAATCGGATATCCAAGATACGCACTGAACAACATCCACACGATGATGGCTAACGAAATAACAAACACGAGGTCGACAGAGAGTGGTTGGGTGACCATACCTGTCCCAATCGTTGTACTCACGCCCTGACCCAAGGCCACCGCGCCAATGATCATTAAGATGCCGCCTAATATTACCGCGTTTCTCGAGGAAAGTACTTTAGCGCCTACCAGACTGCCCATTGTACTATCATTGGCTCCAGTTGCGAAGGCCGCAATAAACGCCAGAACGAGCAATAAAATGATGGGAATGGTAAGCACAACGAATAGCAAGAGGACAGGACCTCCGATAGAGTAGTGGCATTAATGAGTGCCAACGTGGAATCGTAATTATATAAACTAAATAGTATATCAAATTTATATAATCATTCCGGATGGTTTCCAAAGATCCAAAAAATACCAGGTAATGTCACAAGGGATCCGTTTGTATCATAATAGACACAGCCTTCTCAGTGCCGAATACAACTAAATACCACATGCGGTGATTGGCTGCTATGAGTCGAATTACTGTCCTTGGTGGCTGTGGCGTAGTTGGTCGCGTTGCAGCCAGAACGCTGAAGGACTTACCGGATTTTGACGAAATCATTATTGCCGATATCAACACTGAGGCAGCGGAATTATTAGCTGATGAATTAGGTGAGGCATGCACCCCGTTTGAAGTGGATGTGCTGCAGCCAAAGTCTATTCAATCCGCGATTCAGGGTTCAGATGTGGTCCTCAATTGTGTGGGCCCCTTTTACAAGTTTGGTCCGCCCATTCTGCAAGCCGTCATCAAGGCGGGGATTCCCTACGTGGATGTGTGTGATGATGTGGAGCCGACGCAAGCTTTGTTAGCCATGGACAAGCAGGCGAAAAAAGCGGGGATGTCAGCGTTAATTGGCATGGGTAGTTCACCCGGCGTGTCGAATTTACTCGTGAAGTTTGCGACGGAGCAGCTGCTGGAACGGGTGGACGCCATTGACATTTTCCATGCGCATGGGGGTGAGCCGATTGAAGGGGCAGCGGTGATTGCACATCGGATTCATGCCATGACGTCGGAGATTCCGATGTTCTTAGACGGCAAACATCAGAAAGTTCGCTTTTTTGGCAAGGACGGAGTCGCCTTACGCGAAGAGGTTGTGTTCCACCAAATTGGCACCCATTTATGCTATCCGTATCCCCACCCTGAGACCATTACGCTACCGAACTATATCCAATGTAAACGGGTCACCAACAAGGGCACGGTGCTCCCGGATCGCTACTTCCAGTTCATCATGAATATTGTGGAATCCGGGTTAACAGGTGAAGACCCGGTTATGGTAAAAGGATTGATGGTGGTGCCACGGGACTTTGCTATTGCCTACATCATCGAAGAACGGAAACGCATTCTCAAAGAGACCAAGTTTGGGGAGCAGCGTGGCTGCGTGAAAATCGTCGTTTCGGGGTTCAAAGGAGGGAAACCGCACCAATACATCTTTTCGCTCTGGTCGGTTAGGGAAGGTATGGGTGAAGGCACCGGTATCCCTGCCGCGTTGGGGGCGACCCTGATGCAACGAGGCAAAATTCCTAGAAGGGGTGTGTTTCCACCGGAAGCTGCCGTTAATCCCATGGAATTCCTGGGCGTCATGCAAGAGCTGCTGAACCTCGACCAGATGACCGGCGCGGGTAGCCCGCTGTTGATTCAGTCGGTTGATGCCGATGGAAATATCAAAGAACTTTTCCTCTAGCCCTTCGGGGACTGGAGCCAAAGTCTATTTCAGAGAATAGCGTCCAATAGTAGTAGCTCCTGTATGTATGGAGGTCATATCATGACTTCGGTATCCGAGAAGGATCGGTACATCTTAGCCATTGATCATGGGACTTCGGCGATGAAGCCAGCAATTGTGTCGACACGGGGTGAAGTGCTGGGTTGGACGTGTGAGAATACCCCGTTGTATCTGCTTTCAGGTGGTGGTGCAGAGCAGAACCCTGACGAATGGTGGCAGGCGTTCATCTCCGCCACCAAGGCGCTCTTAGCCCAGGACCTGGTTCCTGTAGATGCAATTGACGCTGTCTGTAATACGAGTCAATGGTCGGGCACGGTAGCGGTTGATGCAAATGGGCAGCCTCTGATGAATGCCATCATTTGGATGGACGCCCGTGGCGCCCCCTACATCGCGGACACCTTCAAAGGCCTCATTAACATCCAAGGCTACTCGCTGGGTGCACTGCTCCGATGGCTTCGCAAAACGGGAGGGATCCCCACGAAGAGTGGCAAAGATCCCATCGCCCACATCCTCTACCTGTTACATGAACATCCAGACGTTTATGAGCAGACCCGGTGGTTCCTAGAACCCACCGATTACATCAACTTCCGCCTCTCAGGGCAAATCGCTTCTTCACCGGCTTCGATGCTGTTACATTGGATTGTCAATTCCCGCAATGTGAATAATCTCCATTACGATGAGGGGCTCATCAAGCGCTTGGGGATTCATCGAGAGAAATTACCGGAACTGCGGGCCTCCACCGATGTATTGGGTTCGCTTCAAAAAGAGGTAGCAAACACGCTGGGTCTCCGTGAGGATGTGAAAGTCTTTGTCAGCGCATCGGATATTCCGTCAGCGGTAATCGGGTCGGGCGCGGTTCGGGATTTTGAAGGCCATGTCTACATTGGGACCAGTAGTTGGCTCACGTGTCATGTGCCCTTCAAGAAAACTGACATTGGGTCCAACATGGCCTCGCTGCCCTCGGCGATCCCTGGACGCTACTTCATTGCGAACGAGCAAGAAAGTGCGGGTGCGTGCCTCACTTTCCTGCGTGACCAAGTGTTCTACCCCGATGATACGGCAAAATGTGGAAACCAAGAAGTCTACAAAGAATTTGATCGGATAGTTGAACAGGTGCCGGCTGGGAGTAACAACATCATTTTCACTCCCTGGTTGTACGGTGAACGAACGCCGGTCGAAGATCATACTGTTCGTGGTGCGTTTTTCAACCTCTCCTTGGACAGTGACAAAAGACAGCTGATTCGTGCCGTCTTTGAAGGCGTTGCGTATAATAGTCGCTGGGTGCTGGAGGCGGTGGAGAAATTCATCAAGCGACCTTTCGAGACCCTCAACATGATTGGGGGTGGTGCACAATCTGACATCTGGTGTCAAATTTACGCGGACGTATTCAACCGGACGATTCAGCAAGTCCATGATCCCATTCACGCGAATGCTCGGGGTGCTGCCTTTATCGCGAGTGTCGGGCTGGGCCATATCACTTTCAACGATATTCCCAACCTCATTCGAATCGCGCATGTCTTTCAACCGAATCCTAAACATCGGGCCCTCTATGATGCGCTTTTCAAGGAATATGTAGGCATCTACGAAACTAACAAAAAATTCTACCAGCGACTGAACCAGGGCATCAATTCGACATAGCAGTTTAGCGGATGCTAATCGTATAGTCTAATCCAGTCCATCTTATACTCCACCAGGCGGATCCTATTATTGAAAGTGGAGGTGGCGTTCATTTTCCCGGTCGAAATGATTTAAGTACGCAGCCCGTCTTCCACAAGAAAGGTCACCGGATAGGTGGAAGGTTTGAAGAATTTGTAGATTTCAAGCATTTTCCTTTAATACTGGGGAGTCTAGATTCATCTTTTGGCGAATACTTTGGGATCTGAAGCTTTTCGGAATGTGAAGAATCAGGTTGGATATTGTGGTATTTGGTGTGGTAGCTGTCCAGGAGGGAATGGTGTCTCGATCGAATTGACCAAGAAATACGATGAATTCGTGAAGAAGAACCAGCTGGAAAAATGGGCTCCCCGCACCTTTAGTTTCAGTGAATTCGAAAAGGGGCTTGCGGCGATCCAAGCTATGTCTTCATGTGTTGGCTGCCTAAAGGGTGGTGGTAATCCAGCCTGCAAGGTCAGACTCTGTGCATCAGAGAAGCAGGTTGTGAACTGTAGTCAATGTGAAGAGCTTTCTGTGTGTAAGAATTTTGAGGCACTTGAACAGACCCATCCGAACATCAAGGAGGTTTTGAGAAAGATGAAGAATGACAAGGTTCAGGCGCTGATAAAGAAGTGGATAAAAGAACTAAGCCAAAAGTGGCCCTACTGCATATTGTTATGCCCGTCTGTGCAATCTCAAACCTGAATCAAACCTCTGTTGATGTTGCCGTCCTGTAACTAAGAATGATGAGGGCTTCTTATTGTGTGGTGCTATTGAAGCCGTTTGTAGATGTGAAGTGTCCGTCATCGCGAGAAGTGGTAAGTTTGTGGATGTGGTCGGCTAACCACCCAATCTGTGGAGCAGATCGGGCATCGAAGGCGGGTACATAGGGTTTGATGTCGAGGAGAGGGGTGCCATCTACGATGTCGACATCCTGGATATACAATCGACCATTTTCTATCCGTTGAAGCCGGACGATGGAGAGACCGATAGGGTTGGGGCGACTGGGTCCGCGGATGGCGAATACACCGCGTTTCTGGGTATCCATGTAGGGTTTCCGCAGCAGGGGACCGGGGTGAGCGAGATGAAAATGATAGACGAGAATGAGGTGAGAGAAGCCATCGACATCCTGGAGCCCTTGCTGGTACTTGGGATAGACTTCGACGATGCCTTCGATGCCTTCCGCAGCAGAGGCTTGGATTGGAGTGCCTTTCGGTTCGGAGAAGGGAGAGTGAATGATACCTATGGGTTGGTAGCAGATTGGTTGCATTTAACCACCTTCAGGTTCATCTGATGTTCTGTTCTAGGTCATTGGACGGGTGAACCTTTTTATCCGATTCCATCCGATGAATGGCGGAGGTTTGATGTGATGCCATCAGTTGTTGATGTGTTGCTTAGTGTGTTTGAGCATGAAGCTGACCAAGCACGGTGTGTCCTTGCCGCGATTCAGGACATGGACATGAAGTATACACCCAAGGAGGGCATGCGCCCCTTAAGCGAGCTGGCGAACCACCTAGCCCAAATTCCTTTGTTGGATCCGAGCATGTATGCCCATGAAATCAAAGATGTGGAGCAGGCTCGGGTACGGGAAAAAGAATTAAACCGCACCAAACTCGCGGATATACTAGCCCTCTTTGATAAGGGGATTAAATCGGTGAAAACCCGATTTGCTGACATGTCAGAGAAGGAGTTCTTTGCCAAGACCCTCAAGCCGTTTTATGAACAGGGTCCGGAGAAGAACTGGGCATACTTTATGCCAGAATTCATCACGCACATGGCGATGCATAAGATGCAGTTGTGGATGTATTTGAAACTGGCGGGTGCCAAGGTGGACATGATGACCTACTATGGTCATCCCCCCGGATAAAGTAAAGTCAGGGTCGAAACATCAGGAACATGTCTTTGAGCGCTTGGACGACGCCACGGCGCATCATGTAACGGTAACAGGTGCGTTTGACTTTGTTGGAGGAGAAGAGTCCCGTGAGGCGGCGTTTCCATGATCCGAAGAAGTTGCGGTAGCAGTGGTACAGTTCGCCTTGAACTTCACGAGCAGAGAGATAATCGGTGGGCATGATGGCATGGACCATATCGTAGTGGGCCCAGTTCTCATCCTCTATCCAGCCCTCTCGTTGGGCAAGAGCGTATAATTCTGTACCCGGAAAAGGCGTTAGAATCATGAAGATGGCAATGTCGGGGTCAACATCGTCAATCCAGCGACGAAACGCCTGAATCGACTCGTGAGTATCACTGCGTTCACCGATGATCGCTGTTGTTTGTGCCATGATATCATTAGCTTTCAAGGTAGCCATTGCCTGTTTGGCCATAGTTGGATCAATACCCTTGCGATACTTTTCTAGCGTCGTCGGGTTGTAGGTTTCCACACCCGCCATCGCCCAGTGAAGCCCGGTTTTACGCATTTTAGGGAGGAGATGTTGATTGTTGATAATGTCATCAGCTCGAATTTGCATAAACCAAAGTAAATCATCCATGTCCCGTTGTAGAAGTTCCTCACAGAATTGATCCATCCAGGGACCAAGACCTAGGTTATCGTCGGTCAGCCAGAGGAAGCGACTGCCAAATTCCCGGTAGACGTGTTCGAATTCATCCGCGACGCGTTGAGGAGATTTGCGTCGACAGCGCCCCCAGTAGCGCCATTGTGTACAGAATGTGCATTGGTGGTCGCACCCCCGTGAGGCTTCGATCAATGCATAGGGGTTCTTTCTACCGGCCATCATGAGAAAGTGGTATTTTTTCATATGATCGCGTACGAAATGATAGCCCGGATACGGTAGACTGTTCAAATCCTTGATATATACACGATCAGGAGTGGAGACGATTTTCCCTTCGTGGCGATAGGTCAATCCATTCACCTTCGCAAGTGAATGGTGATTATCTAATGCCTGTGCTAGTTCTAACAGTGTTTGTTCACCTTCACCTCGCACGACATAATCGATCTCAGGATAGGTGGCAAGCGATTCTTCAGAGAGAGTAGAGAAATGAATGCCGCCGACCACTGTTGTGATATCTGGATTGACCTTCTTGGCTAGCTGGACTGTTCGTGCGACAAGGAAGGTATTTGCGGTTGAAAGAGCACCTGGACATACCATATCGGGTCGAAAGTCGTTGATTCGGTTCTCTAAGCCATCCCAAAGAAGTTGTTCAGCTTGACAGTCCACGACATGGATTTCCGCATCTTTGAGATGTGCTTCCAAATATGCAGCCAAACATAGGAGCCCAAAGGGGGGTGGACGATACTCACCCATGATGAACCAGTAATCCTTGGGAGGCTCGATAAAGAGAATTCGCATGGGAGTCACTTCAAAGTGAAAGGTTGCTCAGTTTTACTTTAAATATCATATAGCTCATCCAGTAACTTAAGAAACTGGAAGGCTTGTAAACCCATTTATATTGGCAGACTCCATATCGACGTGAGGGGTATCTATGGAATCCAAATGGAAAACCCTGTTGTTCTATGTGCTTCTGATTCTGTGCTCATTCTTACCGCTTCTCACCATGATTCCCTATGCGCCGTGGGATCGGGGATTGGTCATGTTCGAGCTCTTCATGACGACCAGTCTCAGTTATCCCCTTTGGCTTCGTGGCTTCCTTCATATATTCACCCTCATCCTCGTCTTACTCCTCATACCCTATGGAAGGCGGATAGGACGCTTTGTTTCAGCATATTTTGGCATTCTCGTTTTTTTCTATGCCATTACTCAGAATATTGCTGCGCTTCCCTCCTATGGTCTGACGATTTTATTAGGGAATCTCGTTCTCCTCGCCATCTTGGGATTCTTTTGGATATGGGAAGCATATCAACCCTATAATGAATACACCTTCACGCGGTTGCCGTGGTGGCGTTACTGGCCTATCCCGTTCTTAGCGCTTGCATTCTGGTTTCCATATGGCGCAGGCCTTCTTCCCGATTTTAACCCCTTACTGTTGTTATTCTCCGATTTTGGGGTTACCTTCTGTGCCACAGCCCCGCTGATTATCGCCCTTCTCACCTGGATTTTCCCGAAGGTTAATAGACGACTTTACATGCTCACTTGCTTCATAGGCGCCCTCATTGGAGTCTTCAATATATTAGCACCGCTCACGATGCCGGGCTATTCACTCTGGATGCTTTTCCTCCACACTCCACTTATTTTCATCTCCTTCTATGGGCTCCTTCTTCCACGAATCCTCGCTTCGACTAAACTTTGAAAGAATCAAATGATAACCGATCAATAGCCATGTTAGAATCCTCCATCAAAAAAGTGCCAGAAAACCAGCGAATTTCAAACAGTACTTATTGTTGAGCCGAATACTGCATGACAAAATATACGGATTGATAGTGACTTGGATATTTGTGATAGCCTTCGATTTCTTGTTCTGCTTGGTGAAGGGCGGTTTTTAATTCCGAATCTGTGGGGTTGCTTCGCCAAATTTGTTGGATCTGTTGTTGGAGCGGTTCAAAGTAGTTGAGCCACCATACCTTTTCTCGGAGTTCAAACCAGTCCATTAAATGATATCCACAGGCAGTGACGGCGGTGATTTTCTTTTCGAGGTTCACCGCTACGTCATGGACCACGAGGTACTCATTCGTTTTGAGGAATTTTTTCCACGTTTTGAGACCCTTTGCGAAGCCGATAACATAGATTGAGCCCTCGGACCAGAGGATGTCAAAGCTCTCTACGGGAAAGTTCATTGTCTTCAAGGAGCCTTTGACTATCGTAATGCGGTCTTCCAGTCCAGCTGCTTTCACCTTGTCGCGTAGCCGCTGAAGGGCTTCAGGGTCAATATCGAGGGCCGTGACCTCACCGCCACTAATTCGTGCCAGTTCAATGGTGGGAACACCTGAGCCACAGCCGATATCTAAAATCCGTGGATTGGTGATAGGCGGGATTTGTTGAAAAGCCCGATTGAGGTATTCCAGAAAAGGTTGGCGAAGCTCATCTTTGAGGTCCTCGAATCCGCGTTTGTCGGTGATCATGGTTGGTCACGTGTTGGTTTTCAAGACGACTTTGCCGTCTTTGCGCGTCATCAGCTGGAACATCGCTTGGGCCATGGTGGTGATTGTGGTTTTTTCAGAGCGCCCGATGCTCTGAAAGAGCTGGATGGTCATGGCATCGCCAGGGTTATCGAAGACCCGGTTCCAGGTGCCGATGATTTTCCCATTGACCCAGACGGTGGGTTGGGCTTCCCCTCTGATGTAGACTTTGTCTTCATGTTCGGGTTTCACCAGTCGGTTGCGGATCGAATAGCCCTTTGGATATGGGTCCTCGTAGGGTAGGAGCAAAGCTGGGAGGGAGCGGGGAGCCTTGAATTTCTTCATGGCAGCAAAATCAGATTCCAGCATTACATACTCGCCGAGGCTCCCTTTGATCTGAATTTGCACTAGCTCGGGTTCGAGTAGAGCCATTGCAGTGCGGATTTGGCTTTTGCCAATTCCAGTCCACCATGCAGCATCTTCTTCATTGACGGGGCCAAAGACTTCGATGTAGCGTTTCAACAGTTGCACTTGGGCATCTTCGTGGCTGATTGATTCTAGGTCTAACTGTGGGTAGACGATTCCCATTAGGGCATAGCGGTTCTCATGGCGTGTCAGTATCGGATCTGTATATTTCTCACTGAACACCTTTCCATGCTGGACTAGTATGGTCATGACGACGTTGATGTTGGTCATGCTGGCGACTTGTTTGCCTACGGGGAGTTTGATGGTCCGGATGAGCCCGGGGGACATAGATTGTTTGATGATGCGTAAGGGTTGGGGGCCATCCTTGAGTGCCGCATAAATGGAGTCGGCGATACGCTGATATTCGGATTGGGGAATTCCCCAGACTTTGAGTTGTTCTGCACTTGTGGCTTTCGCTGCTCTGGTGGCCTGGAACACCATTGGTGCCGTCGCTGTGGGTAGGATGAACAGGGTGCGGCGCATGCTTGCGAGGCGTATTAGGTTGCGGTTAGCGTATAATTCACGGTCCAGCGACCCCCGTTGGAATTTTGCCATTCGTGCAAACAGGGACAGGTAGGGTGAGGTGGCGCTGGTGGCATGCAGGGCGATGATATCGTTGACGACCTCGAGGACGGTGTTCGCTAGCGAGGTGTGGAGGAGGTGCTGTTTGTGGAGCAGGTACTTTGACACGGTGTCCTCTTTCACTTTCTGCATGGTCAGCCCAAGTTCGGTTCAGTGATTTGTTCTCCTTCTTTCTCAATTGGATATAAATGGGGACCATGCAGGCTTTGTTTATCGCAAAACCAATTCAATAAATCATTTAGAGCTCAGTCTATTAGCCTGCATATTGAGTAAGATAAGCCGATTTAGCATGCAGGCAGAAAAAGGAATCCAGCAAAATTACTTCTGGTATTCCTTGGGGATTTGTACTGCAAACTTACAGTGGAGCGCTCCACTCAACGCAGTTTCAACGGGTTGCACTGAAACGGGCTGCCCGAAGACGTAGTCCCAGTATTTTTTGGTAAAACCGGCGCTGCAATAACAGAAATTCGCAGAGAGTTCAGCTTCGGTTCCATCGCGGATGGCACCGCGCACCCAAGGACAATAACAGACGTAGTAGCGTTTCATTCGTTGATCTTTTACGTCGAGCATTGCCTTGATTTGGTAGGGGATCTTCGTTTGGATGATTTTGTCGCCCTCACGTATGCCTGGTGAGATGGTTGGCGTATTTTCTACATACTCAATGACGGCATCATCGACATATTGAGCCCATTCGAGGGTTCCATCTTTTTTGTGTTGGCGGAATCGGTCGACGACTTCCTGGTGTTTCAGGGCTAAGAAGGCGTCAAGGTCGCTGAGGCGGAGAAAATCCTCGCGGGCCTTCGGTTCCTCAGGACGTCCGTGCAAACAGGGTGCTAGCAAGGCAATGGTGTTGGCATCACCGAGCTCCGACTCCAGTCGCTGCATCACGGCTTTGGTGACCGCACTTTTGGATCCGGGATCAACGCCTAGCGGTGGCAGGTCAACATCAGCAAAGATCCTGTCGCGAACCTCAGTGCCGTGCTGTTCGGCCACTCGTTCATAGAGGGTGTCCATGGCGTTGGAGGCTTCAGCGATGTCTAGGACTTCGGCGACATAATCGTAGTTGTGGATGAAGTTGCCGTAGTGAATGAGGGCTCGAAGTGTATCTAAGACTGCTTTGGGATCCTGCTCCACGAGGTGTTCCGTATAGTGGAGAATGCTGCCCCTTGGCAGGGTCTCGATGTTTTTGGTTTTCAGAAAGGCTTTCAGGTCCGCTAGATGATTGACAAAGACGGTAGCCTGCTTTCTCTTCACGTCTTTTTCGAACAGATAGGTACGAAATGCAAGTTCATTCAACAGCGTTCACCTTCTTTTTTCCCGTGAGGTATGGGTGTAATTTGATGATTATTCGTCGAGCCGTCTTGGGGATGGAAGCGTTTAATGACTGTGATTTTCATTTTTGGCAGTTGTTCTCACCAAAAGGGATGACTGTCTCAGTCCATGAGATATTTAATGGTTTGGTAACCGGCGGGTGCGATTTCTGCCCGAAGCCAGTGGAAACGTGCTAACCAGTGCTTCTCTGGCATTGCACTATTAAGGGAAGAGAGGTCAGGTACTCCACATTACTTCCTTGACAGTACGTGAGGTGAATTTACTGTGACCGAAGATCCGCCTTGGCTCAACGAGTATTATCAGAAAGTGAATCAGGAAAAGAATGTCAACTTGCAGCGGAAAGACTCGTTCACGAACTGGGCCTTGGTGACCCTCCTTGGCTTCTTTGCTATCTACGGACAATTCTTTCTGATCACGCTACCCCCCTTCATCCATTTTGGGGCGCTAGCCATTGCCATAATCTTGATTTTTCGCTTTTATTTACGCTCCTGTATCAGCTTCGCGGATATCCGCCGTCAGAACGTGCTCCGTCGGGCCATCGAGGGCCATTGGATTCATGGGAAGCCGTCGATGAAACGGATTGAAACGCTCATCCAGGTCTTTGATATTGAGTGTTGGTCTCCGTCCCCGCTCCGAAGGGTGTTGTGGACCCAGCTCAAAGCCGGATTCATTGTTTTATTTCTCGCCCCGGTTCTTGCGTTAGTCTATGAGACCATCAATCTCCACGTGTTATTCTTCATGTTTATGATTCCCTGGGAGACCTTGCTGATTAGCTATGGTATTCTCGGGTTCCTCGTCATCTATATCCTCTATGAGCTCATCAGTATCCGACACTATCAACCCCTGCAGATGAAGCCCCGAGAGACCAAAGTGAAGAATTGAACCCTAAGGTAAGTTGACCATTGTTTCAAACACGGTAATTAGATTCAGGTTATTTGGCATGTTTTGTGATTAATTCGATGATTTGGGGAGCCACTTGGCGTGGAATATCGTGTCCCATACCTTTGATGATTGTTAGTTGTGCGCCAGGAACCGACGCGGCGGTGTCTTTTCCACCTTCTACAGGCATCAAGGGGTCAGCATCGCCATGTATGACAAGCGTTGGCGTTTTCACATTTTTCAATGCATCTTTTCGGTTTCCCGAGGCCAGTATCGCGGCAAGTTGTCGGGCGGTGCCTTGTGGATAGAAACTGCGGTCGAAGGTTCGGGCGGCAAGGTCGCGTACGTTTGCCTCATCTAGCGGATAGTGGGACCCTGACAGGACTTGTTGCCGCTTCACGGTATACTCAATGTATTCGTCGCGGTCACTGGGAGGGGCTTGTAGCAATATCATCTGGGCTTCAGGTTTTGGCTGGGGTAATTCGGGATTTCCGGTTGATGACATGATGGACGTTAACGTTTGCACCCTGTCGGGATAATTGATGGTCATGGTTTGTGCAATCATTCCACCTAAGGATGCACCTACCACGTGTGCGGCATTAATTTTTAAGACGTCGAGGAGCCCCACGGCATCCTTAGCCATGTCAGTTAGCGTATACGGTGCGGAAACAACCTTTCCTTGCTGAACCTCTAGGAGCATGGATATTATGTTGGGTATCCCTGCCTCCTCGAACTTCGTGGATTTGCCCACATCGCGGTTATCAAACCGGATAACAAAATAGCCATTGGTTGCCAGTTGCTCACAGAACTCGCCCTTCCATCGGATCATCTGCGCCCCTAATCCCATAACCAATAGCATCGCAGGATTCTGGGGATCTCCAAAGGTGTCATAGCATAAGTCGACACCATTAACTTTGACAATAGTTTCAGGACTCTTCGTGATTTTTCCCATCAGAATCCACCTCACGATAATACCCCACGCCTATGCTTTAATCGTTATCTCAAAACCCCTAATACGACACTAACGATGCCTGGGCTGGTGTGAATAATATATATTAGTGGTGCCGTCTATTTCATTCTACAGATTGTGTTGGCAGATTACGCAATCTATGCAATAGGAGGGAAGAACTATAGTGCAAAATCGAAAGCAAATTAGAAAAGTATTCATGGGGCTCGGGTTTACGATCCTCTTCGCCTTCATGATGTTGACGCCTCCTAATGTGTTGGCGATTCCAATTGGTGAATGGACGAATATGGAACCCACTACTGCCCCTATACCTCGTATGCATAGCCCGTTGGCCTATAATGTCAACGCGGGACGAGTGATGCTCTACGGTGGCTTCAATGCCACATTTGATCATTTAGGCGATACTTGGGCCTACCGGTATAGCACGAATACTTGGACCAATCGGGCACCTTCCACCTCACCCCCTGCTACGGGCGGGCATTGTCTTAGTTATGACTTGGATTCTCGACAGATCATCCTCTTTGGAGGGCATCTCAGTGGTTCGTCTTCCACCATTGTTAGCTATTATGAGACCTGGGCATACGATTACGATACCAATACCTGGACCAACCGCACGACAACAACTCACCCACCAGGCACCGCGTGGGGAGACATGGCATATGCTATTCAAGCCGAACGACAAATCCTGTTCGGAGGGCTTGGTGATAGTGCGACATATCTTGGCGACACCTGGGCATACGATTACGATACCAATACCTGGACCGACAGGGCCCCAGCCGCTAGTCCACCAAGACGGTTTGATCACCGAATGGTCTACGATAGCGAATCGGACAAGGTCATTCTCGTCGGAGGTATTGGTTTGGGGGCCGCGATTCTTGATGATGTTTGGGCCTACGATTACGATACCAATACCTGGACGGAACGCACCTCATTCCCCACAATTATCGCCTCACACAGTCTAGCGTATGATAGTGCGATGGATCGCGTCATCCTTTATGGTGGCGCACGGAACTTTGGGGAAACCGATCTTCGTGATGAAACTTGGACTTATGACTACAACACTGACACGTGGGAGCTGCTCATAACTGATCCTCATCCCCCAGAGGCTTGTCGTGGGTACATGACTTATGATGCAGGAGCTGAGCGCACCATCCTCTTCGGCTTTCGTGGACCGCAGCCAGATCCAGTCCTTTATGAGGAAACCTGGGCCTTACACTACTTAGATATCACAATACCGCCACCACCATTTCCTGGTTTCCCCACCGCTGCAATTGTCTTGGGCATCGCCCTTACCCTTGGAATTGTAATCTTAATTCGACGTAAGCGAAACTAGCAGAATGTCAGAACTAAATGAACTTTAAGGAGGCGATAACGCCTCCTGTCTTTTTCTTTTGCACTGTCTTATTTGGCTTCAAGAAGAGAACCCATCATGCAAAGCCGTCTATGCTTCGCGAATTTGTGCAAGACGTTTTGCGAGTGCCTTTTTATCCTCAAGGTTTGCCAATCGGCCAATCATAATACGTTGGGCTTGTGGAGAACCAGCACCATGCATGGACTCGGTAAGATACCCAACTGCTGCTCGGCCCAATGTTAGGTTCTCAATTAATCTGAGTATTTTGATGCGATTAATTGTGCTGACATTTTCAACCCCGGTGAGATATTTTTCGATGATTTTCTTGGTTTCAGGGTTTTCCAATTCTTTTGCGCTGGGAAGAGTGACAAATAAGCCTCCGGCGATGTCTTGGAGGAGACGGGCGATTTCGAAGGGGAATCGGGTGACATTCTGTTTGCATACATTCGCTAATAGAATATCTACGAGGTAGTTTCCGGCGTTGGTTGCATGACCGCAACTGGAGCAAGCCATTCCGCAGGCATACAGGGTTTCGTTGAGGTGCACCATTTCGGTGAGCTTGTCTTTGATGTGGGAAGCGTTCTCCACGCCATTATATTCGGCAATAGTTGCGGCGGCGCCAATTAACACGTCGCCGACCCCTACTTTGCAGCCCCCATAGCTTTGTCGATGGTAGGCCGCAAAGCTTTCCACCAAACGCCCGCAGAATTCGGATTCTCCATTCATGAAAATGCGGTCATTGGGCACAAAGACATCGTCAAAGATAACTAAGCATTCTTGTCCCCCGAACTCAGGGTTCCCACAATCAATATCACCTTCAGCGCTCTGGTCCAATCGTCGAAGATCACTGGATTGGCGTCCGTAAAAGTAAGTGATACCCTTTGCGTCAGCAGGGACAGCACAACAAATGGTGAACGCTGCTTCTTCATTGCGCATGGCGAGGGTGGGCATAATGAGGTGTTCATGGGAGTTTACGGCCCCAGTTTGGTGAGCCTTTGCTCCACGAATGACCACTCCATCATCGCGGCGATCCACCACATGAACGTAGACATCGGGGTCCTTTTGTTCGGAGGGACGTTTGCTGCGATCACCTTTAGGGTCCGTCATGCAGCCATCAATAACCCAGTCGTGAGCCTCAGTTTGCTTCATGTAATCTGTGAAGCGCTGGTGATACGTGGTTCCGTGTTTCTGGTCAATATCATAGGTTGTCAAGTAAACAGCATTCATAGCATCCATGCCCACGCAGCGTTGGAAACATGTACCGCATCGTTGGCCCAGCAGACGGAGCATTTGCACTTTCTTTTCCAAATCCGTAGTGTTTTGGTGTAAATGGCAGAACCGGTTAATCTGTTTGCTCGTCAACGCCGAGGTCGCCGTCATGATATCTCGCGTCTGCGGGTCATGGGCTAAGTCATAGGTGAGGGCTACTGAGTTAATGGAGGCTCGCACGATGGGGTGAGTTAGGGGGTCTTGGAGTTGCTCCCCAGTGAAATAGACTGTCATCGGACCTCGTTTTTTCAAGCTTTGCCGATACTCGTCACCAGTCATAAGAACCATATACTATCACCTAGGGATGAGAATTGATAATGCTACCTTAGCGGATAGTCTACTTTTGCATTTCGAATTTCATTGAATGACACTTGGTTGCCGCTATTTGGTTCGACGTGGTCTTCCGATCGGACAAGCGTCAATACAAATCGTGCATTCGACGTAGCTATTTGGTGTTGGTCGTTGAGTGAGTTTCTTTTCGACTTGCCGGACCTCATCGGGAACGTCTTGTGCGACTGGCTGTTCGGCTGCGTAGGTCAGGCAGCGTGTGATTGTAATTTTGTAGGGTTCCAAGGCTTTTGTGGGGCATGCTTTGATGCATTTTTCACAATCGCCGCACAGGTCATCAGTGAATGGTTCATCGGTGTCCAGTTCGGCGTTGGTGAGAACGGCGATTAATCGGATTCGCGGTCCATAGTCGGGAGTAATCAGGAGGGTGTTTTTCCCTTGGCTGCCTAGCCCGCATCGCACGGCAGAGGTTTTGAGAGGAATAGACAGCGAAAGGCATGCTTCATACCCTTGCTTGATCAGGTAGTCGACCAGTGCCCAGGCCTTGTTCTTCAGGATTTCGTAATACAGTTGGTAGCGTTCCGCGGGCACTTCCGGTGTTTGCTTTTCACGATCAAGAAGATAGGCTGAATCGACTGCGATATTGAGGGATTTATCCCAGGCATAGTAGCCCAGCAACATGACTGATTTCACGGTGGGTAGCACTTCTTCCGGGATTAGCAGGTTCTGAACCGTATGGACCCATCCGTGTGGTAAACCGCGAAGCGTCTCCGGTGTGGCAATACCCATCGTAACAAAACCTGCATCCGTTGCAAGTGTCTTAAGAGCAGAAGTCAGAGTCATTTTACAGAATCCACCCAAATACTGCATTGTAAGCTAATGTGTGATTTCAGTTAAATGATTTCTACAAACTAGCGGAGTGTTTTGATCGTGAAGGTAGCTTGACGGGTTTAATCCTGTCAGACACTTTTTTGTCCGATAAATTTGTAAGGCGGTTTTTTCTATAGAAGTAACGAGGTGAAATTATGTCAAAGGAAATCAAATGCCCGAAATGTGGTGAAAAAAAGAAACTAAGGCTGATGTTGTTGGATACGCCTGCGAATCGGAAGAGAGAGGAGGAGGATCCGGATGGTATTCTGTTGGTGGCATCGAAGGCGTTTGACGGCAAGTTGGAATGCCTGAAGTGTGGGCATTTCTGGGATGCCTAATTAGGTGTAGGCTTGAATCTGTGGCAGCTTGCTCAGAACCATGAGAAACGTATGGTTGATATTAGCCTAGAAACCCGAGGCCTTCATAAGTACTCCTTTCTGGTGGGTGCGTGGACCTTTTCCTCTTTTATGTCCAATGTTAGGGGAACTGGTGGAAGTCTAATGGATCCGTGGCTGATAATTGGGTATATCGTTATTATCATTCTCCTCTTCATCATTGCTGTAATCACCTCAGCTCTTTGGCCAACAGTAATTGGGGCAGTGTGGATACCGACTCCACGAGAAACTGCGCGAAAGATGTTGGAGTTAGCCAAGGTAACCCCTGAAGATACCGTCGTTGATTTGGGATCAGGAGATGGACGGATCATTGTCATGGCTGCAGAAGAGTTCGGTGCTACAGCCTTGGGTATTGAAGCCGATCCGTTGCGTGTGTTGTGGTCACGGAGTATCATTTGGCGCCATGGTCTGAGAGATAGGGTGAAGGTGGTGTGGGGGAATTTCTATTCACAAAGTATCGCTGCGGCTACTGTGGTGACGGTGTTTCAGGGTCAGGCGATTAATAAAAATCTGCAGTCCAAATTGTCAATTGAGCTGAAACCCGGCACACGTGTGGTCTCCTATTCCTTCTCCTTCGAAGATTGGGACCCGGTGGAGACGCAGAAAAAACCCAATCTCTACCTTTATGTAATCGGATAGAGTGTCCTTTTCTCGCCTTAAATAGGCTCACCCGGAAACTTCCTGTAT
This sequence comes from Promethearchaeota archaeon, assembly GCA_048938295.1. Lineage (GTDB taxonomy): Archaea > Asgardarchaeota > Hermodarchaeia > Hermodarchaeales > Hermodarchaeaceae > Hermodarchaeum. The sequence goes on from JBHLMI010000021.1 coordinate 18,845, forward strand.
TGGATCGCTAAGAAGCAGCGAGGTATGACTGGGTTAAACTTTGTGAACTTTGGCGGCTTTAGGACGGCCGTTGCCTTCTTTGAGTTCGAAGGTGACTTGATCTCCGGTATTGAGAGAGGTGCCTTCTTCGATATCGTCGCCATGGACGAAGACATCGGCATCACCATTTTCGCGTTCAATAAACCCATAGTTGCTCTCTGGATTAAACCATTTGATTTTACCGTTTTCCATTGAAATCATCTTGATTGTTTGGATTGGGTGTAGCATGATATCTCATGAGCTAGTTTTCACGAAAAATCGAAACTAGTTCTATTTGATATTGCGGAAACGCCAGGGATTTCGCTTAAAGTTCTTTCGAATGTGTACCATCATCAAGAAAATGGTTTGAATTCCGAATATTAGACTCAACAACCACTAAAGCTTGTTGAGCAGTGGACGAAGCTTTGTGAATTGGGGATCAGTTTGAATAGTTGATAGAAGCTCCCCTGATAGTGAGTGATCGATTGCAGCTTTGAGTTGTTTAATCGCCTTCTCAGTTTGTCCGAGCTCAATGAGTGTTAGGGCGTGGTGGAGATAGATGGTGGGAGAAGCGTCGTTGAGCTTGGCGGCCTTGGCATAACATTCTTCGGCTTGTTTCCACTGACCGAGGATAATATGGAGGTAGCCAAGGTTATTCCAATGTTGAGGATTTTCGGGATCGAGTCGGGCACTCCGTTGAGCCGTTAAAAGGGCATGTTGGGGCTGTTGATATTGTTGGTAAATAGTGGTGAGAAAGGTGAGGAGTTCGAGGTTGTTTCGGTCTTCTTCAAGGAGTTTTAAAAGTTGTTGTTTCGCCCTTTCTGGATTACCACCTGCGAGGGCGGCGATTGACCGCTGGAATAGGTCATTCTCGGCTCCCAAGCCATCACCTGACCCATATTATAAGAGGGTGATGAATTTTAAGGACTATTTGTTTCTACGATTCACCGAAGCATTCTTGGTGAAATCGCAATAAGCGGAGAATTGAATCGGCTTATTCTGAAGCTGCTCATCGAATCAAAAAGTCTAAGGCATTAATACCCCTGTATTTCTAAGGTGTACTTTTCTATCTCTACTAGAGTTGATTCAAAATGGTACTGCGAAACATTGCTCAAGATGATCCAGAGATTGAGCAGTTCAAAGAACAAATTAAGCACTACACGGAACAAGTCGAGGCCCTTGGTTTCGGTTACCAGTTGTATCTGAACGACGACCAGATTGTGGCGTTGGCGGTAATTGGCAAAGAACCGATGCAACTATTCAAACCCGTTGGCACACCCCTGATTCGACTGTATGTAATTAATTACGACCAACCGATCAACATCCTTACTGCGCTAGCAGATGATCTATTATTGCTAGCGAAGAAGCGCTCCGTGGACTTTGCTTACCTGGATATCCCAGCTAGCCGCAAAGAGTTGGCCTCATACTTCCGAAAGATTGGGTTTGAGGAACTTGCTAATCGGTTTGAAATGACGCTACCACTCAATGATTCCATAGAGGTTACGAATCTGCTCCGATATGAACAGATCAAACGGAAGGATGTGGACCAGTTTTTCGATTGCATGAAGGAATTCATGCGTGGATCGCCGGATGCCGTGCTGAATTTAGTTTTGGAGAATTTCAAGAACGTCCCAGAGGTTTTGCTAGATTATTGGTATGAAAGCGAGAAGGCGTATTTCGTTTACTGTGACGATGAGTTAATTGGAATTTTAGATTTGGCGCCAGAACAGAGTTATATCCAGAATATTGGAGTGGCTCCGGCTTATCGTGGCAAGGGATACGGTACGGAGATGCTCCGGTTTTGCTTGAAACTGTTTAAGGACGGAGGCGGCGAAACTGCAAGTCTTGGAGTACATGTGGATAACAAGCAAGCCATCCACGTCTATGAGAAATTAGGCTTTACGATTGCGAAGCAGACGCAGACCCTTGTATGGTGGAAATAACTCGAGTATGTTAATCTCTAAGGAGATCTTCGTAGGGTTACCTTCAAGCGGTTTCCTGCTGATAAACGTGTGAGTACCGTGTAATTGCACTGTCACTTTCCTGCCTGTCTCTGTCTATTTTTAACTCGGCTTGGATTTTCTAATGTGAAACGACTAGCTCTTAGTAGGCCTATTGTATGTCGCGATGGCTGTTTCATGTTGATATGGATGCCTTCTTTGCCTCGGTGGAACAGTATCGACTGCATCCCGAGTTCATCGGAGAGCCGTTGTGCGTTGGTCCTGACCCGAAGAAAGGGCAACGACGGGGTGTTGTTCGGGTCGCCTCCTATGAGGCTCGCGCGTACGGAATTCATGCGGGAATGCCGGTGACAAAAGCCTATAGCCTGTGCCCTGACGCTGTGTTTGTATTCGGAGCGTTTTCAAATTATGTAGAAGCTTCTGATGAAGTCATGGAGGTGCTCCAAGACTTTGCTGATGAGCGACGCATCCGGAAGGCTAGTATTGATGAAGCGTACCTTGAGGTTACAGAACGGGTAAAACAGTACAATAGTCCTAAGGAGTTGGCATTGGAAGTTCAACGTGCAATCAAAGAAGAAACCAAGCTGCCTTGTTCGATTGGTATTGCACCGAATATGGCGGTGGCGAAGATTGCGACGGAGCAGAACAAACCGCTAGGCATTACTCTTGTTCCGCAAGATCCGGTATCGGTAGCCAAATTCTTAGCGCCATTGAATGTCACAGCGATTAATGGCATCGGACGTGTGACCGGGAACCATCTGAAAAAGCATGGCATTACCACATTAGGTCAAATCCAGCAGATGTCTCTACAGGAGCTATTACCGGTATTCGGAAAGGGAGCCAAGTGGTTATCGGACCGCGCGTGGGGTATTGATAACCGAGGAATTGTGCGTACCGGTCCTTGGCGACGGAGATCCATGGGCAATGAACGGACTTTTCCGAAGGATGTGGACTCCAAATCCATGAACGTGGCATTGGAAACTCTTGAAGGATTGTCTTCACACATTTGCCAGCGACTCCAGTTGAAGTCTTATCATTTCCGAACTGTGACGGTGAAAATCCGGTATCGGGACTTTACCACGATGCAACGGAGTCGAACATTACCAGTTAGCACGAATGATGGGAACACCTTATCGAAGACTGTGACCTCGTTGTTTGAGGAGCATCGGAAACCGGATACACCGTTACGATTGGTGGGTGTCCGTGTTACCAATCTTACACGAATGACTGGTCAAGCCAGCCTATCCGATTATGTCTAAGTGATGGGATGCAAACATTCATTCAGGACTCCAGACCTAGGATACCCCTGGTGGTTGACGTGTACTTCAAGGGTCTGTCCACGATGTTAGATGAACCTGGTGACTCCTATCCCCGGCGATCTGAGTTGAAAATCATTCGGGGAAAAACTCTTACGAAAACTCCGAGCTGGCATAAGGCCATCGTGTTAGTTGAACTAGCGAAAGGGCGTCAGCTACGGTTAGTGGGATGGCAGTTGAATAAAGATGGCGAGTGGCGAATGCGCCAGAAATTCAATATCTCCAAGGGGTATGCGTTGAACATTGCAGAAATCTGTGAAGCCTTTGCGAATGAATGGGAATAGCATGGAAGGTGAAACTGGTGGCGAAGATCTTGGTTGTGTATGATTCAGAAACAGGAAATACGGAAAAGATGGCGAAAGCCGTAGAAAAAGGAGTCTTAGAAGTTGAAGGAATAACGGTTGAGTTGAAACGGGCAAGGGACACAACAAACGACGATTTGCTTGCCGCGGATGGCATTATTGCTGGCTCCCCGGTCTACTATGGGCTCATGTCGGCTTCGTTGAAACAGGTCTTTGATGCCTCCGTGAAGATTCATGGCAAACTTGATGGAAAAGTGGGTGGTGCTTTTGCGTCAAGTGGTGGGATTGCTACGGGCGCTGAAACAACCATATTGTCCATTGTGGAAGCGATGTTAGTACATGGGATGATCGTTCAGGGGAATGCTAGAGGTGCCATGCAACACTATGGAGCAGCAGCCAAAGGTGCTCCCGATGAGAAGGAGCAAATGGCCTGTCAACATCTTGGGACCCGTGTGGCACGCCTTTTAATGCGGCTAAAGTAGAGGAGCTAGGTATTACGAAGCTGTATGAGATAGCGTATAGCTTCGCCGACGAATTAGGGCTAGCCCAATTACTCCTAGCAGCCCGATGGCAATGGCTGCTAGCGGAAAGCCCAGAATAGCAGGTGGTGGTTGGGTTTGTAATCCGCCACAGAGGAGACGGTAATTTGACGTCTGATTTGACCCGAGATACTACAGATTGCTATAACTTGGAGGATGTCATCGTCTTCCGCATATATGTTGAATGTGTCCGTCATCGACGAGGTCGAAGCTTGACTTGTATAGGTGTGGTTCATGGCAAAGACACCATTTTTGTTAATGATGATTTCCTCAATATAGGGGGTGTCTGCCACTGAATGAAATATAGTAACTGTAAGAATTTAGTTGTCGTAGTCATAACTGAGCGTCATATTTGAAGAGGCATGAGCTGGAACTGGAGTGATGCAAAATAAGAATAAGGTAATGGTGCAAAGAATACCTAACAGGAGAAGCGATTTTCTTATTGAGTAATTGCTTCCAATAAGACTTGATTATTCTTGACTTCTCCTGTTAAGAACCTTGAGGTTACCGATAGCAGTAATTTACTATTATCGTTTGATTCTGTGATTTATCTAAATCAATCACAGAATATGGGTGTAACCCTACACCCTCTATCCCGTCTACCGATGAGGCTTTCGGGACTGCTTCCATCAATTGGGTTTCAAAAATAAGTATATAAAGTCACTATTTTTTTGTCTTACTAGTGAAATGTCTTGATGGAGGGTTACTATGCGATTACGTACGCCTCAATGGATTCAGCTAGAAGAAGTTGTGTTTGAGAATCCTGGAGATGAGATTTCTGGGTTAGTGATTGGAAAATTATTCCGGAAGGCACGGTTCGGGGAAATCCCCGTTTTTCTCCTCTACGATGTCGAAAAAAGCCGCATAATCGCTATTCAGGCGTGGGCGAAGATGCTGCGGAATTATCTTCAGGGTGGTTCGGGTCGAACAGGCGTACGGATGGGCGAATACATCACCATCACTTACCAAGGACGGAAGGCCAAGAAAAAACCGCCTGGAACATTTTATCATGTGTTTCGTCGAACGAGGAGCCATTATATTTCTAAACAGTATACATATCCCGAGAAAAAGTGAGTAGAGTCCTGTTAAGGTGATCTGTATTGGTTATGGTTGTAAAATGGGACGGACGAAACGAAGAGTTTGATCCAAGTAAAATCGTTCGAACGTTGACTCGAATGGGAGCGCCTCAAAACGTTGCGGAAGAGATAGCAGATGACCTGGAAGACCACATTGAGGAGGGGATGACGACCAAGGAAATCTATGACATGGCAGTGACTGAACTTGAAACCCATAAAGAGGTCGTAGAATTTCGTCGCGATCTTCGCGATGGGCTAGCACGGATTGGCAGCGGCTTTATCTTCGAAGATTACGTACGCTTGCTCCTCGAAGAATACGGATATAAAGTGTCAGGAAATGTGGTAATTCAGGGGGCGTGCGTTAACCACGAAATCGACAGCATCGCGGAAAGAAACGGGGAAACCGTGTATGTGGAAATGAAACACCACAGCGTGTTGGAGCGGTACACCCCCTTCGAAGTGACATTAGCGGCAAAGGCAAAATGGGACGATTTGCAGGCCGGTTGTGACCAAGGATTAAATGATTGTAAATTTGACCGAGTTCTCATTGTGACGAATACGCGATTAACCCAACATGCTCAACGCTACGCCGAGTGTGTGGGAATGGAGCACTTTGGTTGGAACTCACCACGCGGTCGTGGGATCGAGTGGTTCATCGAAAACAAGAAACTGTATCCTATAACGATTTTGAGAACAATGAACGATGAAGAAAGGGATCAGTTGTATTCTCACAACATCCTAACACTTCGACAATTAGTCAATGCAGATCCAAAATCAGCGGGATTGTCGGAAAAACGTGTTAAAGAGCTGATTGATGAGACGCATCGTGTCTTTACTTGTTGCCAAGCAGATTCGTAGCTACTTCAAATGTTACCAACACGAAAGTCTTTTGTTGAAGTTCAGTAGGATAGGGCGGTGGTTACTAATCCTCGATAGGTGAAACTTATTATGGAAACTCTAGATGTTGGAAAACTCTTAGTGCGCATCGGTGCGCTTCTCATTATCATTGCAGGCTTTGTACAAATCGGTGAATACGCAATTTACATTGTTATGGATTTCTTTAACTACGGATATACTGGTCCCTGGATGATGTTCTGGTTATCAACAGGGGTGGTAGCAGTCGTCTTCGGATTTCTAGTTATGTTCTCCTTCCTCCGGATGATTGACAAAAATCATGTCACGGCATCGATTCTCATCATCATCTTCGGGATTTTAGGGGCTGTATTCGCTGCTGAGTGGGCGATCATTGGCGCTCCTGGCGCCATTCTATGTTTGGCTGGAGCAATTCTTTTCTTCGTTGAAATGGGAAGCACAAACGGAGGAGCTTAGGCTCCTTCCTCCACTCTTTTTTTATTCATGGAAAGGTTGCACTTGTTTGAGGCTAGTCGCCCGTGAACTATCATCTTGTCTTGACTCATCGGTGTAACCTGAACTGCGATTATTGCCACGGGGGGGAAGCCGATGGCCCCCACACTGAAATCGAGTATTCCTTAGATGATCTTGCTAAGTTCCTCCGACAGGATTCTGATGTCCAACTAATGTTCTATGGGGGCGAACCCACTCTTCGGATTCCGCTCATGACGGATATCATAACCCGGTTTCCATCCGCCCGGTATATGCTACAGACCAATGGGCTTCTGCTTCATCATATTCCCGTGGGCTATTTACCTTACTTTCATTCGATTCTTGTCTCAATTGATGGAAGAGAAGAAATAACGGATGGGTACCGATCAAAGGGCGTATATAATCAAGTAATAGAGAATGTGCGCTGGTTATACGAGCATGACTATAAGGGTGACATTGTTGCCCGAATGGCAGTGTCTGAGCAGACTGATATTTACCAGGATGTACGGCATCTCCTTGACCTTCAAGATCCGCACTTTCAGCATGTTCACTGGCAACTGAATGTGGTCTGGGACGAGGAGGAGAATTGGATTGATTTTGACCGGTGGGTTCGTGAATCCTACTATCCAGGAATTAGTCGATTAGTGAACGACTGGCTCGCTAAAATGCGAACGGGGACCGTTGAAGGTATCGTCCCATTTTTGCCAATAATGCACGATCTGTTAACAGGAAACAAGAGTCGGATCCGATGTGGCGCAGGTCATGATACCTTTGCGATTCATGTGGATGGATCGATTGGCATTTGTCCAATTTCACCGGATTGGCCCTTTTCAATAGTGGGAGACCTTTGGTCATCAAAGCCGTCAGAACTCCGTGACAGCATGTTGTTTGGCGAACCGTGCCCATCTTGTAAAGAATTTGGGTTGTGTGGAGGACGGTGTTTGTTTGCGAACAAGCAGCGGTTGTGGGGTGAGGAGGGGTTTCTCAAAGTGTGTGAAGCGGTAAAACACCTTCTGGGGTGCCTCAGAGATATTTTACCCGAAGTTCATAGGCTAATCGCACAAGGAAAAATTGCACTCAATGACTTCGTGTACCCGGAATTTAATAATGGCTGTGAGATTATTCCGTAAGGCTGATGAAAAGTGGTCTCAGGCGAAAACCCTTTTGGTAGTCTACCGATAACAAGTATCACTCAACTCTTTTGGAGGTCCTGTAATTGCCCATTGTGAAAATTCCCAAGTACCGGTTTGAGGAACGCTTAGCCAAGTTACGCCAGACACTTGCGAAAGAAAAAATTGCGCATTTCATTGTGTTTAACCCAACCCATATCTATTATCTCACAGGGTTTGTCCACATCCCAACGGAACGCCCATTTGCCCTGATCGTACAAGACTCGGATATCAGCTTCTTTGTCCCAGAGTTAGAAAAACAGCACGTCGAAGAAGAAGTGCCAGGGGTGGCAAAGATTGGCAGCTACTTCGACTATCCTGATTCCGAGCATCCAATGAAGCATTTCGCTGCCTTCCTAAAAGAGGAGCTAAAAATCAAGGATCGATTAGGCGCTGAAGCACCAGGGAGTTCAGGTCGGTGGGGGTATGAGGGACCGAAGTTAGAAGAAGTCTTAGGATTTCCCGTGAAGGTGGAATCACAGCTATTGACGAATATGCGAATTATCAAAGATACAGATGAGCTGGCCTGTATTCGTGAGTCAGCCATGTGGGCAAATCTAGCCCACCAACTGCTTCAGGATAAGACCAAAGTTGGTCTAAACGAAGTCGAGGTTTCTACACAGGCATCCCTCGAAGCGTCGATGGCAATGGGTAAAGCCCTAGGCATCGCCTATCGTCCATTTGCGATTAGTGGGTTACCAGTTCATGCAGGTTACCGCGGTCAGATTGGCACCTACTCTGCAATCCCCCATGCGATGACACGGTTCACAGTCTTCAAGGCTGGAGATACCCTCGTGACGGGGGCTACAGCCAATGTCGCTGGGTATTATGCTGAATTGGAACGAACCATGTTTTTAGGAGAACCGAACGCGAAACAACGGAAATACTTTGATATTATGATGGAAGCCCAACAAGCTGCCTTTGATGCTTTTGCTCCTGGCAAGCCCTGTTCAATCGTTGATAAAGCCACGCGAACCGTGTTTAAACAACATGGGGTTATGGAACTGGTTCAACACCACACGGGGCATTCCATCGGGCTAGAGGGACATGAAAAACCGTTTCTTGACCATGGAATAGATAATACTATGGAACCGGGCATGGTCTTTACCGTAGAACCCGGAATCTATGATCGGACAATTGGCGGCTTTCGTCATTCCGATACCGTGTTTATCACCGATGATGGGATTGAGAAGGTGACTTACTATCCCTGGGATATCGAATACCTAACTATTGACATCTAGACATCTGCTTCGGCAAATTCCTCAGCGCGGTTTACAAATCAATTCTTGAATGTACAAGTCGAAGACATTGTTCGTATGCGCTGGCTGAACTACTATGGCGGTATCGACACCACGATTAGTTCCTCCGAGTGCGATGATGGATTGGTCCATGGGAATCAGTCCCGCATCTGCGGCCATGAGGGTGATTTCGACCCCGACTTTTACACCTTGACCTAGCATTTTGAGGGCGCTGGCAATCACAATGGCAGGACCAATGGTATCGAACTTATTTCGTATACCCCGTTCAACGCCGCTAAGCGCATGGCTGGCTGTGAGGATTGGGGTGTTTGATTCTTCGAGGATTTTTCGATGTTCGGGGAGGAGCTGGTTTTTGCCGGATTCTTTGAACCCGCTCATGTGAGTGACAACAACTAGGTTCACTTCGTTCATGATTTCTAAGGCTTTGACGGCGGTGGCACCCGATGTCGTAGGCACCACAATGTGAGTTATTTTCAATTGTTTGGCTCGTTGATAGGCGAGGCGAAGGGTTTCATCGGTATTCTTTGTGGTCTTTTCTTCAAAATAGGTGACTGGGACTTTCATGAGAGTCTTTTCATTTTTCATAGTTGATAAACCTCTAGCTTTTTTTGGTACAGAGGTTACTCTCAATACGGTGCCGGTATGAGTGAGATTCCTGAAAACATCGAAGAAACTGTGGTTCAACGTTTCAATGAGGAATTGAAGGATCCTGTAAGACTTGTCTTTTTCACGCAGGAGATGGAATGCCCTTTTTGTGCCCAAACACATAAGCTTCTAGAAACGGTGGCTAATCTTTCGGAAAAGATCACTTTTGAAGTATACGATTTTATCAAGGACAAAGATAAGGCAGAGGAGTTAGGGATTGATAAGATACCAGCGCTGGCCATTTTGGGCGAAAAGGATTATGGGCTCCGGATGTTTGGTATTCCGTCAGGATACGAGTTTCAGACATTAGTTGAAGGAATAGTGTTTGCCTCGACAGGGAACAGTGAGTTATCGCCAAAAGCACAAGAAGCCCTACGAAAAGCAGCAACCAAACCCGTCAAAATTCAAATCTTTGTAATCCCGACATGTCCTGTATGCCCTGTCCTCGGAGCCATAGCGTTTCAGTTTGCCATTGCCAGCGCCAATATTTCCGTTGATATAGTTGAAATTGCGGAATTCCCGCATCTTGCGATAAAATATAATGTGATCGGAACACCCAAGGCTGCACTGAATGAAAAAGTGCAATTCGAAGGACTGGTGCCTCCTAGACAATTCTTGGCGTTCATCCAGCAAGCAGCCCAAGGCTCACCGACAGGCATTTCTCCAACGATCTAAAGTGCTGAGTAACTGGAACTTATTGTGGATGTGAATCATGTGACAGACCAACAACCAATGTATGATCTCGCCATTATTGGTGGCGGAGTAACTGGTCTCGCGGCAGCGATGTATGCAGGACGTATGAAGCTGCGAACCGTCCTGATTGGTTATCCCCCGGGTGGAGTACTTGCCACCACGGATTGGATTGAAAACTACCCGGGATTCATCTCCTTATCGGGAAAAGAATTAGCTGACAAAATAATGGCTCACGCCAAAGAGTATGAGGCGGACATGGTCTTTGATGAGGCCACAGAGATTACCCGGGACGACCGATGTTTTACCGTCAATACTGCGTTCGACGAATATCGGGCAAAAACAGTGCTTTTTGCGACTGGAACGCGTTATCGCAAACTTGCGGTGCCTGGTGCAGATACCTTTGAAGGGAAAGGGATCCAATTTTGTGGCCTCTGTGATGGACCGATGTTTCAAGACAAAGTTGTGGCAGTTGTAGGAGGCAGTGATAGTGCCGCAAAGGAGGCCTTGATCCTGGCACAATGGGCAAAGCACATCTATGTCATTATTCGCGGGGATCAGTTGAAAGCCGAGCCGGTCAATCTGGAACGGGTCAACAAAACAGAGAAAATCACGCTTGTATTCAACACCAACGTAACCAGTATTGAAGGAAGTCAGGGTATCGAAAAAATCGTATTGGATCAGTCTTTTGAAGGAAAAAATGAACTTGCGGTGAAAGGCGTGTTCATCGCCATTGGAAGTCTTCCCTTATCTCAATTGGCAGTACAACTGGGTGTTCAAGTTAACGAGAAGGGAGAAATCCTCATTAACCGCCAAACAGAAACCAATATCCCAGGTGTGTTTGCAGCAGGGGATGTGACAGATACACAGTTTAAACAAGCGATTACTGGTGTAGCCGAGGGAGTTACTGCCGCTTATCAAGCGTACAGATATTTGGGCGGAGAATTTGTTTGCACCTGTGTTGATGCGGACTATCTGGATTGCCCAGCTGCGTCTGAAGATTTGCGTGGACGCACTGAATAACATCATTTGATGGAGATAGAGAAAGAAGTCCTATTATGATTAAGAACGCTTACGACAGGCGCTTCGTAGAAGAAAACCATACCCCAACAACATAAATGTCATTCAGGGATTGGATGCCACAAAGTTGGATTAGTTTTGATATAGTATTTCATCTGTTCAGAGACTTTGAAGCCTTCAGTCTCGAAGATATGCCGCGCAGGGGTATTGGCAACTGAAACTCGAAGCCATGCCCGGAAATGACCTTGTCCCGCGAGGTGGTTTTTTGCCCATTGGGTCATTTTGCGACCATAACCCTTTCCTCTCAGGTTGGGATGAACACCAAGCATTCCAATGGTGGGACCCTCAAAGCTGATCACTCCCACGGTGTTGGCTTGATCTTTGACTAAGATGACTTCCATTTGGGAGAGGGTTGATTCGAGTTTGTCTGGGGGAAGATGCCGGATATTATAGACTACTGTACGGAGTAAACGACCTGGTGTATTAGCCATCATCGTTTCGAGGTTATGTAACACGAGGGAGGTTTCATCAGGAGAAGTACGGGTGAACGTTAACTCCGTCTGAGGTGGCGTTATGTCCTGTAAGGGAACGCCCATTTTTACAGTTTCATCGTATACCGAAAAGCTCGCATTTTCTAGCGATTGAATCGTCGCTTGTTTATCAGCGCTGACGACACAGCTAATGTAGGCGGCCTGCTGCGGAGTAGCAATCGTGTCAGCTTCATCCAGGATCCGTGTTACTGCACTCGGTTCATGACGAAATAGATAGACTTGGATGAAGGTAGTACTAGCGGGTTGTAATAGGTCTCGAGGTTCCTTGGCTGCCACTATTAATCCCAAGACAATTTGTTCGTGGACAAGTGCCCAGAAAGGGAACTTAGCTTGCTCGAAGATGGTTTTCAATCCGAGAAATTGATCCGAGTACGTTGCCATATCGGGCTCTGTGGATGCAAGAAGACGCATACTCTTCACCTGCTTCTTGAAATTCCTTCCAATAAAGCCACTTAAAGATGGTGTCAGTGATAGAGATTCCAGAATTTCATCAGGGGATTCGCAGACCTGGATTTTTTCACTCAGACGAGGTCTTCAGAGAGCGTGATTGGAATCGGAAGATTACAGGATGGACAGCGCCCCTCCCGTGTTAGTCGTACAGAAAGTGTACGTACACCTAATCGTTCGATGAGGAGCGCGCCACAGTTCGGACATATGGTATTGGCCCCTTGATGCCCGGGAACATTACCTAAATAGACGTATTTGAGACCTGCACGCGATGAGAGTTCTGCAGCGGTTTCAAGTTTCTTAATGGAGGTGGGTGGGAGATTACTCATCTTGTAATGGGGATAAAACCGTAAGAGATGGAGTGGCGTATCTTCGCCGAGTTCCTTAACGATCCATTGGGCTAGTTTTTCCGCTTCTTTAGTGTCATCGCCGACATCGGATACGAGGAGGTTAGTGATTTCGATATGAATGTCTGCAGCCTTCATCGCTTTGAGCGAATCAAAAATAGGCTCTACTTTGGGAACATGACAATATGTTTTGTAAAAAGCAGGATTGGCATTACCCTTGAAATCAACAGTGGCCGCGTCAAGGTAAGGGGCAATGGTGTCAATGGCATCGGTGGTCATGTAACCGTTAGTGACAAAAGTATTGAACAGCCCCTTTGCGTGGGCTATCTTTGCGGTATCATAGGCGTATTCAAAGAAAATGGTCGGCTCCGTATATGTATAAGATATGCCTGTGCAGCCGGTTTCCAACGCATACTCAACAATTTTCTCAGGAGACATTTTACGCCCTACAATATCACGCTCATGGCTAATTTGCCAATTTTGACAGTTTCCGACTCCAATGAAATTAGCAAGGTAAGAGTGTTCACCTTCCACTTCCATATTGTAGACCGGTCCAGAGTATTGTTTTTTGGTTATTGTTTTTACTGGAAGAAGCCAGAAATCCTTAGTGTTTCTAAAGGCAACTGCTTTATCAGGATCTGGGTTCTTCCTGGTTCCACCCATCAACTCTCTACCAAATGTGTTTGTATTTACTTTTACATAGTATATTGTAGATTGGTTGATCATTCTTCCTTCGATTTCTTTCTGTTCGGGAGGTTTCCATTCGTACCACCCCGGTAAATAACCAAGTTTGAGGAGAAGAAAGTAGATACCAATCGAAAGTTTTTTTGAAACAGTGTTTATCGCAATATTGTTACCTGTTTCAGTTCCATCCCCTTTTAGATAGGCTCTTAGAAATGATAATACGATGTTTTTCGATGATGAGTATACCAAATCAGGTACTTTCTTGGTTTTTGCACTACTTCCACAGAGTTGCTTGAATAAAACGCCAAGAGAGCTTTTTGTGACTTCAACCGCTATTGTAGTCCTTCTTTTTATTACTGCGATTGTAGCATCAAATATTTTTTTGAGAAGAGTGGCTGTTCGTTCCACCAATGCTTTCTCTTCGTGTCCATAACTGAAACTCACCCGGAACGAATTAGGGCGGTTTCTATCCTTAGAAACACATCCTTCTGCAACATAGTATCCCAGAAGCTCAGCCAGTTCTTCGTTCATGGACACGCAGGCAGGTATCCATCCCTTCTCACTTCGGAACTTCAAATAGCCTTCATTTTCTATTACATCATTTGGATAATAGAATGTCTTTTCTGTTATTCCATCGCTGCTTAGTTCCTTCATCAGTTTCCTCAAATAAGTGGGATGCATACCAATGATTTTCCCGATTTCACGTGAACTCAGACCAGTCTCCCGGAATTTCATAATTTCCTTAAGCTTCTTCTCATCCGTTTTTCGTGATTTCTTTATCCTCGATTTCCTTTTTTCGAGTATGGGAGCAATTTCGATTATTTCTTCCTTAGTTTCATTCGAGATCAGTTTGGGAACTATCAGTAGATCTCCAACCTGAATATTCCCTGCCTTCTTCTTTGTGATACCGCCATTCCACACATAAATTTCGTGTTCAGGTGTACACTCTAGAGGAGGAATATAAGCAGCGTTGAGTTCTATTAGTTCTCCCTCGTAATTGTGACGAAAGACCTTGCGAATACTTCTCTTCTGACCCGTTGCACTATTTGTGTATGTATTCTGTACAATTCGGATATTTTCGTGATGAGTTTTATCGGCTCTAGTGAACAATTCTCCAATCTTTTGGGGAATTCCATTACTAATTATCGTGGTTTCAGGATGGAAGCAAAAGTCACAGCGAAAATTGCAGCCGACGGTGGCTACAGACATGGCTAGTGCGCCTGGATGAAAGTGCCAGAGCGGCTTCTTTTCGATGGGGTCGGGGTTAGCCGAACACGCTTTTCCATAGACTAGCGAATAAAGGATGCCTTTCTCGTTTTTCCGGACTTGGCAGTATCCCAGTTTTCCGTCTGCTATTGTGCATCGGCGGCTGCACAGATAGCAGCCGACCTTGTTGTCTTCGAGTTTATTGTATAGCATCGCTTCATGCATTACCAGGGACCTCGGGTTGCCGAACTATGGAAAGTGAGTAAGTTAGAGCTATACAAGTAGTTACCTAACGGATTCATAGCTCTTCCCGTTACTCCCAGTATTATTTGGACTCTAAACGCAAGAGAGGCATCTTAATAAGATAGAATTACGTCCGGTGTTTTTGGTGAACGAGGTTGGTTAGAACCTACGAACTTGGAAAACTTAGCATAGAAGACCACGAGAGTAAGACCCTTACTGGTGCTTTTGGTTTAAAGGAAGAGCAATTCGATGAAATCGTCAACACTGCTCGTGAAGCCTGGAATTACGAAGACACGGTTTCCGAAAGTGTTGAATTCATAGTTAAGAAACTGAAGAATTCTGAATTAGTCCTTGGTTTGCTCATCCTTGGTCGCATCTGGGAAGAAAATAGCGTAGAAGAAGAATCAGAAGAAGAGTAGAAAGTTACTCCTCTTTCTCCCTTCTTTCATCAGAGGAGGAGGATTCTACGTCGGATGAGGAAATTAGACGTTGCGGTGTTTGTTTTCGACCCATTGAGCGATTAGAAGAAGCACGCACGATTCGACTTGCAGAATCGGAGTTTTTGGCGCATAGTGTTTGTTTGTTACGTTTACGTAGATTAGCCTGTGAGATGTATGAGACACCATCCCCGATGCCGACGTTAACGCGAGTGTTAACTTTGGCCGAGTTCCTTTTATCGAGGCGGCCAGGGACAGAGGCTGAAATCTTGTGCTGTTTAGCATTCTATCAACGGTGTAATGCTTTAGAAGAGGGATTAACAGCATCGATGGTGCAGCAGCAGTTGCGTTTGTCTCCGTACAAAATCAACAACATTTCGGTGGTGTTACAAGAAGCATCTGAGAAACATGGGTATCTTAAGAGGAAGCCTGGCACAGATCAAGAAGTATTTGTACTCACCGAAGTGGGAGCAAATGTTGTCAAACAGCTTCCTCGGGCACCTGAGTAAGAACTAAAGTTCTTTGCTCCGATCAGTTACATTAACAATGACCCAGTTATTATCGGATTTCACAAAATGAAATTGTGAATAATGCATACCGATACTTTTACCCATGCTGAGCATCTGCCATTCCACAGTTGCAGAAGCAATAAGGTTGTCTTTTTGGATATCGAAGTGCTTGATGCGGGTGATGAGAAAAGTCAAAGAAAAATCTGGGTCTTCATTCTTGGCTTGACGAATGGCATTTAGTTGGTTGGCAAGGATATCTTCGGTGCCGAAGATATAGAGTTCGTTGTTAGACCCGAAACCAAACCGTCGAGCTTCAGGATGCCATACCTTCAAGAAGAGCTTTGTATCACCTGTTTCCTGGGCTAGAAAGAAGATGCGAAGCGTTTCACGAATTTGTTCTTTTTCTTGAACCGACAAGAGACCACATCCCTTACGCGGTCTTCTTCATAATATATGAATCCGTCGAGTTGATATCATTAAATAATGAAAGGGTGAAGAACAAAATCAAGACTGCCCTTCGTAGGTGGTTAGGAAAGCGTGGGTCGTCGCTTCCAATAGATAATTCCACTGGCTACTGCAATGATAGCAACAACCCCAATAACAATGCCTCCAAGAAGGATTGGTAACCCGGGAAACACTGTAGAAACATTACGGATGACCTCGAGGACGTCATTCGTATCTATGACTTCAATGTCCACACGATAAGGACCTCCACTCAGTCCTGAAATCGTTCCTGTGTAGGTGCCACCGGACGCGTCTAAATTCACTGTTGTTACTGTAGTGCTTGGATTGCCCGGCGAATAGACACAAGCTCGTACCTCAGTAATAGTGGTAGAATTGATTCCAGGTAATCCACTAGCAGGATCGGTAGTTGCTACTGTAACGGTATAGTCAGATCCCGATGGAGTGACCTGTATGCTTTGTGTAAATGAATGACCTAACGCCATTTTTACCACCATAGCACAGGCCTCATATATTGGGGCAGCATCATATCCGCCACCTGTAGGTCCTCCTCCCTGACTTCCAGTGATTATTCGGTTATCATAGACTAACCGAACATTTTCAACAATGTTAGCACCGGCTGCAAGCATTTCATCGTTGGACATGGAGAATGAGGCAACCTTGGTATTGGCACAGATTGTCCCTGTACTAGCAATAACGACATTGCCAATGCAGAACGTGGCCACAAGTAACCCTTGGGCATGCGCAGTAGAAAGCAGTGTTCTCACAGCTTGGCTAGAAACTAATGTAGGCCAGTTTCCACCTGAGGGAATGAACACACAGTCGTAGTCACTTAATGAATTGATGTCAAAGTCTTGGAGCAGTAGGTCGGCTGTTGTTTCTCGGTGTGGTCGATTATGACAGGCTGAAACGTTCGTATCCAAGGCTAAAGCTACAGTTGTTGTCTGAACACCCCAAGAATTGAAGTGATCTTTTGCAGTGAAATAACTCCACCCAAATCCAGTGGAGATAACAAACAACACATGGACATCACTCATTGTCTGTGCTGATACTTGGATAGGATTGAAACTGCTACAACAGCTGACTGCCAATACAGCAATGAGTAGAAAGACTTTGTATCGCATGACGTTTCTGAACTCCGAAAGCAATTGAGCCTTTGATTTCTTTCAGTTACGTATAATTTCATGGCTCCCAACAGGTTCAGAAAATTCTCTGAATAAATAAGTACAATTCCTGTTTCCGAACATTCAGGTTCAGAATCAGAAAGAAAAAAGGAGAGGAAGAGAAGCTCTTTTGTCTAAGGAGATCTCTCCCAAGATGCCTCTTTTACCACATTTGTAAGCAGGTGTATCCTTAAGCGGATGGAGAAGTCAGTCAGATCGGATCTTGTATTGGGTCATAGTATCTCTTACTTTCACTCTTTATCGTTGCGGGATAGTGAGAGTTGTGATATCTGTTTCGCAGGTATCCGCGATATTCAAACAAGTTCTTTAGCCTGCGAGCAACAATCGACGGTAATCGAGCTTGAATCTAATTGCTCGGATTTTGGTGGCGTTGTTCTTTCAGGCTTAAAGAACCCGCTCCCGAATATATGATTCAAATATGCGATTCTTGCGGTGATTTTCTTCCTCAAGGTTAATGTGAGGTTCATTACAGTTCTCACCCTTGGATTTGGGTGTCATTTCTACCTCACCTCTTGGCGTGAATGTGTAGTTTTGCTCTTGATAGTCTGCGAGATTGCAGCTGATTGACCCGACGCTCATCTTTTTGACGCTTAGTGTCATGATGATGTCACACTATGTCCCTAGAATGACGAACCGGTATATTAATATTACCGTTTATGACAATATTAAACTGATAACTAACATAGAAGATCGTACTAATTACTCACAGGATAGATGTAACATGGGCCATATAGAGAAGGAGAAGCCAAAGGATTATGATGATTTTCTCACAGCCCGCCCCGAGCCCATCATTTTCTTAACAGAGGAGCAGGAAGCCGTAGCTAAGGAATATGGTGATATCATCAAGGCCATGATTGGGAAGAATCTCACGGCAAAAGAAGTTCACGCCTTGTACTTTAATCCGAGCAAAGAAACGTATGATAAAACCATCAAAACAGTCTACCGGCACCTTGAAGCCCTTGAGAATGCAGGACTAATTATGGAATGCGGACACCGAAAGCCACACGATAGCCGCTTGACCGAAAAACTGTTCTGCCGCACCGCAAACATCTTCGTGCTCGGAGAAGACAGACCTAAAGACGAGTGGTGGAAGAAAGAGAAAGGCGAACGAATTATTAAACGCCTTAGCGTTCTCTTGCCAGAATTATTAGAAGTAGAACTTAAGGATCCTACAGAGTTCAAGAAGCTAATGGGACAGTTCTTTGAACAGCTTGATGGCATCCGGATGGAATTATGGCGAAAAGCCCCAGAAAACAAGGGCATATCTGGTATCTTTCGCGAAGCAGATCTTTGGGAAATTAATTACCTCTCAGATTTAGTGGCAACTATCGGAGTCATCCTCCGTAACTCCAAGCTCTGCGATCAGTTCAAAACGGTCCTCAGCAAATAGGGAATTCGTTTTTCAAACGTGCTTGAACACACCCGTCATTTGACGGGTGAATTTATATTTAGACGGGCGCGATAGAGACCAAGGAGGCAATCCTAATGCCATTGTTTGAACTAGTCTTCAAAGTCATTCATGATTGTCCCTTTGGCAACTTCTCTCGAAGGTTTCCTTCGCTGAAGATGTATTTTTGGTGCAATGGCGATCATGACGTGATTGAAATTGTTTCTGTAAGCCAGGATAGTGAAGCGCAGGTCATGGAGGAGCTGGCACAGTTAGAGGGCATTATTGAACAAACCTATGAAAAGGGGCGGATTCACCTTATTGTGAAACAGTGCTCGTGCCAGTATGAAGGAACCATATCAGAACTGATTGATGAGTTCCATATTCTACATCTGTTACCAGTTGTACACGATGAGGGCTGGGAATATTATCGGGCCATCGTCTTTCAACATGATGATATTGACCGGCTCTTCCAACGGTTTGATGAAAAAGGCTACCGATATGAGATCATTCGGAAAGCCCCCTTTGAAGGGGTAATTTCCAGCTCACTAGCCCTAACCGCGGATGCCTTATTTTCAGGCCTAACAGAGAAACAACTTGCAGCACTGGTCACAGCGCACTCCAATGGTTATTACGATTTTCCGCGGCAGACCAACGTAAAAGACATAGCCGCTAAAAAGAGAGTGCCGCGCACGACATTTCAGGAGCACCTGCAAAAAGCCGAAAGTAAATTACTTTCGTCCTTGATGCCATTTTTGCAGTTATATGTGCATATCCCATTAGAGATTAAGCAGCGCCATGTTATTCCGGCTGTGACTTGACAAACTCACATCCGTTATTTTTTCGCTAGCTAATTTGGGTGTCTAATAGCCTCCCGTCGTTTGACGGTAGAAAGGATATGCTGCACCGATTCAACTATCCATTAGGTGGTAAATATGAAAGCATTACACCCTCATGGAAAACGAAGCATCCTTGGCAGAATGCGACGAGCAATCGGACGGCTCCCATCTACCTCTTCTACGAGTATCATGGTGCCAAATACGCCACTCGTGTCAAGTGGTGATGTTGGAATAGATAGAGGAAGTTGGGTTCCAAAAAGCGTTCAACGTCAAGCCTGGATAAGATCACAGCAACAAAAATCTCGTGCTATTCACTTGAAGCGGATTCAGCGCATTGATTGGTAATAAAGGACGAGTCAAAGATGAGTTCGCTAACAGAGCAAGTTAAACAGCTCGCGCACGATGTGGGATTCGCTGCCGTCGGAATTACTCATCCGGATAAGTTAGAGAATCTTCCCCAGGGTTGGGTGGGACAAGTTCGACAGCTACAACGTCCGGATGAGGAATTTCCTTCGGTCAAATCAATAATTATTATGGCGTTCCACACGTGGGATCACATTTTCAATCTTAATGTTACAGCGCCTCGCTCTGTTCAGTTGGGGGAGGAGTCGTCTTTTGATACATTCCATGGATATTTTCTTACGTACGAGATTATGAAGAACAAGGCTTGGAGGATTATTGATTTCCTGCAACATAATGGGTTTGAAGCCAAATATTCTGTAGAGATCCCACTGAAACCCATTGCTGTGCAATGTGGGCTAGGTTGGCAGGGTAAAAACACCTTACTGATTACCCCGCAATATGGACCCCGTGTAAACCTCATAGCTGTGTTAACCAATGCGGCACTAGAACCGGATAGCCCTTTCCTTGATGATTTATGTGGTGAGTGTACTAAATGTGTGAAAGCATGTCCCGTTCAGGCACTATCAGCGTATAAATGCCAAATCAACCGCTGCGTAGTCTATTCCCTTGAGTGTCCTGATGCACCTGAAGTACCTCAGGAAGTTCGGGATCTTGAAGATCGACTGACTCCGCGTCCAACATCGCATAGTTACCTTGAATGCTCGACTTGTATGAACGCATGCCCCTATGGCAAACCGACACAGTAAGCGTTGGGCGTATCGAAGGGTGTGCGTCCTCTTCACGAGGGCAAGATAGAGTTGTTCTATCAACTGGATAGAGAAGGGAGTAGCTCCCTGATCGAATTGCACTGTTTATCACTCCCATGTCATCTTAGTGTTTGTATTAAATCCACCTCATTGAACTGAAATGATCCTTTCTTAGTTGGAAGAAAATTGCTAGTTATAGATACTCGATGAATGTATTACGTTGGACTATGGGCTACACTTTGGGCTTGTTCGGCGAGGCTCAGCTGATTGCGTTGCATGGCAGAACAGAGGGTACTAAAAACTAATTTCACGTTTTTCCCGGTTTTTGCTGAACAGGGGATATAGTCTGTGATGTGATGGCGAGTACAGAAGTCATAGATAGTCTCTAATGCAATGGCTGGTTGGAGGTCGAATTTATTTCCAACCAGGACGAGGGTCATCTGGTCATTGGAGGAGTTCCATGACTTAATGAACTCGATCCATTGGCCTGCTGTTTCAATTGATTCGGGTGTGGTCAAATCGAAGACCAAGGCGACTCCGCTCGCCCCTTGACAGAATCGTGGCATGAGGCAGCGAAACCGTTCGTGTCCACTCAGATCCCAGATACTCAAGTTGACGGGACCTGCTTCACCGTGACAGACTTTCTGAGCAAAGTTGACACCAATCGTGGGTTTAACGTCTGTGAAGCCTTCGAAAACTAAACTGTTGACTAGGCTAGTTTTTCCCACATTAATTGCTCCTGCGACGAGCACTTTTGCGAGAGAAGCTCTTTCAGTTACCATGGTTGTGTTCATTGCATCCCTTGCAATGACCCTTATAGCCTCCACACTAGTCGCCATCTATTATATTGAAGCCCGTCTACGTTTGCGAATGAAATACGCACCGACTGTGACGACAGGAACAATGATTATGAGTGAAAGCAACAGCCCCAAGGCAATGGGGTTTGAAGCAAGTGGTGTATATTCTTCGATGGCCCGAAAAACGAAATCTTGTACTAATCCGAATACATCGATTTCCCCCTCAAAATCGGATGCGGTTTGCACGATAACTAGGTCGTATTCAGGATGAACGATGATCCATTGACTGTATAAGCCTCGGGCTTCAAAGGTTCCCGCTGATAGCAGTTTCCACCACTGGTAACCATAGCCTGTGCCTGCCCAGGGATGAGCTGGTGAGTGTTGTGATTGGTGCACCCAGTTTGAGGAAATGATTTGTGTGCCATCCCATTCACCATCGTTTAAGTAGAGTAATCCAAACTTCGCCATATCCCGGGGTCGGAGGTAAAGTTCGCTCCCTCCGAAGTTAAGTCCATTGCGATCACGTGTCCATCTAACCGTGGAGATACCTAAGGGCTCGAAAAGGTTGTCTGAAGCAAAGTCTATAGGAAATTGACCCGTGGTTTCACGAATTATCCCCGCTAGAAGATGTGAGGCTCCAGTATTGTATACCCAGCTTGTTCCGGGTTCGGTAGCCATGGGACGGTCGAGCATAAACTGGATGCAGTTACTGCTGTATATCATCTGAACAAGGTCATTTCGGCTATCGGTGTATGGATAGGTCCATTCATCCCATTCCAGCCCCGCCCTCATATTGAGCAGGTTTTCCACGGTCATCCGTTCTTTCCGAGCATCAAGGTTCGCAATGGTTCGATCTGTGAAAAAGGAGACCACCGGCGTATCCACACTTGAAATGTAGCCTTGATCGATGGCAATTCCAATAAGAGCTGAGGTGAAGCTTTTCGTTACGGAGTGCAGGATGTGAGAATTATGAACTTCATAAGACCCGGGATAGTCCTCATAGACGATATACCCATGGCGTATCACCAGATATGAATCCAATGGTAACTCATTCGTATGAATATGGGTATGTAATTGTTGGAGGATGGCCGAGTTCATTCCCTGTAATTCGGGGGAAGACACCCGCCACTCAGCAGTGGGCCAATAATCTGGTGTCAACTGCTGTTGGTTCATATGAATTGTATTAGGAATCCCCCATACAGGTGTTAACGCAAGGCATAACAAAAAGAGAAACCACCAATAACGATTCATGCCTACCACTTCCTACTCTTACGTTCCGATGGCTAGGCAAACGTTGTTTCTCCTTAAATGCTTCCAGAATCCGGCAGAAATCCCCTATGACTATCGCATACGTTGCCCAATATATTCGACAATCCATTCTTTTCGAGGTTTCTTGAAATTCAAGATTGATTCCATACCCTCAATACAATGGATGACTTTTAACTTCGAGAATAAATCCAAAACCTCAACCTTTGTAAAAAAATGATAATGTAAATTGTACCGGGAAACATAGTAGGTATTCGGCTCAACTAGCTTGATTTCTCTCTTGTTGCGTATATAGAACTCAAATTCGTCAAGGGAAAAGACCCGTAAATATACACAACCATGCTTGGCTAGGCCATTGTAGATTTGATCCGCTAGAGTTTCAATTTCTGATTTTGTAAAGAATTGCAGAACTTTTGATGCAATAATAAGTGAATACCGTCGTTTCGGAATAACAAAATCCCGTAAATCGGATTGCTTAACAGACACTTGTAATTCTTCGGTTTCAGTTCGCTCTTGACACTTCTTCACCCAAGTCTTAGAAATATCGATGCAATCGACTTCATAGCCCAATTGAGCAAAGAACAGAGTATTTCGTCCATTACCCATACCAAGGTCTAGCACAGGACCCTGTGCAAATAGATTCTGATATTCCATGAGCACCCAATCAGGTTCCAGCCCCCATTCTGTTACAAGAGTTTGATACGCGCTAAGCCATGTCCTAGGTTTTGATGGCATAATCGTTTACCTCTCATTACCCAAGATAGCAACTTATCTTGGGTTTTTGCGAAGTGGTCTTTACAATATTAGGTGGCAAAGAAGTTTAATTATATCAAAATATGCAGTTTAGGGAATAAACCGCGAGGAAGAGATTTTATAGGAGGGTAGATTTGCCTGTTATAGTCGACCGTTGAGGGTGTCCTTACGTCAAAAGTGCCTACGAAATCGGAACATAAAAACGCAAAAGGTAAAAATCAAAACGAAGACACCCGTCAGTTTGAAGACGTAGAAACAAAAAAGCGCGATTCATGGTATGTGAGATTACGAACCAGCCTTAGCCGTCAGATTAAGAAACGGAGATTGGATATAAGCACAAGGCGCTTAATTCGGTTGAACGTGTTAGCTGTTATTATCGGCCTGCTCGCAGGGTTAGGGGCAGTCGGGTTTCGTTATCTGATTGAGATTATGATCCCTCTGTTTGATTTGTTGGGGCAAATCGGTTTCTTTGTTGGTGTTTTCTGGGTTCCCATTGGATTGGCGATAATGCCGATAATCGGTGGAGTGATGGTCGGGTTTCTAACAAATAAATTTGCACCAGAAGCCGAAGGACATGGGGTCCCAGAGATTATGACCGCACTTGCGTTAAATCAAGGCAAAATCCGCCCGCGAGTCCCAGTTATCAAAGCCATTGCCTCTGCGATTACCATTGGATCAGGAGGAAGTGCTGGCGCGGAAGGCCCTATAGGGCAAATTGGAGCTGGCGTCGGATCAAGTATTGGACAGTTATTGAATCTTAGTGAGCCTGAATTACGGGTGTTGACTGTATGTGGGGTTTCTGCAGGTATAGCGGCAGTCTTTAATGCGCCTATTGGTGGCGCGCTCTTTGGTTTGGAAGTTGTGTTGATTGGCATCGAAGCTATTGCCGTTATTCCCGTGCTGTTATCAACGGTCGTAGGCACCTCGATAGCGTCCTGGTTTTTTGGAATTGATCCATGGTTTACGGTCCCCCAATATTTTGTCCCATATAGTTGGGAATTGTTGCTCTTTATTGTCCTTGGATTGATATTAGGTCTGTTTAGCATCATTTGGGTGAAATTTCTCTATTCAACAGAAATATTGTTTCAACGAATTCGAATTCCCCGCATGCTCAAACCAGCATTGGGTGGCGTCGTTGTTGGCTTGATTATCATGTGGTTCCCACACGTGGCTAGAGTGGGTTACGATTGGATAGAATATACATTGTTAGGATTTCTAGCACTAGGTCCGTTGATTATATTGATGGTGATGAAGCTCTTTAGTACATCAGGAACCATTGGCTCCGGGGGATCAGGTGGTGTATTTGCCCCCTCACTATACATGGGCGCGATGGGAGGAGGCGCGATTGGCACTATTTTTTATCTGCTGAACCCAGGAATGCTGACCGTCCCCATGGCCTTTGCAGTAGTGGGGATGGGCGCTTTATTTGCTGGTGCAGCGCGTGCCCCTTTAACCTGTATCATCATGATTGCTGAAATGACACGGGATTACATGCTCCTAGTCCCTTTAATGGCCGCTTGTGCAACAAGCTACTTCATCAATCTCATGTTCTCGCGCAACTCCATCTACACTGAAAAATTAGCCGCCAAAGGTATTCGGCTAAAACATCAATTGATCGCTGACATCATTGACACCATCACTGTGGACCAAATCATGCGCACACATGACATCGTCGTTGCCCGACCCCACATGTACGCCTTCCAAGTCATCGAACTCGCTGACCAAACCCACCATAGCACGCTGCCCGTTGTCGAGGGCGGACGATTGATTGGGCTTGTCACCGTCCAGCAAGCATTCAAAAGCGTTCGCGAGGATTTGCCACCTGAAGACACCATCGTAGCCAAACTAGCCAGACCCGCTCCCACCGTCTATGGCGACGACTCAGCTCATACAGCGCTTGACAAAATGATTGAATCCGATGAAAGCATCGTCTGCGTCGTCGATCGCGAAGACCCCGGCCGATTTCTTGGAATACTATCTCATGGTGACATTCTACAGGCGCACAACGTTGAATGGATTCAACAACAGAGTTTGGGTCCCGAACAACCCCAACTGTATCCCGTGAAATCCGATGAAAACTCCCGTTAAGCCACATTCAACAAGGATTGCTTGACGTGCTCTCACTAGCTTTAGTCAATATGAACACGTTGTTGTTTACGCCTTAATCTGTAGAAGAGATTAATTCCAGGGCAAATAGATTATTCGAGGAAGAAGACACAAACAGGATTCCGCGCCTTCTACTACATGGTCACACAGATTCTAGATTTCCTCAAGGGAAGTCTTAGTGAATTGAAAAACCGTCTTCTTCTATCATGAATCGATTCACCTCTCCAAGAATGTGAAAGACTCTACTAACAAAAAGTCTTGCTGAAAAAGAAAGTGGTGGTCGTATACCCCAAGGACAATATCGCTCCAGAACCAGTGCATATAGCTCCTTTCGAAACTAACACACTTAGGCGGTACGTGGCGGCCCGCTCAACACCTCGCCGAAGCTCGATGCGTACACGGCCGCTCGTTCAAACCGGTCTTCTACCGGAGCCTTCGTCCACGGTTCACCGTTCTAGTCGCCTAGCCCAGTGTGGACTACTCATCCAATAACCATGGAGTGGGTGACTCGTCTCAGGACCCGCTTCGCGCTTAGATGCTTTCAGCGCTTATCGGGCACAGCTTGGCTGCCCGGCGATGCCCCATCGGACAACCGGTACACCATAGGCTGCGATCCGCCGTTCCTCTCGTACCGAGCGGACCTTCCCCTCAATCACCCAACGCACCCAAAAGAGAGAATCCAACCTGTCTCACGACGGTCTAAACCCAGCTCACGTTCCCTTTTAACAGGCGTACAGCCTTACCCTTGGGAGCTAATGCACCCCCAGGATAGGAAGAGCCGACATCGAGGAAGCAAGCCGCGGGGTCGATATGGACTCTTGCCCGCGACGACTCTGTTTAGGGTCCCAGGTCGGTGTTACTTGGTGAGGTATTGTTGTAATCGTTCGCGCTTCTCCGGGTGAGTTACCCCAGAAACTCGGTGGAGGAAGCGTGTGAGATTCTCGCGTCCTGTTATGAACAATTGCCATACGGTTCTGTTGGGTGGCTTGTAATAGCCACAGTGAATTTTGTGGTGTTCGAGGATGTCGCCTGCAATTCGAAGCTTCTGGATGCTTTCATTGTAGATGCTGAATTGTGGTTGTCCTTCACTGTTTTGAGTGGCAGATCCTTCAGCGTCTGCAAGTCCTCGTAACCATGCCATTTGTAGTGTTGGTTTCCACATCCGAATGTCTTCGGGATGTTCATGGATTATTTGGATCTGTGATACTAGTTGTTTGTCCCACACCTGAATACGATGTTCAGGTCGGGTCTGACGTGGTTTTACTTGGACTTCCTTATCTGGAAGCACATGTTCGAGTGCAGGCTTGATGATTTCGGTTAGCCATCGTTCCGATTTGGATTCGATGTCAAAGACATATCCTTCTTTGCCACCCCGCCCGAGACGGGCGTCTTCGGATGCGCCTGCGAGATAGGCGATGGTATCATTGAGAACCATTGTATTCCAGAACTATCGTAGGCAATTGAGTATTTATTCGTCTCACTGTTCTCGTCCGGCCTGAGAATACCCCTGGGGTAATTTTTCTGACGTGATCGACCCTCATCGGTAGGGTTCGATCGTTCGCTAGGCCCTGCTTTCGCACCAGCGCTCGTTGCTTTTCGGAGCACTGTTAAGCCAGCTTTTACCCTTGCGCGCTACACGCGGTTTCTGTCCGCGTTGAGCTGACCTTTGGGCGCCCATGATATCTTTTCGTGGGCGTGCCGCCCCAGCCAAACTGCCCACCTGCTGGTGTTATGCACCGTTTGGTGCATTAAGAGTTGCAAACACTGAAGGCTGGTGTTCCATTGGCGACTCCACCACCCCCGCAAGGGTGGCTTCGACGTCTCCCAGCTACGCTCTGCATCAATGCCCGTAACCCAGCAACAGGCTGCAGTAAAACTCCACAGGGTCTTCTCTTCCCTTTGGGTGTCCCTGGACTGTTCGCCAGGAGGTGGGTTCACCGGGCCGCAGGCGGGGACAGTGGGGACCTCATTGATCCATTCATGCGCGTCGGTACTTATCCGACAAGGCATTTGGCTCAGTTCTGTTACTTTCTTGAAAGCGAAGTGCCTTCAATACTGACCTCGAATTCGAGGCGGGCATGCATTTCTGCACGCCTCCAATAGTCGCCTATTGGCTCGGACTATATCTTACTTCATTGCTGAAGTTCTGGCGTATAGTCTCTGAGGATGTCTCTCCCATGGGAGAGATCTTTCCTGCTGATTGTCTCCACTTGTGTATTTTTAGGGGTCATTCCTCTGTCACCAGAGGAGTATCCTAACACAAGATACGCGAGAGGTTCCAGCATATAGCCAGATTTTACTAAGGCAACTCTGTTCACCTTAAGAGAGTCATAGTTACTCCCGTCGTTTAACA
>JBHLMI010000061.1:0-2898 GCA_048938295.1 Promethearchaeota archaeon
AGATACGGGTAGATCCAGCGGCCATAGATATATCCATGCAAAGCACTCAGGTTGAGGAATCGCTGTAAGCCAGCCTCCCGCATCACCTTCCAGGTCGACGGGCGCAAAGGCCGCCAGCGCTCACTGAGGAGCCATAGAGCCAGCAGGGTTACTAGAAGTGCTGCAACGACAATGAGGACGATAGTCTCCAACATTTTGTGTGTCCTTTCTCATGATCAGGAAAAGGCGGGCGAAACATGTGACCACTTAATGGCATCCCCTTCAATTGATTGACGTCGCATCGGCAATGTACAGCCTACAGCCGACGCCGCAGTAGGGGCAGATGGTGGGGATAAATGATGGTTGTGTTATGGGGACTCCTTTCTTCGTTGGTAGCCTTCCAGGTCGTTCACTGGCAAGTCAGCTTTCCATTTACCAGATTTATTGTTTTCAGCGACAAAACGTTGTAGTGCATCGGAGATGCCTGACATAGGTATACTTTCAAATAACGTCTCGTAGCTAATCCAACCCAGAGACAATTTCGAAATCCTATCTTGGATGTCCGGCGGATACTCCCAATCCGGTCTATCGTTTTCATCTAATTGGCATACCTCTAAATCCATTTCAATTTTCGAAGGATCAGAAAAGTACTCGCTATATTTGTACTGATACAAGCGAGATTTGGTTGGTGCTTCCTGAAAACTCTTTGGAGTCACCAAGACGACATGGATTTTCCTAGCAAATTTGCTCATTTTTTGAAAGCACAGAGCGTTTTCGATCACTCGAACAAGTTGGTTACGATGTCGGTCATAGGAAACACCGTAGGCGATATCAGAATACCATTTCATTTCACAAAAACAGATCCATGAGGGGTCCAAGTTTTCAAGCTCTATCCCACTCTTAGTTCCACTCCGCCTGGCAATTGTACCCAAGGCCAAATCAAGATGTGTTCCCTTTTCTCCTTTTCGGGGAGGAATTGGCAAGACTTCAAACCAGATTTTTGGATTGGTTGGAGCTTCATAGTTTGAGCCGGTCAGGATTTTCGTTAGCGTTGCCACTCCGTCTTCCCCGGCTATCGCGTATCCGCAACCGACTAGAAAGGTCCATATCTGCTCATCGTCAAAGTCATTTGAGGGTTTTCGCTCCTGCCTTTCAACACTACTTATCAGGTCATCCCACCGAGCATAGCCTATGTAGAGGTACTTGGTGATTTCATCGTGATGACTCATCAATGCCTCAGCAACTGAATTCATGATGTTTCACCTCTAACGTTTCTGCCATGCATGGACGAAGTTGTGTTGTCATCTGCCGACCAGACCACCCAACAGGCAGGTTTATTGCGTTCACCTTTGCCTCCACTAGCGAGGAAGGCGGCAATTTGGGGCATGGCCAGGCTACGGTGCGTTAGGAGTATGTTGGATAATGCCATGTTCACACTTGTTAAACGCGGTTGCGCCTCCACAATTCAATCCTCGGCCAACTTGCCTTCGCTGTGAAACAACTGATGGCAGTCTTCGCACAGAACAATCAAATCCTTAAACGTCTCCTCACCTCGGTGTTCGTACGTACGGTGGTGCACGTCTAGACGCCTATCGGATGCATTGCAGACCTGGCAACGATAGCCTGCACTCCGTAGGTGCTGTTTTCGCCGTGCTTGCCACTCAGGAGTTTGTAGGTATTCTCGATATGGCATTCTGCGAAGTTCGTCTAAGCGTGCCCTATAAGCGGCCCTTTGGGACTCATATTCTATTTGACGCTCTGCAAATATCTCTTCTTTACAAATGTTACAGACCAATTTGTAACCCTCTGCCCACCCTGGATACTTCTTCCTAAGCTCGACCTGACTTTGTTTGAGTTTAGTGCGGCTTGAGAACTGGAGTTGTCTTCCACATCTGTCGCAATGCAAGCCCGCCTCGATAGGGCTTATCATCTCCAATAATTTGTGCAGGTTCGGTTCTCCCCAAAATGCCTTTGCGATGCTCACACTCTTTACTTCAGGTACCATCCAGTAAAGATAGGTCATCGTATCAATCAGTTCGCTTCCTTCTTTAACCTGCATCGCTATCTCTCTAACCACCTCGTCAAGACGTGCCCTAAGAGTCTGCATTGCCTCTTCGGTTTCATAAAAGTCTTTGATTACTGCTTCGAGATCATCCATCGCGGGCACGTTTGGGCGTTTCATTTCGACTTTCCTTCCGCCACAAGGCGAATCGTGAGCCAGGGGGGAGCAGCCTGCAGCCACGAGCAGCGCGGCGGCTTTTCTTCTAATGTTCGTGCACTGGTTCCCAAAAAGAATGGCAGTGATACTCTACCCATCCCATGTGGCAGTTGTATATTGGTAATGATAGCACAGTCACTGTCACAACCACAATCACTATGAGCCAGAACCACCATTTTTTAATCAATTCTTTGAAATTCATGTTAGAACATTACTCTATGTAATGTTGAGGTTTACAGAGAAAGTTGGGACAAGATTCTCTGTGGGTTTTACCTGTTTTGTGCTCATTTACATCAATCAGCGAGCCTGGATAAAAGATGGTAATTCCCCCTTCCTTGATCATCATATCAAAGCTCACCTGTTGACTTCGATTATTAGTAAAATCATAGAGTTCACAACAAGTGAAATCAATCACCGTGCTATAGCGGAGCCAATAAGCGCCGAGCTCTCTATGGGTGCCCTTATCGTAACACCTTATTAGACCAGTTGTCTCTTCATAATCACATTCTTCATAATGTAGCGAATGAGCTGTGCCCGCCTTGTCCCCTTGAATCATTGAAAGAATTTCCTCTGCAATCTCTTGCCTGCTAATGTCTGAATCGAGAGTGTATCCATCCTGGGACTTTAGTAGATACTCGATATCGGCTGCAATCCTATGAGAATTCTCAATGACCGCATCTTCGGCTTCATCGTAATCCTGT
>JBHLMI010000022.1:0-46642 GCA_048938295.1 Promethearchaeota archaeon
TTTTTTACCATTTTTTTCAGGCAACTCATGCAACTCCATGCTACTAGCAGTTGCTAATGTTAGAATATTCGACATTTTGAATATGTTCAGCATAAAAGCTTTTCCCCTATTTTACGCACTAGATAGATAACCATTGAAATGCTGATAGAATGTGTTTAGAAGGCTTCATCAGCAAACAACATTTTTACTGCGTTGGACGATGAGCGTTTAATTTCCAAAAACTTTATGTATTAGAATATTTGAATACGTCGGATTGACTTGCTGTAGCAATAAGGTCACCATGAGGACGGTTTGACAATGCAACTTGTAGAATTTGGCCTCATTCTTGTTTTCATTGCACTAATCTTCACATCGTTTCTTGCTTCCATCATTCTTTCTAGACTTGTTAGTCCCAGAAATCCTTCCAAGGAGAAAACAACAAGTTTTGAATGTGGCGAGGCCCCAAGTGGAGCTGGACGGGACCAGTTCGTCTTCAGATATTATCCCTACTTGTTGATGTTCTTAGTGTTTGACGTTTCAGCGATGTTCCTATTTGCTTGGGCGGGGGCTTTCTCCTCGTTAGGCTTCGAGCTTCACATGATTGTGTTAGCCTTCCTTTTGATTGTTTTACCACCGATTGCATATGCGGTGAATGTGGCGGCGAGGGCCGAAAGGTGGGAATAACTATGACAGGAATCGGTTCAGCCTTTGTTGGTTCGCTCCGCAGTGCCTTGAACCGTGTGGTTAATGTCAAACCATTTCGATACCTGGTGAATTGGTCACGATTGTATTCTCTCTGGCCTGTCCATTTGACGACCGCATGTTGTAGCGTGGAATTCGGAGCAACGATGGGCTCAGGTTTCGATGCGGAACGACTTGGCGTTCTTCCTCTCGGATCTTTGCGGCAATGCGATCTCCTGATCATTGAGGGAACTGTAACGAAGAAAATGGCTGAGAGGATTGTTCGGATTTACCACCAGATGGCTTCTCCACGTTATGTAATTGCTATGGGGGCTTGTGCAATAACAGGCGGGGTCTTTCGAGGTTCTTACAGCATAGTTCCAGGTGTTGATAAGATACTCCCAGTCGATGTGTATGTTCCGGGGTGTCCACCTCGACCGGAAATGCTCATAGATGCAATTTTGGAGCTTCAACAAAAAATCAGGGAATCTAAGGTGAGTTTAGTTGATGATACAAAGTGATGTGTTTGAATTGCAGGCAGAAATCTGTAAGGTGTTAGCGAATCCTAAACGTATCCGCATTATACACATACTAAAAGATACTGAAAAGACGGTAACAGAAATTTCCCAAGAGCTTGGGATTACCCAATCAAATACTTCACAGCACTTAATGAAAATGAAAGCAAAAGGCGTCCTTAAATCACGAAGAGATGGACGCGAGATATACTACAGCATTGCAGTTCCTGAGCTTTCCCTTGCCTGTGAGTTCGTTGGACGCGCCTTAGAGAAAATCATAGTTAGACCCACGACTATGAGATAGGAGAGGGATGAATTTGTCGAAGTATCTTAAGGCCATTGAATCCACTTTCACAGAAACAGCCGTTAAGATTAGCGAGAGGTACCCAAACCAACCTGTAATTCGCGCAGACCGTGAATCCCTACAATCCATCGCGCAGCATCTAAAAGACACCATAGGATTCGATCATGCAATATCAGTTACAATCATTGATGACATTGAGAATAGCCAGTTTCTGATCGCTTACCATCTTTCCTCAGTCCAAATTGTCAAACTTCATGGAATTGTCTTGACCCTAGAAGTAACTGTTCCGAGAGCGAGTCCCCGCTTACCATCCTTGATTTCAATCTGGCCCAGTGTTGAGTTTCACGAACGGGAGGGATGGGAGATGTTTGGTGTAGAGTTTGAAGGGCATCCCAGGCTTGAACGACTGCTTTTGCCAGAATCCTGGGAGGGGGGCAATCCACTTCGAAAAGACTTCAGATTACCGGAGGACTCACAATGAGTAAAATCGAGTATAGCATGGGTCCCCAACATGCAGGTACAGGTCATATGCGTTTGAAGATCCATCTATCAGGTGACCATGTAATCCAAGCGCTACCAGATCCGGGTTATGTGCATCGGGGAGCAGAAAAGCTCTGTGAGTCAAAGGAATTCCTCTGGAACATTCCTCTCCTTGAACGCGTATGTCTCCCGGATACTACTTCTGCTGCATGGGGATACGTCCTCGCGCTTGAACGGCTATTGGGGGTAGAACCCACCGAGCCTGCTCAGTATATGCGCGCTTTATTCGCAGAGATGAATCGAATTGTAAGCCACCTATATTGGCTTGCGATCTTTGGTATTTTTCTTGGCCACTCAACGATGTTCATGTGGCCCTTCGCTGATCGTGAACCTTTCATTGCGCTTGCCGAAGCAATTTCCGGGGCCCGATTGACCTACACTGATATATACCCAACGGGCGTGCGTCATAGACTCCCCGATAATTTTGTGCCACAAATGATGAAGGTAACCAAAAATTTCCGTAGCCGTCTTGTCGATTATGAGCGGATCTTCTTCACGACCGACATTTTCAAACAGCGAACCAAAGAGGTTGGGGTCCTTACAAAAGAGGAGGCTATTCGATTGGGAACCACTGGACCCGTTCTTAGAGGATCTGGTGTGAATTATGACCTTCGGAAAATTGATCATTATGGACCTTATTCTAAATTAGATTTTAGACCTGCTGTTATGGATGGCGGGGATAGCTACTCCAGGGCAATGGTTCGGTTAGAGGAAATGCGGACAAGTACCTCATTAATTGAGCAAATATTGGAGAAGATGCCTTCAGGAGAGGTCGGGCAAAGAATGCCGAAGAGAGTTCCCGCCGGCACCGCTTATACACGAGTAGAATCTGCCCGGGGCGAAATAGGGTATCTAGTTGTAAGCAATGGTGAGAAATACCCAAGCCGTGTAAAAATTAGTACGCCGTGCTTCCGTCACCTTCCAGCTCTTGAATTCTTGCTCAAAGACATTGACCTGGCAGACGTGCCAACCATTTACTGGAGTCTTGATTACTGGCCACCAAATGCGGATAGGTAGTGAGAAATGATGCAAATTTTAGAAACGATTAATGTGTTCATTCTGCAGATAATTACCTTTATTCAAGTGAATTTCACAACCATTTTTCTCATAACCGTCTTCCCGGGTTTTCTCACTATTGTTCTCGCCGCAGCAGCAATAATTTGGTTTGAACGAAAATTCTTGGCAAAAATGCAATTGCGCGTAGGTCCTCAATATGCAGGACGCATTGGTGGTATATTTCAACCTATTGCTGACTTTTTGAAACTCATCTTCAAGGAAGGAATAATTCCCAAACGTGCAGATAGTTTCTTCTATCAATTGGCACCATTACTTATTGTTACCCTTGCAGCTGTAACAGCAACCGTTATCCCTGTAGGGCCCAATGCAGTGATAGCTAATCTTCAATTTGGGCTGCTATTTATCTTCGCAGTTGGAGCGATTTTCCCAGTTCTAGCCTTCTTGACTGCGTGGGCGAGTAATAGCGTGTATCCGTTTCTAGGAGGTTTACGTGCCCTTCTCCAAATGATCGCCTATGAGGTGCCCTTGTGGCTATCGGCCGTAGGCGTAGTTATTCTAGCAGGCTCTTTCAACCTCACTGAGATTGTTTTAGCACAAAATTGGCTTTGGTTTGTAATTCTCATGCCTCTTGGTGCAATAATCTATTTCATAGCACTCTTAGTTGAAATTGAGCGCCTCCCCTTTGACTTGCCTGAAGCAGAACCAGAGATTGTGACAGGTTACATGAGCGAATATTCGGGGATGAACTTTGGGCTTATGATGATGTCACAATACCTCAAGTTATACCTGGGGGCACTACTATTCACGACCCTCTTCTTAGGCGGATGGTTAATGCCTCCGTTCATCACGAATATGTTTCCATTTATTCCACTATTTGTTTGGACCTTACTCAAAACGGCCTTTGTCATTGTCCTCTTCCTAATTCCACGAGGAATCTACCCACGCGTGAAACTCTCGATACTTCTTCGTTTGGGGTGGAACCGTTTGTTCCTCCTTGCGATTGTGAACCTCTTCCTGGTTGTTGGAATAATGATTTTCTTCGGAGGGATTCCTTAATGCCAATTAGAGCATCATGGGCGGGATTCAAACAACTTTTCAAGCGTCGTGTCACAATCAAATATCCAAGTGAAGAATTAGAACTGCCAAAGAGTGAACGCGCGCGGCATGTCTTCTATTTCAATCGGTGTATCAGTTGTTCTTTATGCGCTCGAAGTTGCCCAACAGCAGCCATTACTATGATTGAGTATCCTGGAGAGGAAAAACCGAAAAAACACCCACAGATTGATTATGGCCGTTGCATATTTTGTGGATATTGTGTTGATGTCTGCCCAAAGCATGCTTTAGTTCATTCTCGCTATTTTCACCTCGCAACTCGTGAAACTTCACCATTGGTCTATAGTCCAGATCAACTCGCTGAGATTCCTGAAGGAGAAGAGCATCTTCTCCCCTCCGAAGAGGAATTGAAGAAGGAGGAAGAACCATGATTGATCCATTCTTCTTACCAGATCTTGGAGTGCTTATAATCGGAGTGCTAACGGTTGGTGCGGCGATTGCAGCAGTCGAATCCAGAGAAATCGTGTATGGAGCCATTTCATTAGCAGGAATGATCCTAGGGATTGCAGGACTTTACATCTTATTGGATGCAACTTATGCCGCAATGTTCCAGATCTCTGTGTATATAGGTGCAGTGGTAGTTCTCATTTTCTTTACTATCATGGTCGTCCCATATGAAGTTTGGAGGCACCGACTCAAACGACCATGGCGTGAATGGCTGATTCCACTAATTATCAATGGTTTTCTTCTCGGTGTGCTTCTCTACATCTTTAACACACCTGCCATTGTCTCAGCCCTTCCTGATCCAGCCTTCAGTTGGAATATGGCAGACCTAACAGTAGTCCTTCTACAGGATTATGGTGTGGTTCTACTAGTTCTCGGACTCGTACTCGTCTCAGCACTCCTAGGAGCACTAACTCTAACCAAAAAGGAGAACGAATCCTAATGGCATCACTTTTCGTGTATCTGATAATCGTTGCGGCTCTCGTTGTTATTGGACTCTATGGACTGACAAGTAAACGGAATGTCATGCGGTTATTCTTCAGTATTGAAATACTCATGAATGGGGCGAACTTGAGTATCGTTGTATTTGCTCGATACATCCTCTGGGGAACCGCAGCACTCGCAATTAATGGGCAAGCCATCGTACTTTTCGCAATTTCCCTTGAGGCAGCTGAAGCCGTCGTCGCGCTTGCCATTATTCTACTAGTTTCACGTGTGCGTGGTTCAGTGGACATCCATGAACTACGTGACTTGGAGGGTTAACAGCGATGCAGACACTATTCGACTCGGTCATATTATTCCTGCAAATGTATCCACTAACTCTTGGTGTATTCATTCCAATTCTCTTTACTGGGTTAATCCTCTTCTTCGCCCGTCACAGAGAACGACTAGCAATCTGCTTAAGCGTTCTGGCGATTTTCCTTTCTACTACCCTGGTTTTTTTCCGAGGATTTGATTTATTTCCATTCTCAGCTACCTCACCCGCTTATGTTGCGGAGACAGTTCTCTGGATTCCTACCCTTAATATCAGCCTCAGTTTCATGCTCGATGGTCTCAATTTCCCCATCGTTCTTATCACAGCAATTGTAACCACACTAATACTTCTCTTTACTAGACATTACTTCGAAGATGAGAAGAATAGTGGAACCTACATCGCAACCATCATCGTGATGTACAGTGGAATGCTAGGCGTATTTGTTGCTGCAGATCTTTTCTTATTCTATCTTTTTTGGGAAATCACAATAATCCCTGCATATGCATTGGTCATCTATTGGCGAGAAGCGGGAGTATCTAAGGAAGACGCTCGAAGAACCGGTTTGAAGTTCTTCCTTTGGACCCATGTCGGGTCACTTGTCATGCTCATGGGCTTAATCCTCGTTTTCATCCTAACTGGTACAACGAATATGGTTGATATTCCTATAGCGCTAACAACAGTACCTATAACAAACATCCACATAATGCAATTTGCTGCAGCCGCGCTGATTTTTGGGTTCATCGTCAAACTTGGTATCTTCCCTGTCCATAGTTGGCTCCCCGACACATACGTCCAAGTGTCCTCACCTGCTACAGCCATGTTTGGTGGACTTCTTGCCAACATTGGGGCTTATGGTCTAATTCGTATTGCCACAAGCTGGTTTCCATTCATTATAGCCGCTTGGTCACTTCCACTAGGATTGATAGCGGTAGTCTCAATCATCTATGGTGGTTATATCGCGTTAGGCCAAGGAGAGTTCAAGCGACGATGGGCATATTCGAGTGTGAGCCAAGGTGGATACATTCTCCTTGGAGTCGCCTCAGTGACATCCCTTGGAGTAGCTGGTGCAACTTTTCACATAATCAATTCCGCAATCATTAAATCAGCACTATTTCTCACTGCTGGCGCTTATCTCATGGTTCTGAAAACCACTGATATTGAGTCCCTTCGAGGCATGGGCACAAAGATGCCGATAACTGGTATTGCCTTCCTACTTATGGCCTTGGCAATGGCAGGAATTCCTCCCTTAAGCGGATTCATTAGCGAAGTCCTCATCTTCTTGGGGATTTTCACAATTTCAAGTGCCATTATTATTGCTCTAATTGGTGCAGCCGCGATTCTGGTGACTTTTGTATATGTACTTGGTCCCATCTACAAACTTTTCGTGGCGCCCCCCAAGACCGAACAACCCCAATTCAACGATCCGAGTTTATGGCAAACGATTCCATTCATCCTCTTGACAATCTTTGTGTTTATTCTTGGGATTTGGCCTAATCTGGTGTTGACACCGATTGGACATTGGCTACAGAGCATGGGAGGACTCTAACAATGCTTCCCGGAATTGCTCTTCCATTCCCATTCCTGCTTCTATCACTTCTCATTCCAGTCATTGCAGGGATTCTTATCCTACTTTCCCTTTTAGTAGGAAAACCCCTTGGACGAAAAGGTTCCGGAATCATTGCGTCGATTGCCCTGGCAATTTCATTCACCACTCTACTGTATGTTCTTAGTATTGTACTCACTTTAGGACAACCAGTCTACGAAGAGCATTATTGGTTCTCAATAGGAACAGTGGTCGTCGAATTTTCACTCCTCGCGGATTTCCTTAGCCTTCCCCTTTCATTGGCAATTGTTGGGTTGTGTACTGCATCAGCAGTATACAGCATCGAATACATCAAAGATAAACACGATTTTGCCATGTACTATGTTCTGTTACTCCTCTTTGCAGTCGGCATGCTAGGAGTGACCATGGCAACGAACCTTCTTGTATTTTTCATCTTCTTTGAAGGTATGAACGTTCCCGCTTACTTCCTTGTCTCCAACTGGGGCACGAAGAAGGCCAAGATCATCGGCGTGAAATATATCCTCTATGTTTTCATCGGTGCTATTTGTATTCTTGCTGCAATTTTTTGGGTCTTCGGTATCACTAGTGCTTTGGGTACTCCGACACTAAATATCTATGAGGTCCCAGCACTACTTAGTCCACTTGCTTCAACGAGTCTACTCATCATGCAAAGCCTTGCCCTCCTCTTCTCCATCGGATTTTTTGTGAAAATGGCAATATTTCCACTTCATTCCTGGCTTCCTGACTTTCATGGAGAAGCCCCAGTGCCGATTCATGCATTATTGAGCGCTGTCATGATTAAGACAGGGGCTTACGGCTTCATCCGCATTACCTACTTCTTCTTCCCGCTTGTCGTATTACAAGCTTCAATTCTCCTAGCTGTTCTTGCCATTATCACGATGATTTGGGGAGCAGGTATGGCCCTGGTTCAAACGGATTACAAACGTGTACTCGCTTATAGCTCAGTCAATCAGATCGGTTATATCCTTCTGGGCTTCAGTACAATGAACATTTTCGGAATCACGGGAGCCCTCTTTCACATCTTAACTCATGGTCTGTCGAAAGGCGTCTTACTCTATACTGCAGGCTCCGTCGTTCATTCTGCAGGAACGAAACTCATCAACAAGATGGGAGGTTTAGCTTCGAAGATGCCTCTGACAGCAACTCTGAGCACCATAGGCGCATTAGCTATCGCAGGAACGCCACCACTTGCCACATTTGTCAGTGAGGCCTTCATCTTCATCGGGGTCTTCACCGTAGGTGTCAACTATCCGATTTTTACTGTCATAGGAGTAATTGGCATCATTTCCACAGCGCTTACTGCAGCGTATTATTTATGGACCGTGCGTCGGATGTTCCTCGGTCCACCATCCACGGAAATGGACAAAACATACGAAGAATATCTCGCTGGCAGATACATTTCACCAGAGGGAATTCCACGTCGATTTGAGGAGGCCCATGAATCACCGCCGTTGATGACCATTCCGATGCTGATTGTCGCGTTACTCATTATCCTCTTTGGTGTGTTTGCAGCCCTTATTCTCCCAATCATTTATCCCGCAGCTGAAGCGGCCATTGCAATTCTAACAGCTGCGATAGGAGGACTCTGATATGTTTCCGTTTGCACAATGGCTTACATGGATCCTCCCAATACTGGGTGCGATTCTTATTGCTTTAATTGGATGGCTTGACAAGCGAATATCAAAATACATTGCAGTCATAGTTGGTGCAATCGCGGGTATATTCGCTATTTCCATGATTCCAGATATTCTCGCCCTACCCTCGCTGGGATTACCTTATCTTGAGTCCAATATACCATGGGTTGTCCTTCCAGGAGTTGCAATTTATGTTGGCGTTTTGCTGGATCCACTCAGCGTCTTTATGGCGAACATAGCCGTCTTAATCGGCTTCTTAATCATCGTCTATTCTATGAGCTATATGGGTGAAGATAAGAGCCAAACCCGATATTATGCTCTGATTTTACTTTTTATCGGCGCTATGGCAGGGTTAGTTCTTGCCAACAACTTTCTCCAGCTATTCATCTTCTGGGAAGTTGTAGGCGTCTGCTCTTATGCCTTGATTGGGTTCTGGTATGAGAAACCCGAAGCCGCAAGGGCAGGAATGAAAGCTTTTGTTGTTACTCGAGTGGGGGACGTGTTTCTCTTAATTGGAATCGTCTTCCTCTTTACACAAGTAGGATCATTCAACTACATTGTTATTCAAGACGCTGTGGAACTTGGATTGATTAGCCTATCTGCTCTTACCATGACCTCTCTTTTCACCTTTGGAGGGGCTATGGGTAAGTCGGCTCAGGTCCCCTTCCATGTCTGGCTTCCAGATGCTATGCAGGGTCCAACCCCAGTTAGTGCCCTCATTCACGCAGCAACAATGGTGAAAGCAGGAATCTACCTGGTTGGTCGAACTTTCTTCCTTTTCGGTTCTGTCACGCTATGGCTTAACACGGTCATAATAGTTGGCGCAATCACCACTATTCTGGCAGCTACTATTGCCTTAGTTTCAACAGATCTAAAGGCTGTTCTCGCATATTCGACCATAAGTCAACTCGGCCTCATCATGGCGGCACTAGGTGTTGGTACAACTCTTGGTTGGTTTGCAGGGCAAGCACATGTAATGAGCCATGCCATTTTCAAAGCTCTGCTTTTCCTTTGTGCTGGCTCTGTTTTACATGCAGTAATGACTAATGACATCAACCAGATGGGTGGTCTTCGCCGGAAAATGCCTATCACTTTTGCAGCTAGTTTAATTGGCGTTCTAGCACTCGCGGGTATTTTCCCATTTAATGGATTCTGGAGTAAAGACCTCATTTTTGCAGCAACATTACAATCAGGTGCACTCATATCTCTAATTCTTCTTTGGGTTGCTTCTGTATTCACGGTTGCCTATAGTTTTCGCTGGATCATCTTGATTTTCATGGGTAACCCACGTAATGAAGAAATTGGTACTCATGTTCATGAAAGTCCTAAGTTACTCACCGTTCCACTCATGATCTTAGCTGTTGGAGTCGTTTTTTCTGCGTTTCTAATTCCCACTGGATTACTTGCTACATACTTCGATGCTCATATCCATTTCGAAATTGAATTAATTCCACTCTTACTTTCTCTGTCCACCCTTGTAATCGGTGGTATACCCGCTATTCTAATCTATAAGTACCGAAAACCCGCACCGGAATTCTTTAGTCAGAATCGCATCACTCGTGCACTTCAAACCATATTGAGCAACGGCTACTACTTCGATAAGATTTATGACTGGATATTTGTTCGCGGCACTCTGCGTATCTTCAACTTCATTCTTTCACGCGTTGAACTTGGGACTATCGACCGATTCCACTACATCTTTGCTCCTAAAGTTGAAGCGGGAAGCCGAATCCTAGATCAGGTGGTCGAGTCACGAGGATCAAAAGGAGCGAATTACAAGTTTGCACAATTTATGGTGAAAACCTCGATCGCCAGCAACTACGTTGATGCAAACATAGTTGATGGAGCAGTAAACGGTATTGCCAAAGCAGGAGAGAAGGCTTCTAGAAGCCTACGCCGGGTGCAAACAGGCATTACTATGAATTATGTCCTGGCTTTTGTGGTTGGTATAATTCTACTGATACTCTTTCTTGTGACGTTGGTAGGGTGAGTCAAGATGGTTCTATGGGAAAATGCATTACTCATATTGATCGGTGGAGCACTCCTCGGCTCCCTCATCACGTACTTGCTTGGACGGTTCGGTTCAATGATTGTCAAAGGCTTTGCTGTAGCCTGGACAACCTTATTGTTCCTCTTCACAGGATTATTATGGCTAGGATTCAACCCAAGCACACCAGGATTCTCCTACCTAATTGATATTCCTTGGATACCAGCCCTTGGAATTACTTTCAAACTTGGTGTTGACGGAATCAGTTTTCCACTTTTACTAGCAACAACACTTCTTACCCTAGCCGCGGCGATTGGGTCCATGACGCTAATCAAAGAACACGTAGCCATATACTACGGTACCCTCTTGCTATTAGAGGCGGCCCTCATGGGAGTTTTTATTTCACTAAACCTTCTAGTCTTCTTCATCTTTTGGGAACTCGTGCTAATCCCCATGTTCATCTTAATCGGTGTATGGGGCGGTGCAAACCGCCGTTATGCCGCAATGAAATTCCTCATCTTTACCCATGTCGGCAGCATCCTGATGCTTTTAGGATTCATTATGCTCTTCCTCTTTGCAGGCACCTGGGATTTGACTTACTTCCTCACATCACCCATCCCCTTTGCCGTTGCACTGCCGATAATGATCATTACCTTCATTGGATTTGCCGTGAAGTTACCCATCGTTCCCCTTCACACCTGGCTCCCAGATGCACACGTAGAAGCCCCTGCACCTATCAGCATTATTCTTGCTGGTGTCCTACTAAAAATGGGAGGATACGGCTTCATTCGAATTTCAATCGGCGTATTTCCACAGATTGCAGCTTTACTTGCTCCAGCCATCATGGGCTTTGGTATCATCACCATCTTCTATGGAGCCCTCGTCGCATTGAACCAACGGGATATGAAACGCATGATTGCTTTGACCAGTATCAACCATATGGGACTAGTCTTACTCGGAGCATTTACCTTAACAACAATTGGAGTGGCTGGAGCCGTTTTAATGATGTTCAATCATGCATGTGCAATTGGATTGATGTTTTTACTCACTGGTGTTATCCAGAAACGTGCTGGAACCCGAAACATCGATGAACTTTCTGGCATGGGCAAATTGATGCCATGGACAGCTCTGTTCTTTGTCTTAGGCTCACTCGCGTCAATGGGAATACCACTCTTCGCACCGTTTGTCAGCGAATTCATGATCTTTACTGGAACACTTTCAATTCTGCCCATTCTAGTTTTTGTGATCCTCGCCCCTGGAATTGTCGTTGCCTACTTCCTATGGACGATTGATCGAATAATTATTTCAGATCCCCATCCCGGAACCCGCATGCGACGAGCCCGCCTTAGCGAACTTATCGCGCTATTATTACTTCTACTTCCCATCATTCTCCTTGGACTCTTACCAGCTATGATGGTTGACCGAATAGTACCTGCTGTACAGCTCTTATTAAGTGGTGGAGGTTCGTAAATGCAACTTGCTGAATTGGTCACCTTGTTCAATACTCTACTCGCAAGCCCCTTCTTCCCCTTCATCGTATTTGCCATTCTCGGATTGCTTACGCCTGTTATTAATCGGATCTTTCGAGGGAAAGTTACGGCTTACTGGCCTTTAGTCAGCCTAGGTATATTTGCCATACTGGTATTGCCAAGATGGGCAACTGTGCTTACTTCCCCCATTATGACCCCAAGCCTCCTCTTTGATAGTATTAGCCTTTTCTTTGTTACCCTGTTTATCGTTGTTGGTTTTGCTGTAACCATTGCTTCAATAGATTACTTCAGAGAAAATCACAATCAAGAAATATACTACACTTTGCTGCAATTGGCACTTCTTGGCATGATGCTAATTTCTATGGCTGTTGACTTAATTGTCATGTTTGCCGGATGGATTCTGGTCGCCGTTACCAGCTACACCCTTGTTGTGATTCGTAAAGAGGATGCTAAGGGTGTGGAGGCAGGTGTTAAATACTTCATAATGGGTGCAGCATCCTCCTCCATTCTCTTTCTCGGCATCTCAATAACATACGGACTCACTGGAAGCACCCAACTAGCAGAAATTTCTACAGCCTGGGCTGCACTCGATCCGAACCTTATTCCTCTCGCATTACTAGGCGTAATGCTGATTCTTGTAGGATTTGGATTCAAAATGGGCATTACCCCGTTTCACATGTGGTTACCTGACACTTACGAAGGGGCCCCACAGCCAGTTTCCGCATTTCTCGGCGGAGGCTCAAACAAAGCTGCATTCGCTGCTGCTATCCGTGTCTTCATTTTGGGATTTTTAGTTTTCCGCTTCCAATGGACCGCTGCCTTTGCATTTCTAGCCCTAATAACTATGACGTGGGGAAACATTGCAGCACTCTCCCAGAAAACCCTTCCAAGATTGCTTGCATACTCAGCTATTGCTCAAGCAGGATACACAATCATCGGTCTAGCTGCTCCAACGGTCTTAGGATTATCTGGTTTTATGTTTCACGCATTGAATGACGGGGTAGCCAAGACAGGAGCGTTCATTGCAGCAGCAGCCGTTGCATTTACTCTTTCGAAAACCAAGCTTTCGGATTACAAAGGCCTGGGCAAGCGAATGCCAATCACTGCGTTCAGCCTAGCGATTCTATTATTAGCCCTAGCCGGTATTCCTCCGCTAAGTGGTTTCTTCAGCAAACTGATCCTGTTTACAGCTGCCGTTGAAGTTGGATTAATCTGGTTAGCTCTTGCGGGAGTCCTAAACAGTGCATTTTCCCTTGCATATTATGGATGGATAATCAAACGAATGTATATGGATGAACCTGATGAATCAGATGCTGATCAAACAGTTAGAGAATCGCGTAAATTCCAATTCGCACTTGTTGCACTCGCTGCTGCCACAATCCTCATTGGACTATTTAGCGGTATAATTATCGGATACATCGAAACCATGGTAATTGGATTCTACCCCTAAACAAGTAGTAATAATCAACTCACTCATTTGGTGGAGTTATTCGTAAGAACCGTCCAACGAGCGTGACAATATCAAGCACGGGAATGTCCAAGCCAAGCTTTTGCATGCCATGTGTGAGATTAAGCACACAGAAAGGGCAGGCTGTGACAACCATGGTTGCCCCCACATCCACGATTTCACCAACACGCTCCCACGCCATTCGCTCTTCTAAAGGCATCGCTGCCTTCTCTTCTTCGGAAAGTTCACGATACTCCTTTGAGAGCTTTTTTGCAGCAGCCTTTACTTGAGCAGGTGAACTCCTTGGTTCAGTATCATAGATTCGCTTTGCAGCAATTTCCAAGGCAAGCTCGGGAATACCAGC
Organism: Promethearchaeota archaeon; assembly: GCA_048938295.1. Taxonomy (GTDB): domain Archaea; phylum Asgardarchaeota; class Hermodarchaeia; order Hermodarchaeales; family Hermodarchaeaceae; genus Hermodarchaeum. Next base: position 13,855 of record JBHLMI010000022.1, read on the forward strand.
TTTGACTCCGCCTCCCGCTCCACAGCACCGAGAGTATTCTCGGGTGCGACTCATTTCAACCAGTGTAATGCCGGGCAAAAGATTGAGGATTTGCCGTGGAGCATCATAGACACCAACATGTCGACCGAGATGGCAAGGATCATGGTAAGCAACACGTTCTTTGATGCCTGGAAGAGGTTTAATGTCAATGTTTTCAAGAGCCTTGGCGAGTAATTGAGTAATGTGCTGCACTTTGAATGGGAGTTTTCCGTAGTATCGTGGCCAATCGAACACGGACGTTCGGAAACATCCCGAGCAGGAATAGACAACGAGTTTGACGCCTTTTTCTTTGATGGTGTCCACATTGTGTTGGACTAAATCCTTAACAACCTCAATTTGTCCAGTTCGGATGAGAGGGGAACCACAACACCGTTCATCATTCCCTGGTAGCACAAAATCAATATTAAGTTTATTGAGAATACGAGCCGTGGTGATAGCAAGATGCTGCATTTTATACGAAGAGGTGCATCCAACGAAGTAGGCAACATCAGCGACCTCAGCAACTTTTACATCGGCGGGAAGCCAATCCGTACGGGAGCGATGATCTTCGCCATACGGGTTAAACTTGGTTTTCACATTGTTCGGCCAGTCCCGCTGACGTTCAAGTGGACCAAAACCCTGTTTCACCATATCAGCGCGAACCGTTTCCCATAAATCGCAACTTTTTATCCGTGATTCACACACCGTTTGACATTGTCCACACACAGTACAAAGATACAGATCCTCAACGAACTTGTCGATTTTATTCCTATCAATGACACTTCCCCCTCGAGCACGCCCCATAATTCCATACACATGTTTGACCATTTCTCGCAGATTTCGAATTTTTCCACGCGCTGTTACACCTTCACGTTGTAACTGATCAAAGACTGGACAGAACTTAACACATTCACCACAATCAACACAAGCATCCAGCTCCATCGCCTGCTTCCGCGTTAACTGTGGGAAACTAACCTTTTCCTTATTTGTGGTCACTCTCATCAACTCCCGTAATTTCCCGGATATATTCCTCCTCCCACTTTTCTTCAATAGCACTGCGGACCATAATTATTGGTGCTGCAATGATATGCTGGAATTTTGAATAAAATAAAACTGCAATCATCGTCCAAATAATGAAACCGTGAATGATTCCATACCATCCTCGGATACCGATGACATACTCATATGAAAAAGCCATATGCCCTGATATTGCAATGGAAAGTAGTAGAATCAGTGGCAAGTAGTTATGGAGGTTTGTAACCGCCCGCCCCTCTTTCGAACCAATGCGACTCCCAAAAGCCATTATTACACCGATTACAAGCAATATAGTCAATACATCATGAGCAATTATTCGCATTTCCAGTGTAGCCCAAGGAAAGAGAATGGTTTCATTGAGCAAAATGAATCGAGGGATCCCATGGAAAAGAAGGAGACCCACAAATCCTACTATAATGAATCCATGTTTCACCCATCGATATACAGACTGACGTTTAATCGTTCCACCAAACGTCCAGTCAGAAATAACCGTGTTAATAAAAGCAGTGAGTTTGGTCCGAAAAGGTACATCAATAAGCCAACCAGCAGTATGCTCAGCAGGACCTTTATGCGGTTTCGTCCACCGGACAAGAATACGAATGAAACCAATCGTAAAAAGGGCTAGCGCAATCCAACGATAGAAAAATAGAATTTGATATGCTAGCTCTTGTTGCATAGTATCTCGCCTTTACCTCTATTCAATTCCTTCAGATTTTCATCAAAAGACTTCCCAATTTACTAATCACACTTCTTTTCAAGCAGTTTTGGAGCATGAAAAAGAAGGGGGAAATTGGAGGGCTTGACAATAAAATCAGTAGCCCTCCAATTTTATTCTGGTTTGGTAAATCTATGTCCATAATCCTAAGAACCTTAGGAAGGCGTTTTTAGATTCCTGAAGCTTTGGACCGAGCCACCTGTCCACGCCTATGTATCGACCGGCTTGATACATTCCTACAACGAGGAATGCTAAAGCACCAAGGAAGTTGATACCAAAGGTGGAGACGCTTAGCCATCCCAGTAGGAAGAGGAATGACCATTGCATGAGAACTCCGCCCAATGAACCTAATCGAGTGAAGAACCCGAAGGTTATGGACAGCCCGACAAGAAGTTCACCTATAGCGATAAGCATCAGAAAAGCCGTTGGGTTCAATAGAATTACCGTATTAAAGAAACCTTGAATATAGGGACTGGGGGCAGTTGAGGCAGCGAGATTGAGAAGGCCATAATTTGTTGGGTAGGCAGGATCGAGTAATTTTTCTAATCCGCCATGAAGGAACTCATAACCTAACGCTAATCGCAATGGGAACAGAAATGCCAGCATTGGGAATTTATCTGGCCAGCCCCATCGCAAAAAGAAGAAGATAGGTACAAGAAGAATCGCTAGAATCACTAAGGGTGACAGAATTAAGCTGAGAGAGGGAACAAGGAGGCTGGGATCTGGCACTATCCATTGAGGTCCCAAAGCCAGAGCGATGATTACACCGAGAATTATTGTGACAACTACTGTGAAAATAAGAGCAATCCATTGATTTCGATTTATTTCCATTTTTATTTCTCCTTTAGAGGAAAGTGGTAAACGACAAATCAGATTTCCTTTTATATATTGCACTATTGTATTTGTGAAAAATTTAATAAATAGACAAACATCGATTCAATTCTAGATAGTATACCAGTCGCTTTTTGTCAGCCTAACGGGAATTATAAGTGAATTTCAAGCTGGCAGCCGTCATCCCCGTGTGACATGCAACTCACTCGCTCAACAGCACGAGCTGGTTTGTCACACATCAATGTGAAGAGAGTCGGATAATAAGAATTGTGGAAATGACACATCAGGCCTTCATACTTGTAGCTGACTTCTTGATACAAGCAATTGTGAGTTCGAATAATAATTCTGTTCTCGGTAAACGTAAGACTCGCATTATAACCGAGTCGGTGTAGTGCTTCGCTAAGCTTCTTTCGAAACGTGTTTATACTCATGGGAATGCGATGGTTTTGTTTCCATTGAGTGGCGGTGTCATGTGCCGATAGGGTACCCATGTCTTTGAACAGTTCAATCGTGTTCTTTTCCCCATATTTCTGGAGCAGTGTTGAGATGAGGAGGTCAGCTAGTTGCCAATAACGTCGTGGAGGCGTGCTCGTGATAAGAGCTTTTTGGAGTCGGTATAACTGAGGGGGGCGTCCACGAGAGCGAGGCTTTTCATTGTCGCTATAACTTTCTGAAATTACCCCCAAGGCGAGGAGATCGATTAAGGCGTATCGGATGGCAGATTCACTGAGATTAGTACCACCGGCGATATCGCTCACAGCAGAATCGGGATGTGTGGCTATGAATTCAATAATCCGAGTTGAAGCCTTTTGACTATTTAGGGAAATTTGAGATACAGTCTCATCATCTATTACGAATTTGCCAGGCATATTTCGTTCCTTACCAATGATTTATTTCGTCGCCCTATTTCAAGAAGCATCCCTAGAAGTACCATGTAGGATTTGCCCATAGAGGACGCTACCTGAAACGTTTTTTCGCTGGGAGTTTTAGCTCGCTCCACAAGCATGACCTGTAAGCCAGCCTTTGCTAGTGAATACGCCGTGACATTCCCGGTTGCACCTAGGCCCGAAACACTAGCATCGAGAGATTCCATGAACGTCTCACCAATTCAGAAGGAATGCATACTTAACCAAGAGTACATAAAAAAGTCTATGTTACCAGGTTCAGAAGGATAGGTTCATGACATGACGTAATTATGTATCTACAAGAACCTGAGTATTGAAAATAGCGAGTCAGTAGCTCTTTATGTAGGATCAACGATATTTTCGTGTGGTCATCATGAAAGATGAAGAGGCAAATCCCAACTATCGAAACGAAGCAGCGAAAATGCGAACAGCCCTCGCAACGGTCCGAACCCTTGAAGCCATCCGACGAACAAAACTTGCTGAACTGCGAACTGGCATTTCTATTCTAGCTATTACTCTCTCCATTCTAACAATCCTAATTACAACATCAGCATTTTGGGATCCTAGCACAGTATTTTACCTATTATTGATGGTGGCAGCCATGATTCTCTTTCTTCTTGGTATTGGTGCTTACTTCTTTTATCGTGGATTACATGGTATGCGAGAAATCGATAAGCGTCGAGAGCGTCTCAGTATTGATATTGACTCATTAGACGAAACATATCATAAGATTTTCAATGAAGCTTAAACGGGTAGTCTCAGATTATTGTATACTCTTGGCATTAAAAGCCAGAAAAGGCGTTTCTAATTCGTCGATGGTAATTGAGCCATGATTTCCTTTGAGACTCATCCAAGGTAGAAGCCCTGAAGAGTCGAAGGTAAATTCTTTCCGATCAACACTTAAGAGCACACCATCTCGACCAATCATCAGGAGGTCACCAAGTCGTTGAATAATCGCTCGGTTAATAGGCGTGGGGAGAAGTCCACTTTGATTAAGTTCCTTGGGATCTAGAAGGATTGCACGACCTTCGGTTCGGGTGTGCAGCCACTTCCTGAGTTTACGCCGTTTTTGGGAAGTTTTACAATAAAAATGAGCCACTCTTCCTGAGTGTCCAGGAGGAACAATAACGGTGTCCCGTACTTCATCGAATTCCTCTTGGGGGATGACAACAGCCTGGTCTTCTTGGAACGAATTTTGTCCGTGATCGCTGCAAAGTACAATCGTGGTTTTCTTTGCTTCTGAGGAGGGAATGCTTTCGATGAAATCGCGAAGATGATGATAAAAGGCGTTACACCCAGCCCGATATTGCGGTGAAGTGATTCCATATTTGTGGGCAAGGGTATCAACGAGAGGAAAATAGATTGTGGCAAGGAGTGGAGGCGAAGGATATTCCTCTAACACCCTATGAACCATACCGAAACCATCAATGAACCCACTGTAAGGCACGACATCTTCTGGGAAGACATAAAACCGTCCGAGCCCGGTGCCTGGGATTTCACGGGGTAATCCTTGAGCATACACAAGATCAGAGTGTGTTTCTTTGAGAAGCTCTGAAATTCCTTTAGTCCACTGAAGTGCCCTTACATTAACGCCTGCCTGGGCGATGGCATCACGAAATCGAGTATTTGCACCAGACATCCTGAGTGTATCGATTAGAGCCCCATATTCTTTGAAATAGATCACATGTCCAAGAATTCCATGAGCGCTTGGTGGGAGCCCCATGTAGATACTGGAAATAGCCGCGGAGGTAATCGAAGGAAAAGTACTGCTTAAACTGATGCCTTCGAGTTCTTCAAAGAAACTGGCGAGTCTGGTTCCCTGAATATTTTGTATGCCCAGGCTATCAACAATGCAGACAATGACCCGATGGGCATTTGTGGCGTTGTTTGCTTTAAGGTGTTTCAAAACTTCCTTACTTCCAAAGAGATCGTCCCGTGGAAGAGCCACCCCCATACATCGTAGGGCTGTAGGTAAGATGCGATAGATATTCTGTTTATAATCTGGTTGAAACAGATCGTTCGTTTTCTTCAGAGGGGCAAACTTCAATGACACCAAGGAGCACCTCTTTCAATGAGTCTTACTCGGTAGCATCAAATTTAGTTGATATAAATCTACACCACAAGAATGAAATTTCCAGATTATGGGAAAATTGGGTTTCTCAGGCGTTCTATCCCGTGGGACGAAAGACTCTTTATTACAACCTGCACATGTGTCTAGAAAAGGAGTAAGCGGCTCAGGGGAAGACAGACCGTGATTAAAGGCTTCGCCGTCTTTCGCATGGACCCAAAAATCGGACCCCAATATGTCTATCAAAGCGACACGATTGAGACGATAACTCATCAAGAGGTCCTTGCGATTTTTGCTACCCACAACTTGTTCCGTGAGGGTTTTCGTGGTGTCCATGTGAGTAACCGGACCTGGGCTACCTATGTGTTTCCACCCTGGATAATTGCGCTGTTTTTAGGTCCCGATGAACCCATTGGGCCACTCCGGGAACCCATGAAAAAAATCCTCAACGCGAGTAAGCTCTCAGAGGAGCCCAAGCCAGAAGAGTGGAAAAACCTCTACCACGAGCTCCTTGTTGAAATCCAGAGCTCTCCAGTTGCAGATTTGTTGACGTCAAAAAAGACCACGGATTTCCTCAAGGAGATGATTGAATTGGATATCCTGTATTTTGATCCCCACTTCAACTTTGAAATCGGAACCACCTATCCTGCAGCTGACCATCTGACCGGTCTAAACAGCTATGATACACGATTGTTCTTAGAGAAGCTCACCTTAGCAGGCATTTTTACCAGTGAGCCCGTGATTGGTGTCACGCATTGTCCCATCTGTTTGGGGTTCAAGGTGGTAAGTCGCTTGGCTTGCCCGCAATGCAGCGTTACAGCTCTTGATGTTGTCCGCTACCCAACCTCCAGGGAAGGAAGGTCACAAAAAGCGAATACCTCTGGCAAACCAATGGAACTTTTCTATTCGTGCCTGACCTGCCAACACACTACTAGTGAACCTGTAGTAACGCTATTATGCACAGAGTGTGGGTCTCAGTTCCAACCAGATGAAGCAGCTTATCGAAATATGGATCGACTAGTATTGAATCAACCCATCGCTGAGGGACTCATTAAGAAAGTTGAAGATGAGTCATCTGATTAGCTATTCTTACTAACCTAAATTTTATCCCAGGGTTTTCCAGCTTTCTCATATGAAGAATAAATTTTCTTTGCGAGGGATTCAAAAACATTGTTCACATGAAGGTCATCTTTTGCGCTTGTTTCAATGAAGTCCATCTTCAATTGCTTTGCGGCCGTTTTAGCTGCCGATTCTTCTACGACACGTTGGTCTTTCAAATCAGTTTTGCAACCGACTAGGAGGAGTGGAATACCCTCACACCGTTGATAGACCTGCTGCATCCAGTGATCAACCCGATCAAAAGATTGCTGATCAGTAACATCATAGGCGATGATTGCTCCTGCAGCGCCTTCAAAGTATAAACCACGAATGAAATCAAAGCGTTCTTGTCCGCCTGTATCGTAGATGACGAGTTTGATATTCGTGTCATCTTTGAGTTTGATCTGCTTGGTGAAAAAGTCGACGCCTAAGGTGAAGAGATAACTTTCATCAAATTGACCGGTGGTGTAACGGCGGGCAAGTGAGGTTTTACCGACCCCTGCGTCGCCGACAACTATGACTTTGTAGACAACTTCAGCTAGTTCTTCCATCCAGTGTTCACCCTCTGGGTTTCTAATTTATCACTCCCTGACATGCCTTTAAGTGCTTCGTGTTGAAATCGGGGCATGGGCTGAAGGTTAGGGTATCTACAATAAAAGTAGCTTGATAGCATGTAGCCTTGCTAAATCCTAAATTCCTAGTTGGAAGCGAAAGTCCTTTTGGGGAAAAGGTTGCAGTAGAAGGGTTACAATCCTAGAAGTTTTTGATGGCGGTTATGATGCCTGAAATGATTAATCAATACAACTTACCTGTTGATCAATTACCTCGACGTTGGTACAATCTCGCAGCAGATTTACCTGAACCCTTACCACCTCCGATGGACCCGAAGGATGGGCCCTCGCGGTTAGAAATGCTTCCTAAATTTCTTTTGAAGTCAGTTTTGGAACAAGAGAATTCCACGGATAGATGGATAGACATACCCGCAGGAATTCGCGAACTCTACATTCAAGCCGGTCGTCCACGTCCGCTCATGCGCGCATTACGCTTAGAGAAAGCGTTGAAACTTCCTGAAAATATTCGTCTGTATTACAAACGTGAGGACCTTTCGCCCACAGGCTCACATAAAGTCAACACGGCATTAGCTCAAACCTACTATGCTGCAAAGGAAGGTTATTCAGAGGTTACTACCGAGACTGGCGCTGGCCAATGGGGATCAGCGTTATCTTATGCTGCTTCATTGAATGAGCTAAAATGTCGAGTTTTTTGGGTACGAGCAGCATATCGTTGGAAACCGGGTCGACGGACTCTCATGAATTTGTATGGCGCTGATGTCTTTGCTTCCCCCAGTAAAGAAACGGAGTTTGGGCGCAAGCTCCTTAGAGAGAATCCACAGCATGTCGGAAGTCTAGGCATTGCAATCAGCGAAGGCATCGAAGACGCACTGAATCGGGATGGAAGTATCTATTGTTTGGGTAGCGTACTCAGTCATGTATTGTTGCACCAGACAGTCATCGGATTAGAAACCATTGAGCAATTTAAAATTGCAGAGGATACTCCCACACTCCTCGTTGGATGTTTTGGAGGCGGAAGCAATTTCGGTGGATTTAGCCTTCCCTTCATCGGTGAAGTCCTCAAAGGGAAACGTGAATGTGCTTTCCTTGCTGCACAAAGTGAAGCATCACCAAACCTCGTCAAAGGCAAATACATGTATGACCACGGAGACCACGCAGGATTCACACCCCTGCTGAAAATGTATTCTTTGGGTCATGATGTTGAAATGCCAGAAATTTGGGCTGAAGGGATCCGATATTCTGCTGCGGCACCCATTATGAGTGCTGTGAGGAACCTTGGCATGCTTGACGCAATAGCCTATCCTGTTGATGAGGTTTATGTGTACAGCCAAGCGCGACGGTTTATTCAAACCGAAGGTTTCATCCCAGCACCAGAGTCTTCGTATGGTATCGCTGGAGCCATTGATAAGGCTCTCGAATTCAAGAAAAAAGGCGAAGATGCTGTGATCGCCTTCAATGTTTCTGGACACGGCTTTTTGGATATGCAAGCTTATGCTAAACCATTGAAACTCGAATAACAAGAGAGTAAATCTCTAATAAAGATGGCACCACTACATAATCAGAGCTACTTAACCTAGATTTAGCCTGATCGTTCAAGTTCTTTGATTAGAGACTTAATTTTTTTACCATACTCCTCAATCTGATAACCCATATATTGGGCACGCGTGGGTAGTTCCATAAGCTGATCGCCTAGCTCTTTCAGGTCGAGATAATTCAACTCGTGAATACGAGTGGCCAGAGGATGGTTGCGTTTCTGAAGGGTGTCATCCATATCATCCATTCGTATCTGCACATCAAGCATAATCGAGGAAGCTTGCTTGGCAGCATTCTTTTGCCCTGAAAATTCGCCATAAGGAAAGAATAGCCGCCAAAATACATACCGGCTCTTTGGTCGATTAATTTCATCAAGTAGTTCGAGAATACGATTGAGCAAATCGATAATATGGCGTAATTGTTTAAGAATTGGGTCTTGTCCCAACGGGATGCACAACCAGCTACAAATGCTGGCAATTATGCTTTAGCCTTTTCCTTTAATACATCCGCAGGATCAAATCCAAGATGCAAGGGAGGACGGGGGAACCAACAGGAAACCCAATGACCAGGTTCTAGCTCTTCTAGCGGAGGTTCTTCGCGACGGCACTTGTCCTGGGCAAATTCACAGCGTGGGGCAAAAAGACAGCCTGGTGGCGTGTTGATTGGGCTCCCAGGTTCACCAGGGAGTACTTTCCGTTTTCTTGACGTTGTTGGGTCCGGTGAGGGAACTGCGGAAATCAATGCTTGACTATAGGGATGAACAGAACTATGAATCACCTGCGTGATAGTCCCTTTCTCCATGATTTTACCTAGATACATGATCGCGATGCGATCGCCGATATAGCTAGCTATTGACAGGTCATGGGTAACGTATACGTAAGCAATATGGAATTCTCGTCGGATTTTTTCAAGCAGATTGAGAATCTCAGAACGAATGGATACATCAAGCATAGAGACGGGTTCATCAGCAACGATGAATTCGGGGTTCACCACTATTGCGCGAGCGATTGCCACGCGTTGTCGTTGTCCACCGCTGAGTTCATGGGGGTATCGGAAGGTAAAGTCTGCCGCTGGTACAAGTTGCACAGCTTCTAATGCACGAACCACCCTTTCTTCTTCGTCAGCAGTATCTTGAGCGATTTTGTTCAATCGAAGGGGTTCAGAAATGGTATCATAGAGACTCAGCCGTGGATTCAGTGAAGAATAGGGGTCTTGGAAAATCGTTTGCATCTTGGCCCTCAGATTTCGGAGGTGACGGCGGCTAACTTGGCCGATGTCCTCGCCACCAAATGTGACCTCACCCGCAGTGGGTTTTAAGAGTCCGATGAGGAGTCTTCCAGTCGTTGTCTTGCCGCATCCCGATTCGCCAGCAAGGCAGTAGAGTTCTTCAGGATAGATATCAAGGTCAACGCCGTCTACAGCTTTAAGATATGTTTCACCGCCAATGAGCTGAGAAAAGAATCCAGCACTGACAGAAAACCATTTTTTCAGACCACGACAAGATACAAGGGGTTGTTGCGATTTGCTCATCATTGTACCTCCTGTTTGCCCGGAGACCATTTATCATCTTTGATTCGACCACTCGCTAGATGACAAGCGGCTTTGTGTATTGGGCTAACCTCCAATAAAGGAGGATCTTCAACCGTGCAGAGATCTTGGGCATACATGCACCGAGGATGAAATCGGCAACCAGTCGGTGGATCTAGGAGGTTTGGAGGGGATCCAGGAATTGATGCCAGGGTCTGATTGCTGGATTTCTCAATGGAAGGAATTGAAGCGATGAGGCCTTGAGCATATGGATGCCAGGGTTTCTGAAAGATTTCTAGAACAGATCCAGTTTCTACGATTTTACCTGCATACATGATGATGACATGTTTGCAGGTTTCAGCCACGACGGAGAGGTCGTGGGTGATTAGCATGAGTGTAATCCCCAATTCCTTGACGAGTCGTTTTAGCAATTGCATGATTTGAGCTTGTACAGTGACGTCTAGGGCAGTCGTGGGTTCATCAGCTATAAGAAATTTGGGATCACAAGCCAGAGCCATTACGATCATGGCTCTTTGTTTCATGCCCCCACTGAATTCGAAAGGATAGTGGTCGATTCGGTCCGGATCCATTCCCACGAGTTTAAAGAGTTCACGAGTTTTTTCTTTAGCCTCCTCTTTGTGGAGGGCATGATTATGTTTGAGCATCGCTTCACTGACTTGGTCGCTGACTCGGAGAATGGGATTGAGTGCATTCATGGCACCTTGGAAAACCATAGAAATATTTACCCAGCGGAAATCCCGCATCTCATCGACACTTAGCCTTGCTATATCCTGACCATCGAAATAGATGTGCCCACTCATAATTTGTCCAGGTTCAGGAAGCATACGGAGAATGGCAAACGCAACCGTAGTTTTTCCGCATCCTGATTCACCGACTAAACCAACGGAATCACCAGACTCAATCTCGAAGCTGATATCTTCGACAGCTCGACAATCACCCCGACGCATACAATAGTAAACTACGAGATTTTCAACCTTTAATGACATTATGATTTCACCTACAGTCTTCGAAGTCGTGGATTCAGTGCTTTATCCACTGCATACCCTATGAAGATAAAGCCCATGGAAAGCAAGGCAATACAGAGCCCAGGTGGGACAAAGAACCACCAAGCTGGAGGAATCTGTGTAAGGGCGGCTTGGTTATATGCTGCTTGTAACATACGACCCCAGGAGACAAGATTTTGCGGGGTGAGCCCGAGGAAGCTTAATCCGGCCTCTGCAAGGATTGCACCTGATACTCCTGTGGCGAGTTGTACAAATACGATAGTGAGGACGTTCGGAAAGACATGACGGAAGACTAAATAGACATCGCCTGCTCCTGCAGCTTTCGCTGCTTCGACATAGGCTTTCTCCTTTTCCACGAGGACTTGAGAACGAATAATCCGAGCAGGACCTGGCCACGCAAATAGCGCTATTACAAACACCGTGATTCCTAGACTCGGATTCAGTATCGCGGATAATATCATCATTACGGGAAGTGTTGGTATAATGATGAAGAAATCAGTCACCCGCATTGCCGCTTCATCAACTGCACCACCAAAATATCCTGCCGCAAGACCTAAAATTAAGCCCACTGCGACGCCAATGAAAGTGGCAATAATTCCGATATATAGAGAAACCTGTGCACCCCAGAACAGCTGCGCCATCACATCCTGACCGACATCGCTCGTTCCAAGAGGACCCCAGAAGTGGCTATAGCCTTGTAGCTGAATATCATCAGACCATAGTGATACAGTTCCAACTTGATCTTTTGATCCGGTTGGGGTGCGGAATTGCATCCAAACTCGAATCGTGACTTCCTCACCAGCTTGAAACGCGCGGTTCATCACCTGGCTTGTGAGGATGTTAGTATAAAGCCGCCAAGTGGATGGATACAGAGGATGCACAGTGAAGGTGTATTGGGACGGAGAAATTACACTAGTAAATAGTACATCATTTCGGATTTGGTAGTAGATTTGAACGGCATTTTCAGTTAAATTCCCAGTTATTTCCACTTGGGTTCTAAAGTACAAATATGCAAGTGCTGGCGGTATATGTTCCCAGTTAAATGTTATGTCGGCATAAACCGCTTCATCGTAGAACGTCTCATTATTGGAATTGTCAGTTAATTGTAATACGAGAGAGCGATTTCTTCCCGTAGTACTATGAGTGAAATTTGTGTAATCGTAGTAATATGAAGCCTGAGCAGATGAATCGTTTATAACCCAGCTATTATCAAAATCAAAAAAGGGGTCTGGATTAAAGTTTTGGTTAGGAGGATTTGCAATATTATTACCTAAATCAGCAGGAGAAGTCCAAGACATCCACTGCGGGGCCGCGAAATCTGGTCCTGACCTTACCAATACTCCAGGGTAAATTGGAAACAAGGTGGGAGCTAAAACAGCCATTAAAAAAAACCAGATTACAACTATCAGGCCAAAAAGCCCTTGCTTTACTTCTCTATATCGACTCCAAACGCCCTTAGCCCGTTCAAAAATCGATAACCGATGTTTGTATTGTTTTTCGCTCATAAGCTGATCACCCGGGAAGCCCCTGATGATGGGTACCGAAGATTTTTAATGACAATAATCAGAGTCCGAACCTGCTTAAAAGTTATATTAAGTTGACGGTATGTGCAGGAAAACACCAAATGCCTTTATCGATGGGTTAAAACGATTTGAGTTTATTCCAAAAACGAATGGAAAGATGATGTGGATATGATACGACGGACTCGCAGTATAATTTTCCTTGCAATCATCATCGGATTTAGTTTCATCCTTAGCATCTCTGTGCTCTATGAGGGCGATACGTATCGAGCTTTCAGCTTCAATATGCAAATCACAGAGATTCATGTAGTCAAGAACGAAACTAGTGGACGGTTCCACCGAGTTGAAGTATCAGTTAATATCGATAATCCATCACTTAACACGCGGCTTCGATTTATTCACGCAGATACGCGGATTTGGTTAAATAACACACCCCTTAGGTATGGTTGGGGGGTTAAGGGTTCCTCATTTTATCTTCAGCCTGGTGAAAATCGAACTTTTAGCTTCTATTATCCCACTCCAGAAGATGACTGGGAACTGCTCCAGTGGGCTGAAGATACAAATACATGGAATTGGTTGTTATATCAAGAACCATTTGTGAATGCTGGCTTCTTGGGAAGTATCGAGGTAATACGCATCAACACCTTTGAGGGTGTACAAATCATTCCTCCTTAAGATAGGAACCAAACGGTTTTCAGAAAGAAGTAACCCGATCCATACTAGGTTGGATGAGAAGCTTATCGGTTAGCCAAAGATAGAGCAGAATGATAAAAGAAAGTGCGATGAGGGCAATTCCAGCCCAGATAATGAATATTGCGAACGGACTTACAAAGGAAACCAAGACGCCAACTATGATTAAAATGATACCAATAACAATGAACCATTTTAACGTGGATCTTGTTTCAATCAGAGCACGAAACCCCATTTGCCCAGACATTGTATTAGTCTCACCCATATTCTATCTTATTCGTGTTCTAATCCATAGAACATACCTAACAAACTACCTCTTCAGTTAATTTTATTAGTCTTAGCATTTCAGATTCCACGATAGAATCCAACCGAAGTGGTAATAATGGGATTACGTACTTACCTGGTAAAAAGAATCCTTATCGCAATTGTCCTGTTCATCGCGATCGTCATCTTCAACTTTTTCTTATTCCGTTTGCCCATCTTCATATTTGGCATCGATCCAGCAATATTGTATATTCAACCAGGTATGGATATTCGAGCCATTGAACGGATACGAGCATTATACCAGCTTCCACCTGCAAATGCGACTTGGTATGATTGGTGGCTGCATTTCCTTGCTTATGTTCGGAACATGTTTACGCTCCAATTTGGCCAAAGTTTCAGTTCAGGTAACCCCGTGGCTCAGGATATCATGGAGCGCTTACCCAATACCCTCCTCCTCATGGGCACTTCAACGATTCTAGCCGTAATCCTGGGTGTTGTCACCGGGATCATTGCCGCAAGCCGCCATGGTGGAGCACTCGACACTGGCCTCATTACAGTCAGTCTGACCCTTTACAGCGTGCCTGTCTTTTGGCTCGGAATGCTCTTTCTCCTACTCTTCTCTGTACTCCCTCAGCTTTACTTTGGATTTCCAATCTTCCCATTAGGTCACACCACTAGCGCACCAGGCCAAGTACCAAATGACCCAATATCATATTCCCTTGATGTGGCCTGGCACCTTGTCTTACCAGCATTGACTTTGACATTAGCATTCTTCGGCGGATACATGTTACTCATGCGGAACACGCTTGTCGATGTCTTAACAGAAGATTACATCACTACAGCCCGAGCAAAAGGGTTAGAAGAGCGGACCGTTTTATACAAGCATGGAGTTCGCAACGCCTTCCTGCCCCTAATCTCCCTCATTGCAATTAACTTCGCATTCATTATCAGCGGTGCAATCCTCACCGAAACTGTATTCATATGGCTCGGAATGGGACGACTTCTATATGCGTCGTTAACTTCAAATGATTGGCCCGTTGCACAAGGGATATTCTTCATGATAGCCGCAACCGTCATTGCAGCGAATATCATCGCAGATATTCTGTATGGTGTTCTCGACCCCCGGATAAAATATGGGTAGAAACCTTACTCCAAAATACATTAGAGGTTCTTACAGTGTCCTATACAAAATACCGCATAGCATTCACAGCTTATGGTATAGCTGGTGCAGTAATCATCACAACGGCAATTCTTCATGCCACTTATACTAACCTTATTCCACCACTTACCCAGTACGCGATTTTGCTCCTCGTCATCCCAGCATTTTTCCTCGGATTATTATGCATTGAATTCAAAGACGCAATCCTTGCGATGATAGCTACCATGCTTCTTTCAGTCTTTGCCACCGCCCTCAGCCGAGCTGCACCCGTTTTCCTGGGTATCGTCACCCAAGACGCAACTTTCTTCATCATCTCCCAGTTTGCGGTTTCTGTTCCACTTTTCTTTCCCTTGGTCATAACGTATTCCCTAGGAACTGTTGCAGGGCTTATCTTCAACGAATTCTTATTAGAACCCCGAACAAAGGATTTAATTTAGTCACCACCATTCTACTTGACTATTCACATCATTTAGGGACGAAAACATGACAGAGAAGCGTAAGGTTAAAGTCGTCTACCGGCGCTGGACGATTCTAGTTCCCATTCTGTTAATGGTCATTGGATCTATACTCTTGTTTGTTTTTTGGATGAGTAATGCAGTTGTCGCCCTCTTGGGAGGTATGCTGATGCTTATTGGGGTTCTTGCACTTGGAATTCTGCTTGCGATGATAATATCCCTGGAGCTGGGTACACGAGCACTTCGAGCGCAACGCCCGGTTCCACCTCCATTAAGTGAAGATTTTGGGGAAGAGGATCAAGAAAATAGCTAGAAAGACTGACTTCGTCGCGTAACTATTTACAGAATATGTCTATAAGCTGTCTGCCCTATTTGAATCGGAGCTTGGTATTGGTGTCAACGCCTCTACCAGAGTGTATATATATACCTCTTTATATTATGGACTCTGACCTTTAGCGGCAGTGCTAAACTGCAAGGCCGCAAGGGTAGTAAACGGAAGGAATGAATTCCGAATTGTCAAAAATTAGAAAAATCTCTTTAGTGACTGCTATCGCACTAGTGGGCCTCTTCCTATCTCTTGCGTACATCGCTCCCCAAAACGCTTCGGTCCGAGCTGATTGGACTTATCCAAGCGGTTACAATCCTCACGGTGGCTACGTTGATCGATTAACTTTCATCGTCTATCCATCGGAGGATATTGCAACAGCACTGCTTGCCCTTCAGTCTGGCGAAGTCTATTCTTATGACGAGCGAATCCCACACCAATCCGTCGCTGAGCTTGAGGCAAACCCAGCCATCACCGTCACCTCTATCGCAGGTGCTATCTATCGACAGTTAACCATGCAATGTTCACGATTCCCCACCAACATTTCCGGGTATCGTGTTGCTCTATCCTATGCGTTGGATAAAACAGTAGTTGTTGCCAATGCCCGGGGTGGATTTGCCCAACCCATGGACAACCCCATTCCCCTCCCCTACACATTCTGGACCTATGAGGACCAGATGAGTGAGCACTTCTACACCGAAGACATTACATCCGCGAACGCCACCCTCGATGCGTGGCATATTATCGATGACCCAACTTATGCCGCAGATCCCGCTGTCCCCGATACTGAGGCTGGCTGGCGATTCTTTGATGTCAACGAGAACGGCGTCTACGACGACGGTGTTGACAAGCGTGGTGACCTCGCTGCACCCGACGGAATGGCCATTGAACTATGGGCTTCCGCTGGTTATGACCCAGCTATCCAAGCTGTAACCGCCATGGTTGCCGGTATGGAGAAATGTGGTCTTCACGGTTCAGTTGTGGAAGTCGACTTTGATGCTCTTATTGCAGGCCTTGGTACTGGTGAATACAGCCTGGGTTGTTTCAGCTGGAACATCAATCCTCCAGGTGAACCATTCCTGCTCTATGACTTCTTCAACACTGCTGGTGACAACAACGCCTTCTTCTACCGCTACAACAACACTGAATTCGATTACAACACCACAATGATGCTGGCAGCCCCCACCCGATTAGAGGCTCGGAACTGGGCGTGGAACGCTTGTGCGATACTCATGGAAGAAATGCCCATGATTGTCTGCTACAACGACGAATACACGCACGCCTACCGAACTGACATCTGGGAAGGCTATGTACCACAAGTCGGTATCAACGTGATGGGTGGTCAACCGTACACATACGAGCAGGTTCGTCTGACGGCCGCAGCTGGTGGTCCCTTTGGTTGCTATCCAACCGATTACGTCACGGTGCTCTCAGAAGGTATGGACTTTACCAACACCATCTTGAGTTCATCGGGCTACACCCAGACCATCATGGGACTCATCTACGACGCCCTATGGCGTGTCGATCCCTTGGATGAAGACTTAGGGATTGCACCCGACCTCGCATACGATTGGACCATCACCCCCACCGTTGCTGCGGGTGATATTCAAGAAGGCTTGAAGTACACCTTCAGCCTATACGACAACATCACCTGGCACGATGGAACACCCTTCACCTCTGAAGACGTCCAATACAGCTTGATGAACATTCACCGATGGGGTACCTACACCGCCGTCAACCTACTCAGTGTGTACCGGGTTGATATTCCAGATGACTACACTGTGGAAATCTATTCCAACAACAGTGGTTACATGGAGTTTACCCGTGCGACCAGTGTCCAGATTCTGCCCAAGCACATCTGGCAACCATATGAATCCAGTAACTTTACCTGGAGTCCTGCGACTCCCCTTGACATGAGTGGTACTGGTTCGTACAAGTGGGTTACTCGTGTGACTGAACAATACATTATTCTGGACCGGAACGCGGCATGGCACTTTGCCGTCCCGCAACCAGCCAGAACTCCGTGTCCACCCCCACCGAATCCGCTGCTCTGGGTAGGCATTGCCGTTGTGGTGATTGTCATCATCATCATCGCTGGTGTCTATTTCTTCAGAATCAGAAAGTAGCCTAAACATATGTAGGGCTTCGGCCCTACCCCCTCTTTCTTTTTTTCAGGTGAGTACAATGAGAGTGCAGTTTGACAAGCATCGGTTTCTGACCATAGCAGCCCAAGTCACCATTGCAGCTCTTTTCGGAGGGTCCCTTGCTTTCATTCTCCTCACAACGACCGATCTTGAGTATTTGTCATTGACAGCTGTGTATCCTTTCCCAATGAATATTTACATGATTCTTATCTATGCAGCTATTGGTTTGGGGATCGTTTTTATTTTAAACTTGTTTTTCCGATTCTCTAGTCTTCGACCTGACCGGCTTTTCGTCTCTGTCCTTCTATCCCCATTACTCTTCTTGGCCACTTTATTAGTCGGTCACATTATTTTGTTGTTCTTCTTACAAGGGGTTCAAAATCTCTTTCTCTACGCCATCGTGGCCTTTGCTTCGATTTACTTTTCTATGTTTGCTATCCTGTTCATTATCCTTGATATGCTCCCCAATTGGGGAAAACAAATCATGGTGGTCTGGTACGGCGGCAGTATCGGTGCTTTCCTAGGTGTAGCCATGCCCACTCTTCCTCTCTTTGTCCTCTTCTTAGCTCTAGCCGCCTTGGATATTTTTACGGCTCAGGCAGTGAAATCAGACTGGCGCGAGCGTGTCGATGGCATGGACTTCCTTGGAACCATGCTGGGCGGCACTTTCATGGGAGTTGGCGATATCGTTTCATATTCGGCCATCGTAGCCCACTCCTTAGTTTATTTTGGCCTTGGCTTCGCACTGGCTTCAGGATTAATGCTCTTAGCTGGTGTCGCAGTCTTAGTCTTTCTCTTCTCACGCCGCATCGAGAAACCTATCCCAGGGCTCCTTGTGGTGCTATTTGGACTCATCCCATGGATCCCCGGCGTCATCCTCGAAGTTCTTGCTAGTATAGGCTAATTAGAGAATGGCAACTGCCTAACCAATGGATGAACAACGAATTTCCGCTGTTTTTAAAATAACTGAAGTGTCATTTGCTGTTCAAGCATAGCGTATCGATAGCAGCCTCAATAAAGTAAAGGTACCTACCCGGTAGGCCAATGTTGCAGTGCTTCGGCGAGTTCAGAATGCGATGCGGCATACTCTTCCAGAGTCTGCCCTGCCAAGGTTGCATCCACTGCTTGGCGCATAGCAGTAGCGCCAACGCGGGTGCCCTTTGGATGCCCATGGATGCCACCACCAGCCTGAATAACGCAGTCTGTACCGAAAATGTCGATGAGTGCAGGGACATGGCGTGGATGAAGACCTCCAGAAGCTACTGGTAGGGTTGGTTCCAAGTCTCCAAGAGGTTCTTTGCATTTGCGAATATTAGTTTCTACTTCTTCGCGATCCTCAGACATCTTCCCCACGGCGGTACCCACATGAAGTTGGTCAATACCTAACAGGCGGGATGCGGTAACAATCACGGGCATCGCAATCCCATGGTAGGAGAGCTTTGTAAACGCGGCATGCATGGCACGATGACCGTGTAAAATCAGTTTGAACCCCTGACTCCGAAGGGTGGATACTGCTGAATACCCACAGGTCAGAATATCAACCATCGCCACCCGCCCCCCATGATCTTCGATGAACTGGGCCCGGTGTAGCATCTCTTGGGTTTCCGCTGTAACGTTAATCAGATAGATCTTCTTGTCACCGGTTTCATCTTCAGCACGGTCCCGTTGGTCAAGGGTAGTGATGACGCGATCTTCAAAGGGGTTAAACGCCTGGCTGGACAGGTTTTCATCATCTTTCACAATGTCACAGCCTCCTGCCCAGGCCTCGTATGCCACTGCTGCGTGGTCTTTGGTGCGTAACCCGAGTTTAGGTTTCACAATGGTCCCAACAAGAGGACGTTTACTGACTTTGACGGTTGTTCGGATGCCCGAAATACCATATGCGGGTCCTAGAAAACTTTTCACCAGCTCCTTAGGAAATTTGATGTCGAGCAAGCGAAGGTACCGAAGATCTCCAAGTCCAAAGACATTCCCAGCCACAGAACTCATGATATTTGGTAGATTGCCGGGTTCGAAGAGTTCGATGGGGTAGGCAATTTGAGCAATGTTCTCGGTGAGTTCGAAGACCGTAGCAGCTAGTTTCTTCATGTACGGCTTTTCGGTGGTCAATTCGGTCCAGGTGCCAATGGAACTTTCGGCTGCTACACCCCCAGCCAGCCATTTCATGCTGCGATTTGGATCCTGTGGTTCAATGCGAAACGTACAGATGGTATCGGTGGCTGAGGGAGTGTACTTGGGATTGTAAAAATCCTCATACTTCATCAGCGATCCTCCACGTGGTAGAATGGCGACAAGTTGACCTAAAAGCGTTCGCATTGTCGCGCTCCACCGTTAGGCAAGACCCTCGGTAATGGTGATGAGGATAATGCCAATGACACAGGCGATGATTGCTATCAAGGTTTTGAGATCAACGTGTTCTTCGAGGCTTCGCCATCCGATGAGGGCAGCAAACAGCGGAGTTAGCAGGAATATTTGAGGGAACAGGTTTAGAGTGAGGAACATGGTAACGAGGATAAGAAGCGGGAGTAAAACACGAATCAAATTAGCAGTAAGCGGTGATATATCCTTGGCACCTGTCTTATAGAAGGCAGCGCTAACTGCCCAGGAAAAGGCGGCAATTAGTGCGGCGACGACTCCAATCAGAAGCATCGAAGGTCGGCTTCTCTCCAGTATTCTGCCATTTTACCTTTCCCATCGACCACACAGACTTTTAACGAAGCACGCACCCAACCCACCAGTGTGGTGATTTATTGCCCACCTATTCCGGTACAATCCAGTTGGAAACACAAGGAGAACCCGACATCATCGACATTACCCAACAGGTCAAAACCCATGTCAAGAAAAGCAAAATCCAGTCTGGTTTGATTACTGTTTTCTGTACGGGGTCAACGGCAGCATTGACTACAATTGAATATGAGTCGGGACTTCTCCATGATTTACTAGCGGCCATGGAGCGGTTCGCGCCTCGAGATGCCGTCTATGAGCATCATCTGCGTTGGCAGGACGGGAACGGACACAGCCATGTCCGGGCAGCAATTATTGGTCCAAGCCTCACAATTCCTATCCTGAACGGGAAGATGCCCTTGGGCACCTGGCAGCAAATCGCATTCTTAGACTTAGACGTTCGACCACGCACACGACAACTCATCGTGCAAGCTGTCGGAGATACCTAATAAGCGGTTACTTCTGTCCCTTTCTAAGGTAGATACCCTGAGGATCTAGGGCACGAAGCTTCTCCAATTCCTGTTCCGTTGGTTCTGCAGTAGTGGGGATATCTTTGGGAACAATTAAGTCAAACATGACGTTCTCTTTCACCCATTCTGAGGTCACTCCAGGATGGACAGATTTTAGTCGAATCCGTTTGGTCTTCGGATCGAAATCCATCTGACACTTATCTGTGACAACCAACGCTGGACCCCCGCCAATGAGTCCCAGTTTTTCCCGACTTCCCGGACCCGAAAGATGGCCAGGGCTAGTCAGATAATCAAGTTTTTTCACAAACTTACGGGCATCATGAGTGAACATGAGGATAATGCGTCCTGCTGAACTTGCGATATCATTCCCTCCACCGCTACCAGGTAACCTAACCTTGGGATTTTCGAATTCACCGATGTAGGAGGTGTTGATGTTGCCATATTCGTCGATTTGTGCAGCGCCAAGAAAGCCCACATCAACACGTCCACCCATCATCAAGAATCCGAGGGTTTCGATAAGCCCAATGGATGATGCTGCACGGAAACCCAATCGTGAATCGGCCACCGATAAGGCAAGGTCTTTGTTTTGTGTATCGACGTTGCCCCCTTCATAAATGATGATTGCATTGGGGGCGTGGGTCACCTTTGCTAGCATGGCTCCAAGCACGGGAAGCCCTGTTCCTGCAAAGACGCGCTCACCATCTTTGACTGCATGCGCACCACAAACCGCCATCATTTCTGTCGAGGTATACTCTGTCATCTGGACCAGGTCCTCCTAATACCCATATCTGGGGTCTGCACGCAACTCCCTCATACGTTTTTCACCGATTTTTTTCAGCAGCCCCTCATGGCTTTCCACGCTAAGAATCCACTCATCCAAGTATTTCTGCCAGCCCTCCTCGGTGCTACATTCTTTTACGTAATATTGTAAGTGGGGCAAATCATAGTCGTACACCCCATACACCTGCATGGGCCAACTCCCGAAGGGCAGTTCAACGACATAATCCACATAGAGGCTGGGAATCATCGTCATATCTGGATTCTGTCGAATCTCCTTATTCGAAATGATTTCTTCAACGAACACAATCGACTTTTTCGCACATCGAGCGATTTCGTTATCTTCACCTTTAATCCCAAAAATCTGGATGTTCCCTGCCTGATCAGCTTTCTGAGCACAAATCACTCCGAAATCTGCTTGAATTGAAGGCAACAATGTAATCGGCATTCCCGTGAACGGACAGCTAATTACCTTGACTTTGTCCTTCCGAAGCCGATATTTTTCCATCATGTCTGTGCCAATCATATGGCGAATCGGCATAAATGGCACATTCAAGGCCCCTCCGAGAAAACGGAGAGCCATCGCTAGGTTTGAGTAGTCTTCAAACTTAACCTTACCTTCTTTTGTACGCCGACGAAGATTTGGAGCAAGACCTAAGGCTTCGATAGCAAAGAAAGCCACTTCAAACTCTAAACACACCTCGGCTCCGACCAGGATTTCTTGACTATTAAGAAGACATCTTAATAATTATCAAGGTCATGTTCCGAGCCACATGTCATGATTCTAAGGTTGCGCTTGTTCTGGCGGATGAGTTCCATGGCGAAGGCTTCGGGTGGGCGTTGGTAGCCGAAGCCGCCCCAGGCGATGTGAGCTCCGTCGGGAACCAGTTTCGCTGCTTCTGTGAGCGTGATGCGTTTGTCTTCGATTGCGGGTTCACCCATTTTTATCACCAAAGATAAGAGGTATAGTCCAAGGTGTGGGAAGTTCATATAAGGCTTGCTTCTGCATTATTACGGGTCGCGAGCCTTTTCTCGACTTTATTCTTCTTGTATTTGTCAGTAGGAGGAGCAATGATAGCCCATCGAATGGTATCATCTATGGTTTTGGTCAATATCCTTTTTGGAGACATACCGGACCAGATTCTGGATAGTAATTCAATCCTATTGTTATTTCAGTCATCCTTATTCCAAGATCCTCCCTTCTCAACGACTATTTTTGACCATATCTTTCATAGTGAATGAATTCTTCGAGCTGTTTCCGGGGACGGGATTTCTCTTGGGAAGTTGTGTGTCCCAAAGGGATAATGGCGATTGGCCTAATTGTGGGGGGTAATTTGATGACCTTGCTTAGGGCGTCTTCCCGGTACATGCCAACCCAACATGCACCAAGCCCCCTATTGGCGGCTGCAAGGAGAAGATTCATGGTGGTGATAGCGGAGTCTTGGATACAAAACCTGTCAGCAAAGATGTTACTCTGTTTGCCTTTGTAAGCTTGGGTATCCGTGCAAACAACTATGATTACTGGAGCTTTTTTGATGAAGTTTTGGGGAGTCACTGTAATTGAACGATGTGATGAGATGGGTACCTTTATCCCCGTGGTCGTTTCCCAGATTCGTTCAATGGTCTCTGGTTCTCGTACAATGATAAACCGCCACGGTTGATTGTTGCCTGCGGAAGGAGCCCATCGAGCTGCTTCTAATATATGAGAGATATCTTCATTTGAGACAGGTTCATCCGTGAAATAATGAATACTTCGGCGCTTCTTTACTAATTCATCAAACTCCAATAAGACAACCTCCTCTCGCTATACCTATGAGGAAATCTTTCTTAATCCGCTTTTTGGCAGACTAGAGTACTTTTGCTTCAAGAACATCTTTGACGGTAAGCACTTCAAGGACGTTCGTTTTGCCTGGCACCAAAGCAGAGGCACGAACAACCACAATACGGTCCTTTGGCTTTACGATGCCTTCGGTATGAAGGCGTTTGATGGCCAGTTGTAATAATTCGTCCACATTATCACAATGTTGAATGAGGAGACTTTCAGTGCCCCAGAGAAGCTTTAGTTGTCGTTGCACGCGAAGATGGGGAGTACTGGCGATTATCCGAACAAAGGGGCGATATTTGGATACCATACGGGCGGTATATCCAGCCATGGTGAACACTAGAATCGTCTGGACATCCAAGTTCCTTACGATGGAAACCACTGAGCGACCAAGTTCTTCGGCAATCAAATGCTGCCCGGAATCATAGTAGGTCAAATCCCGTTGGGGGAAAGAAGGAATGACTTGTCGTCCAATTGTTTCCATGACCTTCACTGCTGCAACAGGATGACGACCAACAGCGGTTTCTGCAGAAAGCATAACGGCATCAGATCCATCTAAGATAGCGTTAGCTACATCACTAGTTTCTGCCCGCGTGGGGCGCGAGTTACGCACCATGGACTCAAGCATTTGGGTAGCAACGATAACAGGTTTTCCCGCTTGATTGCACTTGTGGATGATTTTCTTTTGAAGAAGAGGCACTTGTTCAGGAGGGATTTCAACACCTAAATCGCCCCGAGCCACCATGATGCCATAACTGGCATCGAGGATTGCGTCAAAGTTTTCAATGGCTTTGGTATGCTCGATTTTAGAGATGAGGGGTATATCGGTTCCTTCATTTCGAAGGAATCCTTGAACTTTTTCAACCTCGCTTCTCTGTTTGACCGCTGAAATCGCCACATACTCAGGACTGAGTTCTGATATGAACTTGAGGTGTTCGATGTCTTGCGGTGTCGGCACCGCCATTCCGAGATCGACACCAGGAACATTTACACCCTTGTTAGTACTGAGTTCCCCTCCTGTAACGACGGAGCTGTGGATTTCTGAACCCTCTATGTTATCAACCCGAAGTTCGACAATACCGTCGTTGATGAAGATGCTTTGACCAGTTTCAATTAGTGTGGGAAGCGTCTTCAACGATACACTAACTCGAGCAGCATCACCCTCAATGTCTTCAGTAGTTAGGGTAATATGGTTACCTTCTTCCAAGTCGAAGGCTTCTTTGACTTGTCCGATTCGCACCCGGGGTCCTTCAAGGTCCATGAGAATCGGATGATTTGGCAGATGCTTTCGAATTCGGTCAAATCGGGCTCGATGATCAGCAATTGTGCCATGTGACAGGTTTAAGCGGAGAACATCCATTCCAGCCTTCGCCATCGCGATGAGTGTCTCTTTACTTTCACAGGCGGGTCCAATGGTGCAGACTATTTTAGAACGGGTGGGAATCGTTTTTTGCTTCACCTTTCCACCACACTCATGGTCTAGCTGAACACCATTTCTGAGAACCTAATTAGTGTTACTACTAACCTGCTATTTCGGCTACACAACCCGGGAAAAACCCTAGAATCATCGTGACTTTTATAACCCATATAATCGCAGTGGAACAGCTGAGCCAGCATGTATGTCACGATTCGATACCTGAGTGTCATCCGTGAAATTACGGGCACCCGTGAAGAGGTCATCGAAGTTGACAATGGCGCAACAATAGAAGGCGTCCTTAAGATACTGACAAAAAAATATGGTAAATCCTTTCATCACATGATTCGTTCTGGTCGTGACATTCGAGGATTGCAAATCATATATTTTATTGATGGAAAAAACATCGCGAATTTAGACGGGTTCAAAACCACTGTTCATAATGAAAGTGAACTCGTGATTATCCCACCAGTAGCTGGTGGCTAAGCCTGCCTAGACAAGATTGGCTGGATCATTGTAGTGATTTGGGTTAGGATGAATCTTTCTGATTAAGCTGGTGTCAAATACCTCAGCTTCTGAGAGACCTCGTTTGATGTATCCCATCTCTCTAAGTACAGGAACAAAAGCAAGAGTGGATTCGATGTACTCGCGAGGCAGACTAGCGCAGTATTTAGGTGATACACGAAAGACCTGCTGCAGAAAGGGTTCATCCACGATTCCGATCTCTTTTGCGGCTATTGCTGCAGCTTTTTCCGGTTTTTCGCGCATCAGGTTGCACGCGGCTTCATGGATTTCTAAGAAGCCCTTTACAAGGTCAGCTGATTCTGAAATCATCTGTGTCGTTGCCACAATGCCGTAACTGGGATTGTAAGGCCAGATAGCATTGGGCGGTAGGACAAGTGTAGCTCCAAGATACTTGTTAGCGAGAACAGCAAGTGGAGGCGTTCCGCATCCACCGGCGACATCTCCATCTTCCATAGCTTCCAGAATAAAATCTGCCCAAGTGAAGTTTTTGATTGTAACAGACATTGCTAGTCCAGCATCTGCAATGAGTTTACGAATTATGACATCATGAATCGACCCTTGCGATGGTGTCCCGATCTTTTTTCCCTTGAATTGTTGTAAGGTTGCCTCCACGGATCCAGTTTCTTGCAGAGTCTTGTAACCTGCTAGCCCCGTTACCACGGTGCCTTCAATATGACCTCCTGCTACACAGAGAATATCTAACCCCTGTTCAATGCCAATCATAGCTGGAGGTAGACCGATATATCCGAGATCCAGATCTCCTTTTTTGAAGGATTGAACCATGGCGGGTCCCGTCGGAAAAAGCGTCCACTCGGATCTGATTCCCATTTTCTCTTCCACCCAATGTGACCCCATCAAAACAAAGGCAGTATGGTAGGCGGTTGAAAGATGGCCGATACGAAGAGTAGTCATGACATTGTTAGTTCCCGGGTTTGTGCCACTTAATTATTATCCACGCATAAAGTCTGCCTACTCTCACCTCGCTAGAACGCCCATATTCCGAGTAGGGCAAATATCCATCGCCCGTCCAATGCGATGAAAAGGATGAGATAGGTTAGAGCAATATCCCAATACGATGAACGCTTTTTCCTGAATGGAAGCCAGAAATAGGCAAAGAGAACTGAGAGGCTAAGATAGCTGAAGGTAATTAATAGCCAGCCCCCAATTCCAATTACTCGATAGAATCCTAATATCACGCCAAAAAAGACGATCCCATACAGATGATGCGCCACATAGGAAATGAGGGCAATTTGCCCGTTCATTTCAAAGAACCGGCTGGCGGCATTCCACCATTTCCAAACATCGATGGTAGTAACCACACTGGCAACCGAAAGAAGCGCCATGCCAGTCGAAAGTAAAAAGAAGCCGTTGGTTAAAGGATATTGAGTAACAGGATCACCGAGAAGGAAAAATGGAATAACTAAGGAACACAACAAACCGCTCACGACCAACAGGTCGTACACGAGCCGACGTGGATTGGAAGGCTTTTCGATAAGCGCTTCCCCAATGAAGGTGCCAATAATGGGACAAGCAAGCCAGGGGAACAAGGGAGCTTTACCAGTTGCAATAACAGCTGAGAGATGATCTAGCCATGTTTGAGGGGGGGCATAGTGTATATTGCCCACAGTTCCCACGATGGCTTCATAATTCAACCAAACTCGGAGAAATGGAGCTAAAATGATAATTATGATTGGAAGGAGGAAACGATAGCGCTTCGGCAGATAAAGGGTGAGTTGGGCAACAATAAGTGACAGGCCAATAAGTTGAAGGATACTCCAGTCCAGAATCCAGATTGTCCCAAACATCACCACCGAAAACAGATAGCCCAAGCCCATGATGAGCAGGCCTCGTATGAACACCCATCGCCAAATGGATGATAGAGGAGTACCCTTCTGTTGGAAGCGCTTATTCACCAAAACAATACTAATCCCAGCAACAACATAGAATAATGGTGCAGGAATAATTCCAAAAAACAGAATTAGCATGGCTGCGAGTGAATGGAAGCCTCCACCCACGAAGGTTTGTCCAAAATGGTTAATGACCATGAAAATGAGCGCAACTCCACGTAGTACATCCACGGAAGCCACGCGATTATCGTGTTCAACAAATGACTCCGCTTCTTCCATGCATCCACAACCACGGTATCCAAGTAATCTTTCTAGGCAGGCTAGCGTTCTCTGCCCCATAAAAGAGATTCTCATGTAGGCTTAAGAATCTGCAAGTTAATCAAAAACTTCCCATAACTTAGCGCGTGAGCAAGGCGCTACTGGGAATAAGTAGCAAATTATTGAACACCCTCTTTGGGTATGGTGAAGAACCATCACAACTGATTGCCTGGACCATGGTGACCATTCTCTTGACGGCGTTTGTTCTTTTCTTCTTCAATCCAACTCAAGGAGTACTAGGATTTCTAACTAATCTGGCAACTGCCATGGTGTCCTTTGCGGATGCTCCTCCCATCATGATTGAGCAAATCCCCCAATTTTGGTTCACAAGCGTAACCACTTTTGTGGGCATATTTTTTCTAGCACTCTCTGTGTTTATCCTCGGTCGAAAGGTTGAACGCTAGTGTTCTAATGCTGGAAAGATATCCTCTGCGAGGATACGTGACACATCAAAGTAGGTAAAGGGTGCATTTCGTTTACTGACCCCATTGATTATTTCGAAACAGAGGCTCTGTGCGCCTGCCGAGATGTATGCTTGGATTGTCTTCCGAATATCTTCAAGGGATCCTACCAAAGTCGTGGATTTGACCGCGTCTTCAGGAATATCAGCAACAATTGGGAACAGTTTACTGAAGTCAAGGTTGATTACATCATCAGAATCATAGGTCAGTAGACTAATCCGATCTGGACGAAGTCCCTGATCCAGATAAATCTGAGTATACTCGTCCCTCCAATAGCCTAAAGCATCCAAGACCTGCGGCTGTAAGACGAGTTGCGCCCGATAATCTCGTAGATATTGGGATATGCGCTCTGGGTCATCATGCATAAACACTCGTCCCCAGTACCCAGCCGTAACATCCGAAGGAGCACGGTCAAAACGTTTCATATGTTGGTGAATATCTTTCAGATCATCCCGGTATAATTGTGGTAACGCGGCATGAGGAAGCCAGCCATCTGCGTGCTGAGCAGTTAGTTTCCGGGTTTGTGTACCATTTCCAGCAATCCATAAGGGAGGATTTGGTTGCGACAGGGGTTTGGGTTCGAGAACAGCGTGTTTCAGGTGATAGAATCGACCTTGATAGCTAATTGGCTCAGTTTGGCCCCATAATAACTTCATAACTTCGATGCATTCCTGTAAACGACTCACAGCATATTTCGAATCAAACCCATAGGCAGCTAGATTCATTTTTTCGCCAGCACCAACACCAAGGATGAACCGTCCACCAGATTGGTGATCCAAGGAGACGGCGTTTTGTGCTAAGATGGCTGGGTGCAAACGAATCGCATCAGTTACTGCGACTCCAAAAGACAGCTCTGAGGTTATTTCCGTGAAAGCGCCTAGCATTGTCCAGGGAGAGAGAAAGGTATCAATGCCAAAATTAGTCATTCCACGTAAATGATCAGGTACCCAGCAAATGCTCCAGTTCTTTTGCGCAATCATTTGGGCAAGTTTGGTTTTCACCAAGTCCCAGGATTGTGAGTAAAAAAGCTGTTGTCCAAATTCAATCATTCAGACCACGAGTCCAATTGAGGATGCAGATAAGCATTCACCACTTGGGCTTCTTATATCTGACTTTTCACTAGCGAGGTCTGCGTCTGGATGAGATGATGATGACAAGGAGTGACGCAATCACAACTCCAAAGACAACCCACCAAATCCAACCCACCCAAATAATGCTGCCATTGATTTCTGCCCAGCCACGAAAAACTGCCATGTAACCGGAGACAGTGAGTATTACAAATGTCATGAAAGCGATACAGGCAATATCGATCTTTTCGAGCCCCGCCATCATATTTTCACCTTCTTGAAGCTTGCTGCAATATGTGTAGCCATTTCCACAAAATTCTGAGGCCAATCTGTCCAGATTATCCATAGAATACAATACTATAAGGTTGACGATTTCAGAGGATTACGTAACATTAAGCACACTTAAATGACCCCAGCCGCCAATGGAAACGGAAACCCTGTATAAAACCACTTTCATCCCTGGTTAGGTGAAATCCATGATTAAAACTAAACTCACCGAAATGCTCGGCTGCAAACACCCCATTATCCAAGCGGCAATGGGACCCTTCTACACCACTAAACTGTGTGCAGCCGTTTCCAACGCAGGCGCCTTCGGTATCGTTTCACACACGAACCTACGCAATATGGACCCCATCAAGGAGATGGAAAACAACATCCTCGACGTGGTTGAAAATACCGATCGGCCCTTCGGTGTCAACATTCGAACAGCTCGACTCCAAATCGATTATCCTGAGCTAATTAAACTCATCCCACGGCTCCGCAAGGAGAACAAAAAAGTTAGAGAGCAGCTCCACCTGGTTATCACTTCAGCAGGTGATCCCCGTCCTGGTGCTCACCACTTCAAAGAGGTCGACCCAGACCTTTTGGTCTTCCATGTGATTCCTGCCAAATGGTTGGCAGTGAAAGCACTCAACCCAGATTGGTTCCAAAAGAAATTCCCAGGTACTAAAGGTCATCTTGATGGAATCATAGCCACCGGCTACGAAGGTGGCGGTCACAACTCGTATGAAAAAGTTGCAACCACTGTTCTCACCGCTGAAATGGTTGAAATGGCTGGTGACCTGCCTGTCGTTTCTTGTGGTGGGTGGTTTGATGGCAAGGGTCTGGCTGGTGCTCTAGCCATGGGAGCCGCTGGCATTCAAATGGGTACCCGATTCATCGCTACGAAAGAAAGCGAATTCCACGAAGACTACAAGGCTCTGATTCTTCCCGCAACTGACGAGGACACCCTCGTGACAACAGGTGCCTTCGGACCAATACGATTACTCAAGAACGAATACTCCAAGACGCACGGTGTGCCTGTACCCGACCGCGATGCCCGCATGGCCGAAGAAGCCTCAATGACAGCAGACGACCTTCTCGACGAGATGGAACGCTACGAACTCGTCTACAAGGGAGATGTCCAGAAAGGCCCTATCCTTGTCGGTCAAACCATTGGTGGCATTGATACCATTCCAACGGTCAAAGAAGTCGTCGACAGCATCGTCAAAGAAGCTGAAATGCGACTCAAAGCAGCTGGCAAGTTGGTTTACTAAGAAAATACTTATTTTACGAGGAGCTGTGAAATCGCTCCTCGTGTTACTTCTTTTTTCTGAGATTGGTCATCTCCTGGTTTGCAGAAGGATTAAGTGCTCTAGTGGATAGGAAACCAAGGGATATGAGAATGGCATCTGTTTCAATGGTTGCAGCAAAGATTATTACCGAAGAAGTGCTGGGTCTCACTATCACTACAGTTGTAGATAATCAATCAGCTCGACCCGACTTGAGTAATGTTTGCGGATTATCCTTGCACGTAGAGATTCAGTTTCCTGGACGGGCTGAGGCACTCCTGATGGATACGAGCGGAAGTGCCCAAGTATTCAGACATAACGCGCAAGTCTTGGGTCTTGATTTCACGAACCTTCGTGCCCTAGTGATCACCCACT
This sequence comes from Promethearchaeota archaeon, assembly GCA_048938295.1. Taxonomy (GTDB): domain Archaea; phylum Asgardarchaeota; class Hermodarchaeia; order Hermodarchaeales; family Hermodarchaeaceae; genus Hermodarchaeum. Next base: position 45,089 of record JBHLMI010000022.1, read on the forward strand.
TTCATCACGACCATTTTGGGGCCATTGAACCAGCATTAGAACTCTTCCGGCATACTGATTTAGTTGCCTATTTACCTACACATCACAACGAGCTGGAAATGACTTTGAGTCGTGCCAATATTCGCCGGAGTATCGCTGAAGAGGGTCAAATGATTCGGTCAGGAGTAGCGACGACAGGCGCGCTTGGTCCAAAGAAGCTCAAAGAACACGCTGTCGCATTAAATGTTGAGGGTGTCGGTCTTGTCCTTTTAACAGGATGTGCCCACCCAAAGGTGGGGCGGTTGTTGCAGGCAGGGAAGAAGGTGTTCCCGAGTCGTCCTGTTCATACAGTAATTGGCGGATTCCATTTGAAGACGGAAGAGGAAGGCTTTGAAGTCGGTACGCTGTTCAAGAAAGAACAGGTCAAGCTGGTTTCGCCCTGTCATTGTACGAAGAAGGTGGCAAAGGATGCACTTCGTCGAATTGTTGGTGAAGAGGTATACCGAGAAAACGGCAGTGGTACAATCTTCACCATTCCATGACTAGCCTTAGAGCGTCAACAAACCTAAGGCTTATTTGGCCAGATATCCAGACAGAAGCGATTTTTTCTATACGATCACTTTGAGGTCAATGGATTCTGACAATTGCTATGGTTTTTGGGTTTATTTTTTAGAGAGAAGCAGCTGAAGGGATAATGGTTGTTTGACGATGCCTGAACAACTCATTTTTACAAGTGCGGTTTTTCCCAATAAAGAGTCAGAACTAAACACCCTTCTTCTCGTAGATAGTATCCGATCGTTTGCGGGCACCTTAGCCAAGAATCCTATATGGGTATTCACACCAGAATCCTCTGAGGGAATCGCTTCATCCACTAAGGAAACGTTAGCGGACCTTGGAGCAAAGGTTGTGTCTTTCATTATCGATGAATCTAAACTGCCGTTCTTCTTCGCGGATACAATTCAAGCGATTGCCTTTGCGGAATCGATGGCCGAACGAGACACAGAATTACTTGTCTGGTTGGATTCCAATACGCTAATTCTGAAGGAACCCAGCGAATTCTTATTACCTGACGAAAAAAGCCTGGGATATCGACCGGTACACCACACTTTAGTTGGCTCACGATTTGAAGACCCGCTTGATCCGTTTTGGACCGAAATCTATGAGTTCTGCCAGGTACCACAAGACCGAGTCTTCCCCATGATAACCCATGTCGATGCTACAGAAATCCGACCCTATTTTAATGCCGGCTGTCTCATTACCCGTCCAACAAATCATCTTTTCCGGATCTGGCATGACACCTTCTTTGAACTATACAGGAAACCCCGATGTGCAGCCTTCTATCAACAAGACAAACGCTATGAAATCTTCATCCACCAAGCAGCCCTCTCTGGTGTAATCCTCTCTATGTTTCCAACAGAAGAGCTTCAAGAACTCCCCAATACCTACAACTATCCACTTCACCTTTTCGGAGAGGACATAACAAAAAACAAACCCGCAACACTAGAAGAGCTTGTAACAATACGCCATGAGGGATTCTATCAGGAGCCAAACTGGATAAAGAAAATCCCAGCTCAA
>JBHLMI010000023.1:0-28689 GCA_048938295.1 Promethearchaeota archaeon
GAACTTGCATATGAACTCAACCTATTACGTAAATTAGTTGAAATTAATACTACCGTGACTAATGAAAGTCGAATGGGATATGCTGAATGCTCTGAGATGATCCGTCTTACTGCTCAATTGTTGGGATTAGGTACTGAAGTATTAGATGGTCGCAATGTGACGGTTGATGGTGAATCACGACCTAATGTTGTCGTTTCCCTCGATGGAACCTCAGACGTTGATTTGCTCCTTGTAACTCATCTTGACGTAGTGCCAGCTGAAGAGTCAGAATGGATGACGCCTCCCTTCCGCCTGAGGGTCACAAGAGACCGTGCCTTCGGACGAGGAGCTGCAGATAATAAATCCAACATCGTAGCAGCATTAAGCGCTATGGGTGAACTAGCTAAAGGTGAACCGGAGCTTAACATCAAATTACTTGTTACCGTTGATGAGGAAATTGGAGGTCGAGCAGGAATTGGATACCTCTTTGATGATATCGGCATACGCGGTCATGCAGGTGTAGTAATCGACAGTGCTCCTAACTATATTAGCATTGGAGCAAGCGGGGCTTTATGGGGTCGTTTCAATGTTAAGGGAAAGGGAGGTCATAGTGGGTACCCTGAACAGGCAGATAATGCAATTTACCGCGCAACAGCATTCGTTGAAAAACTAAAGCATTATCACGAAAAGGTTTCAAAGATACGGAGTAAATTCAATGCCCCCCCAGAAGCACCTTACCCAAAGGTATATGGCCGGTTCACCATAACCATGATGCATGCAGGCGAAAAGGAAAATGTCATCCCGGGTGAATGTGAAATTCGTTTTGACAGACGTTTGACGCCTGAAGAGGATGCCAAGCAGGCAGAACAGGATTTACGTGCCTATATTACCAATCTGGCTGCCAAGGAGGGAACCACAATTGATGATTTTAAGATCCTCAATAGGGTAGAAGGATATTTCACAGACGCGGGTAATCCCTTCGTCCGACATTTCTCATCCATTGCCAGTAAAGTCGTAGGTGAAGCGTTACCGATCGCTGCAGAGTTGGGAGGGAATGATGGGGCACACCTTGCACAGACAGGCATCCCAGTTGTATCATTCGGGACTATTCGCAACGACACAAACTACCATGCACATAATGAATTTGTCTACTTGAAAGATATGCAGGTCGTTCGAGACGTGCTCATTGCTCTGGGTAAGAGTCCCGCAAGTATATTCAATTCTCCCTAACACTCCCCAGTACGTTTAAAAGGCAAGCTAATTCCTCACATCATAATATACAGGCATTTACGGTTCACAACATGGCGCCAGCACCTCTACGTGTGACAAGTGAAGGCTCTAGCTACTTTAGAGTGTTCAGAGACGTGCTCTAACCTTATCGCAAAGGTTTAAGGTCAGTTCTCCCTTGTCATCACGTTTGACGGTTTTAGTCGGCGCTAAATACCAAGCGGGGTAATAATAGATGGAAAACTCCACAACACAAGCCAAACCAACTAAGACACCAGAAAAGAATAGTGTCATTCGCCGTGGCGAAGTTGCTGAATTCTTCCGCAAACGAACCCAACTTGTTGGCTTTTCAATGGAAATGCACAAGTTCACTCAATACTGCGCTGAGTTCAGCGACAATTCCCTTGATGCCATCGAAACCTACTACTGGAAACGGACCCCTAAATCAAAAAAACAAAACCAGGCCTTAGTTGTTCTTCCAGAACTACCTGAATCTGTGACCTACTCTGAGTTTCCATCTCCCCTAACGACGACCCGGCGACCAACTTCAGCTAACGCAATTTCTGATCGAATCAAATTGTTAGCCACTCCAATTCGAAATATCATCAACAATGAACCCGTCTTGCTAATGGTTATGCAAGAGCTTGAGAAACCGGAGATCCTCCCCTCAGAGGTTGCGGGGCGCAACCTCCATATGTATAGTTTTGAGGCACTCGACACGGGCATCGGAATGACCAAGCACGACCTACAGCAGTTCGGACTCTACCTGGCGAGTAGTAAGAGCCTTAAACTACGCCAAACACGTGGCAGCCAGGGATTTGGAGCATCTAGTGCTTTCAGCGACGCCCAAAATACAACTGGCCGACCAATTGTGGTGGCTTCCCGCCACTCAGCAGAACGCCAAGGTTTTGCCTCCATCTTCTTTACAACAAGTAAGAACAAGAAAGATTATCTGTTGCAAGAAACAGCCACTTCCATGTCTATTAATCATGGAACTTATCTGCAGCTTGCTTTCCTCAACCTTCCCTACCGCCGAGGGTACGCTGATGAATACGTTCGTCAAACCTCATATCTTAACGCACACGTGAACATAATTTTCATCGATCCTTATGGTGATATTTACATATATCCACGGCGTGTCAACGAGTTTGTCCGCGAACCCAGCTATGCCATGCCCCATCCAGCCTCCACTAGCATTGGAGACTTTCAAGATCTGATTCGGAATAGCCCTCACAAGTCTCTGACAGATTTTCTCTCACGGAGTTATTGTCGGCTGAGCCGCCGTAAAGCTCACCAAATCCTCGCAAAGACAGTAAAGCGACTCCAGTCTGATCCGATTACCTCAAGTCAATCCCCAAAGCAGCTTTCCCAAGCTCAAGTTAAGGCATTATATGCCAGCTTCATCTCCGAGAAATACTATGCCCCACCAACCGAAACGGTGATTCCAGTTGGCGAAGAGGTTATCCAGAAAACCTTGCAAGAAATCTTCAATGCTGAATTTGTTGAAGCGGTGAGTCGTCCGCCAACAAGTAGTAAAGGATTAGCCTTTGCAGTTGAGGTCGCAGCCGTCTACGACCCCAAGCTGTCTAGTCAGTCCGGCGTTGGGGTTTTGTATCGGTTTGTCAACCGAACACCCAAACTCCGTGACAACTCCGACTGCGCCATTTGGAAGGCTGCATCTTCAGTGAATTGGCGTAACTATCGAATAGATGTAGCAAGTAATGGGCTTCCCACAGGATCCGTACGCCTTTTCGCCAACGTGGTTGGTCCTTTCGTACATTTGATTTTCAAGGCACAATCCAAGCAAGCTCTTGCTGAAGATGATATTTTAATGCGGGAACTAAAACTTGGGTTTGAAGAGGTGGGTCGGAAGCTTCGTCGACATATTGTTCGTGTCATCGCACGACGGGAACAAGAACGGCGTGCTGATGTGCTACTCCGCTATTCCCGCATTGTTGCTCAGTCCCTGGTAAATATCCTGCGCACAGATTCGAAGATGTCCAAGAAGCAACTTGAAGCTCTTCCAGAACTGCTGGAACAATTGATGTCTCGAGTTGCCGGAGTTGAATCCCCTTTACCCTCAAGGATGCAAGAAACAGAAGAGGTGGTGGTTGAATGAGTTCACGGAGTCATCGACGCCATTCGAGCGCTAATACAACCCTTGAAGACCATGTGGCAGGCACTGATAATCCCTCCAATAATCAATTTGCTGCAGTACAAAAACTCCGTAGAAGTCTGCAGGCTCCTCAAGTTAGTTCTAAGTTGCCTCGTGGAATTAAACTAGTTACTGAGAAAGACACTGAAAACCTACATGCGGAAATCCACTCGCTGATCCGGTCGTTAGTAAAAGAAATCGGAAAGGGGAACCCCCCATCGCTAGAATTACCCCTACGTGGTAGTGGAAACATAATTTGGGATGAAGAAAACGATCTTCTGTTACTGGGAGAGAAGACGACAGTCCGGTCGCTTAGTAGTCTTCGTACCGCGAAAGATGTAACACGTCTCATAAGAGTATTAGAAATCGTACATGAACTTTTAGAGAAAGATATCCACGCAACCAAGCGAGAACTCTTCTACAACGATGTCAACCTCTTTGAGGAGCAACGGCAAAGCGATATTGCCATCGATGATATCGGTCCCCTCCTTGGAACAAACCGCGAATCCACACACGTAGTCGCTAGTGCGAAGGGAACTGTGTTGGGACGGCTAATTCTTGAGGATAGTGGTGATCGTATCGATTGTACTCGATTGGGCACTGGGGGTTGGTCAATTACTCCATTTCTGGATAGAGTAGAAATCGTTGAATCGGATGCTGAGTTTCTTTTGGTTGTAGAAAAGGATGCTGCTATGCTTCGGCTAAGTGAAGTTAAATGGTGGAATAAATATCCCTGCATTCTCTTGACGGCAAAGGGCTCTCCTGATATCGCGAGCCGCATCTTCGCACGTCGTCTGTCAAAAGAACTCAAACTTCCTGCCTTCACTCTGGTAGACGCAGACCCTTTTGGACATTATATTCATAGTGTCTATCTTCGCGGCAGTAAACGTCTAAGCTATGAGAGTCCCTTCCTTGCAACCCCCGACCTACGATTATTAGGAGTTCTTGGTCGAGACTTGGATCAATATAACATTCCTAAGGAATGCCGGCTTCGTATGTCTCCTGAAGATATCAAACGCGCAAAAGCTATGATGAATGAGCCCTTCGTGGCTCAGAATTCCAAGTGGGTCGCTGATATCCGGCTAATGGTGAAACGCAAAGAGAAAGCTGAAATACAGGCGCTCAGCAGTCATGGTTTTGAATTCCTTGCTGATACCTATCTTCCAACAAAACTAGAGACTGGAGATTGGATATAGAGCCGCGAAGTTCTGAGTATCCTTCCCTTTCTTGTAAATACTAGGGAGAGGTATGAAAAAGCGATTCAAGCAGCATTGATGAACACAGCCACTCTTGGCCTACGGTTTTGAATAGTGCTAGTGGCAATTCGTGGATCTGAGGTAGTTGGTAGTCACTAAGGAGCGGGTTGAATTCGATGGCGTCATAGAAGCTTGTTACATCTTGTAAGGCTTTCGTGAAGGGAATCAATGCCCCCTGAGGAAGGTTAAGCGTTACAAGAAGGGTGGATAAGTTTGGCTTCATCAAAGATTTGAGATGCCACGCTTGAAACATTGGTAACAAACGAATTCCTGCAATCATTTGATTACAAGAGTCTTTAGAGGGGCAATGGATCAAAGTGATGAGCCCTTCAGGTAGTGGTGGTTTTTCAAATCGCAGATATGGCGTAATAACCTTTGGAATTAATCGATTATGATAAGTTGTTGCAGTCGTTACAGAAGTTTGCGCTAGCTGTGCTAGCTTTCGTTGACTGAATCGCATATCGTTTTCAAGGATAAGGAGGGTACGTAGACCTTCCCGTGTCAGCTTGATAGCAGGAGGTTGATAGTGGATGGAGGAAATAATGTTAAATTGTGAACCTTCAGGGCGAAGGCTACTGCTTGCCAGAATTTTCCATTCTTCTGATGGGAATTCTTTCCAGTATGTAAAATTCCATCCCCTATCAAACTGGTTAATTTGGAATAGTTGGGGTGATAATTCCACCGTTTCTTGCCATTGCTCTAGAAGTTGTTGAAAGTCAGAAATCGCTGAGTTAGGGAGGACTATAATCGCATATAGGACGGGTTTATTTAGTGTGTGTGGCGTTTCTAACCGCAGGCAGTAAGGAAATTTATTGAGTTGTAGGCCTAAATTCTTTAGCTTCGAGATTCCGGGCTGGGCTCCCGTGGAAGAATGTACGGTGAGTAAAAATGGTGTAAGTCCGAGTTTTTGGTAATTAATTTCACCAGGAAATTTAAGACCGAATTGCTCTTGCAGGGTAGTAAGATTACGACTGATGGTTCCTCTAGCAAGTTGAGTTGATTTTGCTAGCATGCGTTCGCTAGCCATTGGGTTCTCCGCTAGCGCAAGTAGGACCTGATGTTGGGACTGACTAATTACTGGTTTTGGAGCTATTTCATTGAGTAGTTGCTTGGCGAGAATTGTCAAAGATCCAGTGGGAACTTGTGCAGCAAGGGTGTTTATGCGATTCAATCGTGTGTAAAGAGATGGGAGTTGTTTATTCTCGATGAGTTTTGGCAAGATTGACGCAATCGCAGCGACCCATTGCAGCTGTTCATGAGTCGGAGTTGTGCCGTTCCATTTGATTTGTGACCAAAGCTGCTGTTCTTGCGGATTAAGAAGCTCTGAAATGAGGGTATTTGCAAGTTCTTGGACATCAAAGGCGTTTTGAAAGCATGGTGGGAGAAAAATGCGGACAGCCTCTCGAAGTACAAGGCTTTTCCCGACTTCTGGAAGGAAGAGGAATGGGGGATGGATGTTAACAATGTTAGATTCCTGATAATAGCTGATCCCCCACCAATCGTACTCAGAGACAAAAAAGGAATTGAGTTTGGGGGTGACTTGTGAGCTTCGGCGAACCTTGAATAATGTGCGAAGTACATGCAGCCCCTCCTGGAAATATTGACTTAAGGTACGTAATTGGGCCGACCAAAATAGGGTAGGGTCAAAGGCTTCACGGATTAGTCTCTTTATTTGGGATTGAAGCGCATCTGGGAATGGTTTTCTAATGAGGAGGTCAGGGTTCTGAAAGAAATCGAACTTATGTAATAATGAAACGAGTTGCAGTGTAGCTGGATTCATATTATGAAGTGCTTGTGCAATCAAACAGGCACTGTAACGGGCCGACGCCCTTTGCTGGCCCATAGCATCAGGAACTTCAAGGGGCCCTTTCAGTAGCTCTTCGAGAAATCGGGCATCACCTTGAAAAGTATCAGGTGCAACTGCCGAGACCCACAGCATTGAATTACTTGGTTGAATTGATTCCTTAAACCAAGTTAGAAACATCATCTCTGAACTCATCGAGCACCCACTTGCCAAATAATCATGTTCACCATTAAGGTAAAAAGGAAAGGGGTAAGGGCGATGAGCTTCCCTGAAGACACTTCAAAGGAGATTCTTCGCCCAGACCGCTTTGTGTATATTAGTCGATATCTACTTCAATTCGTCGAAGTAATTGCAGAATATTGATCTCTATGGAATTGATGCGTGGTACATTGTCGAGTGTAATGGGGGCCTTGCGTCCAGGAATGGTGAAACTCAGCCGACCTGATCGAAGAAGAAGAAACTCGAATATATCTGGAATCTCCTTATGAACCATCACGTTGGAGGTTCCGTAGCGTTCTACGTCACCCATGATTCCTTTCTTGTAGATGATCTCATTCGGTGTTATTTTGAAATAGTAAATGCGAGTCTTAATCCATGAGAGGAAGATGGTGAAAGCGAAGAGAAGGAAGAAGGCTAAATAGGCTTCAACGCTGATAAAGAGTCGAAGGGCGGCGGGATTAATACCAATTATTGCCCCAATGCCGTACTGGGTCAGTACAAGGACTACTACTAGAACTATGATGACAAGGATCAATGCGAGTGCAACAATAACAGATTTTCCAAATTCAAACGTAACGATGAGTAAGTTGAAAAAGAACAAGACAAACCAAATGAAGCCGATTGTAAAAAGCCAGGTCGTTTGCAGTATTGGATCTAATATAAAGAGTGGCACTAGCCAAGCTGCTAAAGCGAGAATCAGTGAAATGAGGATCATGGGATAAAGGAGTACGGTCTTTGGATATTCGCGAACAACCACCTCTTGGAGTTCTGTTTCAGGTTCTGTTTCAGGTTTTTTTTCAGGTTTTTCTGAAGTCACTGTTGTTTCAGAACTTTCCAAATATTCTTCAGACATTGTGTTTCTCACCAAGAATCGGTCAAAGCATAGAGAGGGTTCCTAGCCGCTAATTTGCTAGAACCTACTTAATCTTTACTCCGGAATCGAATTTGTTTTCCAATATTTACTCAGAATTGGCTCAATAATCCCTTGGGTGAGAAGGAGTGCCACAGCAACCCAGATTCCTGCTTGAACAGCGTCAATACTTGCTGTTAAAGCCGCAATAATAGGGAGAACTCCAAAGACTAAAACTTCGATTGTGAAGGTGGGCAGGAACCCGCCGATGATGATAGCAGAGATAATACACGCTACCATCCACGGCGTTTGGTGAAGTTTATGACGGTAATATGTGGGAATTCCGGTGCTCATTCCAAGAGCGACATTTCCTAGCAGGGGAATAAGGGAAGGTTCCCACAGTGCCCCGCTTATCCCAACGAAGAGACCACATAAAAACCCTCCCACTGGTCCTAGCACGATACCGGCAATAAGGGGTATGAGAAAACCTGGAGTTAGTGTGACATAGGGTGAGAAAGTAGGAATTGCCAGTTGTCGAAGTACTATGCCTATGGCAGAAAAAATCGCCAATATGGCAATCCAGAGGGTGGTTGGTAAATTACCTTGATGCGTTGGTTGGAATAGTGGGTTAGGGGATGGCAACAGTTTCTTCCCTTAGCCATTGTTTAGCTTTCTTTCAGTACGATTTCTTGGTCGGATTCGAAGAAATCTTTAGCAGTCTTTATTACTTTATCGAATTCATTTACTGGGAAGGTTTCCTCTTCTTCATCGCAGACTTGGATCTCAAGGCTTTCTTCTCCCAGATAGAGAAACGCGCTGTAATACCCCCAGGCGGATATCAGTACGAAACTTAGGGAGGGTTCTTGAAGGTGAAGGCTACCATCTCGATATATTACGAAGAATTCGTTTCCCTCGATTCCTCGTCCGCCATGTTCACGTACAGCTGCATCGAGGGCAGTCAGTAACCGTGTGACCGATTGCAGCGAGTATCGTAGGCCGTAATCCATTTTCCAATTATAGACTTCTGCTGTTGTAGTTTCAGTTTCTATTGATTCGCCTTCGAACTTGAATTTCACCCGACGTTTCGAAGGTCCAATTGATGCTTCAGTTTTTGTCTTCAGATGGTTACTAATATCCTTAAGCAGTTCCATCTGGGTTGAGGTGACTGGAAGATCGATATACCCCCACAAAGCCTTGCCAGAGACGACAAATAAATTCAGGGTGAGCGGATCAAGGTCTTGACCAGCGCTGATTCTCATTTCGACCATATCCCCCATGTGATGCATCCGGACTTCCCATTTATCACTCAGTGCTTGGTGGACGTTCGCTAGTAATTTTCCAGTTTTCCAGACAAAAAGTGGACATTGGTATTTTATCGCCATTTGTACTCGCCTCGAGTTGTTTTTGCCTGTTCAATGGCTCATATAGTTTTCGTAATCACAGTCTCATTAAAGTCAACCAATCAGTTGAATCATATTAGATTGAAGATATAATCAAGTACTTTGCGAATGAGCTGCGATAAGGTCTTCATGGCTCTTATTAAAGCGCTTTGCTAACTCGGCAATAATGCCATCTAAAAAGACAGCGGCTGCAATTTCAAATTGGGTACCTTCGGGCGTTAAGCTTGCATCTTCACCTTTTTCTTTTCGGGCTACATCGATTTTCGTGCGACCCTGAAGCTTTACGACCAGGTCACTCATCCGTCCAATCCAACTCTCGGGATAACTAGTAATCGATAGAATATTCGGGTTTTGATCAAGATAACTTTCGATAATGGCCTTTACAATTGATGTTTTACCACTACCTGAGATCACGATTAATACGTCACCCTTATCGAGGTGTGGAACGGAACGACTATTTGTAATAAAATAAACAGGTACGTTCAGGTGTTCTAGACGGGTCTGAAACATTTGACCTACCATAGCTGAACGGCCGCTCCCAACCACAAACACGCATTTACCTTCCCGCGCCGCTTTTTCAATGGCATCAACGAAATTGTTCACATTGCCTTTGTTTTTCCGAAGGAAATCGATGTTTTTCTGAAGGTTATCTGTGATGAGTTGCATGGCTCGAAGATAAGTATCGTCTTTATTTGATCCCGCTTCTGTTGGCAAAAAGCCTAGTCACCGTTGCCCACAAAGATGTTCTTGTATAAAAGCACTTGTTTTTATGCTAACATAAACGAGGTTTCATTCTAATCTTGTGAAGAGAACTGCTGATAAACTTATTTTTTGAGAAGAGGCTGAAAAAAACGTCGAGTGGTTTCAATGAGCTTGTCTTCGGATAACGAAATGCAAATGGGACTTATTACAATCTTTTTTTCTTTCAAGGAAAAGTAGACATCAGTTGCTTTTACTGGTTGAGGGTTCTCTTTTCCATGTATCCAATGATATTCCATTCCATGGGGATCTATGCGAGACTTTAGTCGATTGGTGAATCTTATCCTTTGAGGTTTGGCAACTTCGATGGGGGTGTTTGCATCTACATCAGCTGGAAAGCTTATGTTTAGAAAATCACTTCCTGCTGGCATACCCTTTTCTAGTATAAGATTAATAATCTCGCGAGTGTGTTTAGCTGCCTCCTTATAGTTCGCATCTGAATCTTGGGGAATGAACCAAGTATTGCTCGGGGTTTCAATTGAAAAAGCAATAGCTGGAATTTTCCAGAGTGCGGCTTCTATGGCAGCTCCTACCGTGCCACTAGTTAGAATGCTGTGTGCACTAACGTTCAAACCTAAATTAGGTCCTGATATCACCAAATCAACATCTGGGCAATAAGTTAGACACCAGGTAATGGCATCTCCTGGAGTTCCTGAGGACTCAATGATAGTTTGTTCTGCGAATTTGGGTCCTTTGAAGAATCGAATTGGTTCATTGAAAGAAATTGCTTTTGATATTCCACTCCGGGGGCGATCTGGCACAATGACTGTAAGTTTGTAATGGGGGAAAAGCTCTTCAATGAAAGAAGGCAACGCAGGTGAACGAGCCCCATCATCATTAGTAAAGAAGATGTGAAATTGAGTCGTCACTTTAAATACAACTCCTATGCATCATTAGCCTCTTTTTTAATGTAAGAGCCGGAACATGTAAAAAGAGTATTAATGCGTGAAAACATCGAACGGGATAGGAAAAGGAATCCCATGTCATATTATTCAGGTATCGTTGAAGGCCCTGAAACAAGTCAAAAGCTTTTGGTTTGTCTGGCAACTCATATTCAAGCACAAATGTTTCAGGGGAGTTTTATGACCCTAATTCATGCAGGTAATAGTGACTACATTCGCCTACTCCATATCTTGATTTCTAAGCTTCTCTTAAACAAACATCGAGTGTATGTTTTTGATTATCATCGACGGATTAAGCCCGTTTATCTTCAACAATTACTTTACGAAATCCCTGAAAAGATGAGAACGGTTCTCCAAAAGCTAACCATCCGCGTGATTCTCGATGAGAACCATGCACTAGATGAGCTTATGCAATTACAACGGCTGACGCCTTCTCGACGTCGACCACCTGCTCTCTTCTTCATTGACCCATCAAGTCTCTTTAGCCGTCTGAGAGGTGGTGTCAAGCAGTCTTCAGAGGGACTCCAATTCCAATATGAAGCTGCAATGGCATTCGCACAAAAAGGGTACTCTGTCGTCGTTTCGGATTTTGGTGGCCGCCATTTTCATCGTATTGAGTCAGTGGTTCCAGCTCAACTAGCTGAGCCATCGACACTAATCCTTCAATTTCTTCCACGGCAAATACTGCTGTTTTCGAGTTAGGATGAAGGTGCAACCTTCTCCATTGGTTGACCGCACTGAGTGCAGAAAGCTATCCCCGGTCTCCCTCTTTGTCCACAGTGTTGGCATACATTCCCTTCATCAGAAACTACTTCTTCGAATGGGATATATTGCGGTTGTTGTGGTTTTACTTGTTTTTGCTGGTGCATATATTTCTCGTGTTGTTTTTCACGGTATGCCCCACGTGCTCCTGCAAAGAATGCAACCGAAAAGAGAGGAGTCAATGGCGCGACCATCGCTACTGGTATTTGGGTCAGGAGACTGAGGAGAAAGGGAGCTGCCAATCCAAGGGAAATTCCATAGAGGCTGAGAACAGTCTCTAAATTCAGATAAAATGTCACACCCAGATGGCCAGCGAAAAGGTTTAGAATGAAGCTCAAAATCAGGGCTCCAAGAATGCGCCGCCAATGGTGAACCCGAAAATTAATACTCAGAGTAAATGATTTTGTCAATGAAGACCCTCCAAGAACCAGAAAGATGGGTATGAAGAAAAAGAGGACTTGGATGACGGGAACGATGACTATAACGATGCTAGCGGCAGTAAGACTCATTGCTGTGATTAGGGCCGCGAGTACTGTCGATAGTATTGGGAAGTGAAGCGTATTCGGGTCTGAAACTAATACGCGCAAGGATGGAACTTTCCTTAGCACGTGATACACTGCAAAAGTTCCGAGAATAAAGGTTCCAAAAAATATCACGAAATTTTGCACTAATCCCAGGGAAAAGCTGGCGATGAGAAGATCAAAAAAGAACAGATAATCGGGAACAGGAGCCAATAGTTCATTGGTGATCAGAATTTCAAAGGTTGCTATGGCGGAGTTAACGGGAATCAGAATAATGGACAAGATAAATCCACTGATAAAAAATACGATAACTAGCCAACGGAACTGATGACGGAGGAGATAGATACTCCGCTTAAAGGCACCACCAAACGAGGTACTGGCTAACCAATCCTTCCCTTGAGCAGAAGACATGTCATTAGGTGTATGGGAAATTTGGTGTGTGTCTATGAGGTTAGACGATGACATTCATGCTCCTCAACAAGAGTTTGTGAAATACTTGCGGGAGAAACCATCTTAAACTTGATGGTGATTATCCTTGTTTAATAGGACAGTTTTGTAGAAAGAGAAAAAAGATAATTTAGTTATCAAGACACAGTTTTATCATCATTAGAGATTTTGGTCAATTGAGTGGATTTCTGTGCCAAAGCGACTAACTATCAATGATACCTGGGTCCTCGAAAGGGAAGGATCGTTCAGTACAAACTTTTCCAGCTTTCTCAATAATATCACCGGCGGATTAAAACTGACTGATACTATAAAAGCCGGATTAGATGTTGCTCGCACCATGACAGATTTCGGGGACACAGGTTTTGTTAAACCACTACTTGACAAAATATGGGGCACCTTGGGTGTAGATATTAAACCGGAATTGAGAGAGAAACTCCAGAAAAAGCTTGATCAAAGACAAAAGGAAGCTCAAAGAAAAATCGATGAGGCACAGAAAAAAACTCAAAAAAGGATTGAAGAAACTGTAGCAACAAAGGAAATCAAGATTAGAGTACTTGAAGATCGAATAGCTCAACATGAAGCCGATTTGGAAGCAATGGAAACGACCGTCGGACAACAAGTCGCCAGCCAATTGTTCAGCACCAAAATGGACTCCCTGGTAGCAGCTTTGTACTCAGTGGCAAAGGAACGGGGAATCACCAACGAGGAGATTTTAAACATCATCAAAGCCCTCCCCGAGTTTGAAGCCCTCCTGTACATCATGAACGTCCGAAAATTCTATCGAGATCACACAGCTCATTCCCTGCGTGTTGCAGCACTTGGCGATTTTCTCCTAGACAAAGAGGGATTCGCTGGCGGATTAGAAGAGCTAATCAAGGAGAAACTAAACTTTACAAAAGAAGAAGTGAGAACAACCTGGTGGTTCACTGGGTTGCTTCATGATATTGGAACACCCTTAGCGAAGCTTTTCAGTTCTCTAAACTGGTCAATGATCAATGAAATGACCCGCTGCTATTCATCTTTAGGCATGGAATTCTCTCCCCTTGAAATCAATGTGAATCATCCAGAATTAGGGAATACAGATTATCTACAAATCCTCTGTGAAGGCTATCCCCAATCCTGGCAAAAAATAATCACGAGCGGTCTTGGAGTAACTATACACACTCCTGATACCTTTCGGTATTCAGCACAGAGTAAAAAACACGCTGAATACAAACCAACTTCAACCCGAATCGATCACGGCGTTGTTGCTGCAGTTGCTTTACTTCGCACCCTAGGACCACCTGATCAAGTTTCAAAAGACCAGCCAGAAAATCACCCCCTCATTGAAGCCGCTCGTGTGATTGCCCTGCATGATAACATCGAGAAATTAGGCCCGCTTCGCTTCGAAGAGTATCCCCTCCTCTTTCTCCTTGCGATATGTGATGAATTACAAGAATGGGGTCGTCCAATTCCCGTCTCCTCTGAAGAGGGGTATTTCACAACATCGCTTCAGAAAGTCACCCTTACTGATGCGATTTTCCACGAGACATCACTCGAGCTATGGGACATCCCCTTCACTAACGCCCAGGCAAAGAGCCTCATGGGGTTTGATTTCGATCGGCTCCATAACGACAAAGAAACCAAACTTCGGGGACTCGACTGCACCGAACAGTTCCCTGAAACTGACCTGCTGTTAATCGACTATGATAAAGATGCTTCAAAGATTGAAGATAAATACGAAATTAAAATCAAGTCCCTATGAGGCAAAAGAAGAATAAATGAAAGGGTGCAGCTTCTCCCTTAACTCTGCTAGCCGATTATATATTAACAGACGAGTCACTTGATCAAAGAGCTCTCCTACATTCTCACCGGACCGGGCTGAAGTCTCAAAGTAGTTATCAAATTCAAGATTAATATGGCGTTGGTAGGCTTCAGCCATTGAAATCACTCGCTTCGATGCTAAGTCGACTTTATTTCCAACGAGCACACTCGGAGTCTCATCAGGTACAGCTTGACGGAAAGCTTGCAACCATCCTTCAACATTATCAAAAGTTTCTGCACGGGTCAAATCGAAGGTGACAATGACGGCATCGCTGCCTAAGAAATAGAGCTTCCGGACACTCTCGAACCGCGGCTGACCCGCGAGGTCCCAAATAACCAAGCGAATAAGCACATCGCCAACCACGATTTCTGAGCAGTTGAGTTGAGTACCAATAGACATCTTATAATCGTGATCGAAGGTCTTGTCAATGAATCGGGTAATGATGCTGGTCTTACCGACCATCGGGTCCCCAATGATTACTAGCTTGAAAGTGTGCTCATTCATTGACATGGGGAGTCGCTCGCTTTTCTCGCCTTGCTTTTTTATTCATTTGGGCTCGAAATTTAAAGGATGTTAATACGAACTACCCAAATCGTGAAGTTCCCTAAATGACTTTTCCTCGCATTACGTCGGTATTTCGCGCTGGTCTAGCCCGGAAGAAACCAGAATCATACTGGATTCAGATGTAAATAAACGCGCAAAAACGCAAATAGCTCTTCAAGGGTTTAGGATTGCGAAATATTTAAGCTGAAAAAGTCGTAGTGCCATGCAGGAGCGTCAACAGTGACTATACAAATTGATGATGCCGGATGGGGTGATCCGGTCGGTGGTGTAATCATTGGAGTCTATCGAGTCGAAACTAGCGAATATGTCTCGAAGGAGATCGAAGTCACCCACTTTCAAAGAACGAATTTCACGAAAAAGACGTTTCTCGTGCGTGGTCTTGAATTAGTCCTAAAGGCTCTTAACTGCCTACAAGTCTCAAAGGAAGAACCACTTGAAATCTGTCGAGGGGCAGTTCTTGATGGAGTCCGGGAGGGACTACAAAAAAGAGGCTACGAGGTTATTCCAACCAAAATTGAAGGTCAACTGCAAGAATTGGTTGAAGCCACTTTTGTGACCTCATTAGAACGACTTGGTCTCAACGATATCCCTAGGGTGAGTGGAAAAGAACGCTTTTTTCGCCAGTTGGAATGGATTCAAGCAGACCTCAAGCACCGAGAGCATTATGTGAAAACCGGTTGGAAAAACTGGGAAAAGAAGCTCCGGACTTGGCGGCCAAAATGGCGCCAACCTCAACGTCAGAACTTCGACCCACCAGTTATTATCAAACTGGGTGGGAGTATTATCTCCGATAAATCCAAGCGGTCAACTCCTCGCCTTGACACCATTAAATTGTTAGCTAAAGAGATTTCAGCAGTGAAATCACATCCAGTGGTGGTCGTGCATGGTGGTGGCTCTTATGGACATTTTCCCGCTAAAGAGTATGAGGTTCATCGGGGGGGACGCACACGGAAAAAGAAAGTAGGCGTGACTGAAACCGCTCTCGAAATGACAAACTTGGGTTATCTTATTCATAGCGCCTTCCTCGAAATTCAACAACCAGTAATTCCTATTCGCTCATCTTCTATCATCGTCACACTCGACGGACGCATCTCTCATATGGACCTTCAAGCCCTGCAAGAATTCTTACGGCAGGGATTCATTCCGATTCTAGCAGGGGATGTTGCTGCCGATACGGTGAAAGGATTCACCATCATTAGTGGCGATCAAATCTCCATGTATTTAGCTCGGCTATTAGATTCGCAAACGGTCATTTTCGCTACTGATGTCGATGGATTATACACCGCGGATCCCAAAGAAGATCCCAAAGCTCGCCGAATTGATCTCATCACACCCGAAACCCTTAATCACGTATTCGATCAAATTGCTGTGGGAGCTGCACAGAACGCGGCAGATGTAACCGAAGGTATGCGAGGCAAACTCACAGAAATTTTCAAAGGCCTTCCGAAGGGCTGTGAGGTCATTATCACCGATATTCGTAAACCTGGAACCCTGAATCGAATCTTAACAGGAAAACCTATTCCGGCAACCCGGCTTCGCCACAGTAATACCTCGCACACTCCTGTCAAACAAAAATAATAATCAATCTGGTCTTAGAAATGGTTCCAGCAGGTCTGATGTGATATGTTTTCATTTACCTACTACGGGTATGCGGCTATTCTTGTACAATTCGAAAAACACATACTCTTCGATCCTGGTATCATTGATAAGACTCCGCTAGTCGCAGTTAACCAGGTCAAAACCTCATACATCATCGTTACACATGAACCCGATGAGCACTTTGGTAATGCGGTCGAGTTTGCCAACCAAAAAGGAAGCATACTCATTGGAAACAGTGATGTTCGTGACCGCGCACGAAAAGCAGGCATCTATGGGTACGCTTTCACGGAAATAACCATGGACTCACCGCTAGATATCGGGGCAGACATCCAAATCACAGCATACAACGCACCACGCGGAGGATTCCTAGCCCCTCAAAATACAGCATACTTAGTTACGAGTAAGCAGGGGTCAGTTTTGCATATGGGTCATCCTAAAGAGGTGGGGATACTGGAGGGCTTGAAACCGGACCTGTTATGCCTCCCCATTGCTGGTAAAAAACATGGAACCCTATCGCCTGAAGAAGCGGTAAAGGCAACCTCAGCTATCCATCCTCGATATGCTTTCCCCATAAGTGGGTCAGGAACCCAAACCCACCAGTTCATGGCTTTACTAGTAGAACAAAATCCAAATGTTACCCCAGTGTCTTTAGCTCCAGGTCAGTCCTTTACATTGGTCTAATACCTTCGGTTTTTTCTAAGGCTTCAAGAGTCTGTGGTATAAATCCACACGTCGATCTGTGATGATATTATTTGTATGAGTAAGCATTTTGTTTTGGGCCTGGCGTGGGTTAATTTCTGCAACAATGATCCCTGTGCGATCTTTACCACCCCGAGCAAGTATCTTGCCTTGTATATCGGTGATTTGACTTCGTCCGGTGAACGTCAATGTTCTTTCTGTTCCAATTCGGTTGGCAAGGATCGTAAAGATGCGATTTTCAATACTCCTCGCTATCATGGTTCGTTGTGCGTATGGGAGAACCAGATTTGCAGGTAGGCATAATATTTCACATCCTTCCAACATGAGAATTCGTGTAACTTCTGGAAATGCCCAATCAAAACACACCAAGACTCCTATAATTGCCTTGCCAAGGTTCCAAACCTTAGGTGGGTCATTTCCAGCGTGAAACCATTCCTTTTCTCGAGCGAAAAGGTGTATCTTCCGATACTTCCCTACATAACCTCGTGGGTCGATGATCACAGAGGAATTGAATGCCTTGTTCGGGCCTTCCCTTTCAGCGATTCCCATAACCAATGTTAATTGATATTGATCCGCTAGCTTGATCAAAGAGGTTGTAGTGGGGCCATCGGGGATTGATTCAGCCAGATTAAAGACTTGATCCTTTGAAGTGAAGTTATACCCCGAAATACATAATTCGGGAAAAACAAGCAAGTCAACATCTTGTTTGCCCGCTCTCTTACAATACCGTTTGACTAGAACTCGGTTTTTCTCTGGTTGAGCAAACCGGGGATGCATTTGTGCTGCAGCTACCTTCATATTGTTCACGCTCTTCATACTTCTGTTTCATTCTGAAATATTTCAGGATTCCTACCGAGTTTGATAGTGCTATTGGTGCAAAGAATTCCCTTCCCACACCTACTTTCTAGGACATTTCTTCAGCTTCGCTTTGGACCTTTAAGTAGGCTAAGCAGATTCGTCATGCAGTGGCTAGCTAGCGGAGTAAATCATGATGGCTGCTATTTGTAAAATTCAAACAGAGCTAGAGCAGCTTCGCGGCATCAGAGGTGTAGAAAACTGCTTTCTCGCCCAGCGCGATGGATACCCCATAACTAGCGCTGGCCTTTGGTTGTCTGCGGATGAAATTTTCGGCATTTCAGCTGCTGCATCTGCCATCAATGCTGTGGCTCGACGTCTCTACAGCACTCTCAATTATATCCTTGTAGAAGGTGAACAGGTAAAATTCCTCGTGGTTGCCATTCCAGAAAATGATGAGTTCTTCTTATCGTTAACCACCCGGATCCACGCAAATTTGGGCGTCATCCTCCAGGCCCTTAGCCGCTGTACTCAGAAAATCTCTCCTCATCTTCTCAATGCAGGGTCGCTGCCCCCACTCCGACGCTACTCTCAGGACCAGGAAGCATCGATCATGGATCGATTTCAAGCACAGGAAAAACCCATCCATGCACAAAGTCCTTCACTCCGTTCCCTTGCACTTGTGCTAACGAAATCCATGATGGTAAAGCTTCGAGCGCTCTTAGTGGATTTTACCAATCTCATGGATGGCGCCCATCCCACTTTCATCTCACTGAACGGTGGTTACCCAATTGCTCCTGAAAATCAGCTTGGGTACTCGACCAGTAGTTTAAGCGCATTCACCTATGCTCTCTATGACACTTGCCGAAAGGTCGCCTGGATAACTAAGCGCACCAGCATTAACCAGATCACCATCGACATTGGCTCACACCATCATTTCATCTATAACACTGGAACGGGGATTTTCAGCACAACTCTGCAGAAAAGCAACTGCCGCCTAGGATATCTTCGACTTCTTATCCCTACTTACACAACACGTATCGAAGAAACCCTGACTGAAGCGTCGCAGACCTTTGAAAAACCAAAAATACAGCAGCCAATGAACAGATTTCTCAATGGCTTTTTTTCCACTTTTCAACGACAAGCCTTGACAGGTTGATATCAAGTTGTTAATAGACTGGAGTAGTAAAGTTATCCAATCAAAGATTGTTTACTACGGTCCTGCTATGAGCGGGAAAACTACAAGCATTCAAACATTGTTTAAGAAACTCAACCAATACGAAAAAATCGAATCCATCGAAACCACTACCGGACGAACCCTGTTCTTCGATTTCGGATCCCTTGAATTGACACATAATGATTGGACTCTTCGATTGTACATCTGGTCTGCAACTGGGCAAGACTACTATGCCGAAACTCGCTCAACGGTTCTCGCTGGCGCTGATGGCATAGTTTTCGTCGCAGATATTCAACCACATATACTAGAGGACAATGTTCGCTCCTGGAATGAGTTGAAGAACTTTTATGGCAATCAACTTGGCCGTGAACTTCCTGTAGTGATCATGCTCAATAAAACAGATCTTCCCAATGTGCTAACTCGTCACCGCATCACTGATGCACTAGATGTGCACAACGGCATCCACGTGTTTCCATCCATCGCACTCGATGGATACAACGTCACAGAAGCATTCTCAGCGATAATTCAGCAAATATTCCAGTGATCCATTTGAGGTCCAGCTTTCAACAATACACAGTCTTTTGAATATGAACTCCACATAGGATGCTTTGGTGAGGTTATCTTGAAACCAAAGGTCCTAACTGAAAATGAGATTGCTGAAATGCTCACTAATGTCACTGAGGAGGAAATCGAGGAGTGCAACTCTCACATTCTAACTCCCTTGAAAGAAATGATTCTAGTCAGTGGGACTCCAGGTGGCGCCATGGTGAAGGATCTAAATGGGAATGAGTATCTCGATTGTACGAGTCAGGCTTGGACCCTCAATGTCGGTTACGTTAATCCCGATGTCATCTATGCCACCCAATTTCAAGCTGAGCGTCTCACACATGTCCGATACGGCTACCCAACCATTCCACGTATTAAACTTGTAAATAAGCTCAGCGAAATCGCTCCAGGATCTTTAAAAAAGGTCTCCATCCAGAATCAAGGAGGTTCTACTGCAATTGAAGCAGCTATGAAGCTGTCAATGATTCACAAACCCGGCGCATCTCTCTTCATCACTCATTGGCTGGGCTATCACGGTGCTACCCTCGCTACTATCTCGGCAAGTAACTGGATGCCTAGCCCTCTCATCCGGTTTCCCAATATCGGGCTCCAGCACTTCTTGAAAGCCCCTTACCCATATTGCTATCGGTGCCGAGGCAATCAAGACCCCGCGGATTGTGATCTCGAATGCCTCCAGTATCTCCAGAATCTAATTATGTATGGAACAAATACGCCTATAGCGGGACTTATTATTGAGCCCATGCAAGGGCCCGGCGGTCAAGTAATCGCTCCCCAACGATATATAGAAGGCATTCGAAAACTCTGCACAGAAATGCAAGTAACGCTCATTTTCGATGAATCCCAAACAGCCTTTGGTCGCGTTGGTAAAATGTTTGCCTCAGAAATATACAAAATCACACCTGACATGATGGCACTCACAAAGGCGCTTGGGGGTGGACTCCCCATCGGCGCTACCTTAGCTGATGAAAAATACGGTGGCTTCACACCTGCCGAAGAACACAGCACTTTTGGAAGTAGCCCTCTTATAATGGCAGCGGCGCTCATCAATATTGAAATTATTCAACGCCTAAATCTGCCACGGCGTGCCGAAAAATTAGGAAATCACATTACTAAACGTCTTCAAGAACTCCAAAAAACAAGTGATCAGATTGGTGATGTCCGAGGACCTGGCCTTTTCATTGGCGTTGAAATGGTCAAGGATCGAGACACGAAAGAACCCGCTAATTCCTTGGCTGACGCCATCGTCCGTGAAGGGTTGAAGCGTGGTGTCATCTATGACCTCAGTATGCCATTCATGCGCCATCTGACCTTTCAACGAAACGTCGTGAAAATCAAACCTCCTTTGACCATATCCGAAGATCAGGCAGATCGAGCAATTGATGTCTTTGAAGAGTCACTCAAGGCTGCATTGAAAGACTTGACTATTCTATAGGTAAAAGCCAAGTATTCACTAAGGTCTGCTAGAGGGCTAGAGGATTCATGAATCCTGAAGAGAATTTCTCAATTCGCAGAAAGTTCAACAGGTACCCCTCGAATTCTTTAGAAATTTAAATCAAAGACAATAACGAGAGAAAGGTATTAAATAAAAGCTAACCGAGTCGAATTTACGTACTCATCTGGGGAACGAGTGCACAAGTGACCAGCCATGGCCCGACGGGCAATACCGCGATATCCATGACCCACCTGCGGTTTCTTCATCCAGGAAATAACCGTTGAAGAAAAAGCAATCCTCAACGCCCCGCGGGTACTCGTACTATTACACGCGACTTGCTCGAATGGCCATCAAAGCACTCTCTTCGTTGACAGAAATTTCCAGATCCGCGAAGCTGAACCAATCGTCCAAGAGGTTAAATCGAAAAAATCCGCCGTTGATAAGGCAAAGGCTTAGCTTGGTTGAATCTAGGTTGACAATCATGATTCAAAATGTCTTCCTCATCACATCCAGCAGAAAACATATCTTGGCAGCGAAAGCGGCTGATTGGACCGATTGATTGATAGGGAGAAAACTAAACCGAAGCTGTGACAGCCTAGAATCATGAGGTTGCAACTGTGATAGGGATACTTAAAATCGTTCTCATAGGTGAAGGCGGAGTGGGAAAAACGAGTCTTCTTAAACGGTACACTTGGAACACCTTCGATGAAAATATGAAGCTCACTATTGGTGTTGACTTTGCTGCCAAGAACATACAACAAGGCGGATGGGCTGCTACACTACAAATCTGGGATCTCGGAGGGCAAATCCGGTTTCGCGACCTAGCCATCAGTTACTTCAAAGGTGCCCGGCTTGCCATTGCGGTTTTTGACATCTCCAGTCGTTATACTATGGAACGCTTGAATGATTGGATTACCAGTTTGTATCAAACCGTTCCTAGTTGTCCCTTGATCATTGTTGGTAACAAATGCGATCTAAGGGATACCCTCGGTGCCACTAGACCCTTGGTCACACTTCAGGAAGGAATCGAATATGCAGCTCAGTACAATGCCCCCTTCATCGAAGCATCAGCCAAAGATGGACAAGGTGTAGACGACGTCTTTGGAGCGGTCACCCAAATCCTTTCTGAAAAATTCCCAACACGAGAAGCAACCGGCATGGCATTCTAGACTGGCAGTCATCTGTTCTAAAAAGGTTCTAAGAAGTACTAATTCCTGATAGCGCTTGTATTATACAGTTGACTGTTTCACCTGTAGTTAGTAAATGTGACAAGTATATCCGACATATTTGATAACTTTCTCTTCTTATTTGACAACCATATGATGGAAGTTGCAAAAATATAAAGCGCCAGGAGAGTGAATTGATGGAGAAATGGTGGTGACCACCATCGCAAAAGCCAAGCAACCCAAAGAAGAAAAACCACGAATCGGCGTATTCGTCTGCCAGTGTGGACGCAACATCGCTGGCGTTATCGACTGCCATGCTCTTGCTGAAGGAGCAGCAAAATTAGATGGCGTCGTGGCAACCAAGGTTAACAGGTTTACCTGCGCTGATCCTGGTCAAGAAGAAATCAAACGCATCGTCAAGGAAGAAAAGCTAGACCGTGTCGTGGTCGCAGCTTGTTCACCCCGCATGCACGAACCCACCTTCCGACGCTGCACAGAAGATGCCGGGCTAAATCAATTCTTCTTTGAAATGGCAAATATCCGCGATCAAGGCACCTGGTGTCACGCAAGCGATCCCGAAGGTTGTCAAGTAAAAGCTGCTGACCTCATCGCCAGTGCCGTAGCCAAGGCCCACCACCTCGAACCGCTAGAAGTTCTAAAGGTTCCTGTCACCCACACTACGCTAGTCATCGGGGGAGGCGTCTCCGGTATCCACGCTGCCCTCGACATTGCTGATGCTGGCTACAAAGTGTACCTCGTAGAAAGATCACCCACCGTTGGCGGCATCATGGCACTCCTCGATAAATGCTTCCCAACTTTGGACTGTTCAATTTGCATCTTGGGTCCGAAGATGGCGGAAGTGGCTCGTCACCCCAACATTGAACTCATTACTAATGCTGAAGTGACTAAAGTAGAAGGTTTTGTGGGGAACTTCAAAGTCCAAGTAATACAACGACCCCGTTATGTAGATATTGACAAATGCAATAGCTGTGGCGATTGCCAAAAAGTTTGCCCCGTAGTTGTACCAAATAACTTTGATGCGAATTTAAGCTGGCGTCATGCAATTTACATCCCGTATCCCCAAGCTGTGCCAGCAGCCTATTTGATTGACCCGGATCACTGTCTTGGGTTGAGCCCGAATGGGTGCATGATGTGCTATGAAGCCTGTAACAAAGCAGGACAAGAAGCCATCATCCCTGATGACACTGAAAAAATCCGAGAACTAGACATCGGCACCATCATCGTGGCTACCGGTTGCGAGCCCTATGATCCTTCACCTATCACCGAATACGGTTATGGCGTCTATCCCAACGTCATCACTGCCATTGAGCTTGAACGCCTCATCAATGCTGCGGGACCAACTGAAGGCAAAGTCATTCGCCCCTCTGACCAAGCAAAGCCTCATAGCTTTGCTTTCATTCAATGCGTCGGAAGTCGAGACGCGCGTTACAATATCTACTGTTCTGGCTTCTGCTGCATGTACACAATTAAAAACGCCCTCCTCCTCCATGAGAAATATCCGGATGCTGATATCACCATCTACTACATGGATATTCGTACCAACTTCAAAGATTATGAGGAATTCTACCAACGCGCTCGCCGGGCGGGGATCCGCTTCCAGCAAGGCCGCCCTGCAAATATTACAGAAGATCACCAAACGCGCAATCTCTTCGTGCAAGCGGAGGACATGGCCACTGGGAAATTCACCAAACGAGAATATGAAATGGTTATCCTTAGCACGGCGGCAGTTCCAAGCAAAGGCACCGAAGACCTCGCCCGTGTCCTAAATGTACCTCTTGGGCCCTCAGGCTTCTACATGGAAGCTCATCCCAAACTCAAACCTGTTGATGCCGCTACAGAAGGCGTCTTCTTCTGTGGGTCTGCCCAAGGTCCCAAGGATATCCCTGCTAGTGTCGCCCAAGGCAGCGCCGCGGCATCCCGGGCTTTTCGTATCATCACCCAGGATGAATGGGAAATCGAACCTATTGTGGCAGTTGTCAACCCGGAACTCTGCCGTAGCGCCACCGGTAAGTGCGGCATTTGTGTCTCTCGTTGTGCCTACGGAGCAATTTATGCTGAACCCGGAAAAGCGGCCTTCGTTACTCCTGCAAAATGTCACGGATGTGGAACCTGTGTTGCTGAGTGTCCAGCAAATGCGATTACTCAGATGCACTTCACTGATGCCCAGATTATGGATCAAGTTCGTGCTCTATTGAAGGAGAATCCTGAAGACAAAATTCTTGCCATGTTATGTAACTGGTGCAGTTACGCTGGGGCGGATTTAGCGGGAATCAGTCGGTACAACTACCCTACCAATGTCCGAGGAATTCGTGTGATGTGTTCAGGGCGGATGTCGGAGCAGTTCATTCTCGAGGCGTTCCGTTTGGGTGCCGGTATGGTACTCATGTCTGGGTGCCGACTCACTGAAACAGGCAGTGACTGCCACTACATCAGTGGTAACGTTTGGGCAGAGAAGCGAGCGAAACGTATGTCTGCCTACCTAGACCGGATTGGTATGGATCCCCGCCGTTTCCGATTGGAATGGGTGTCGGCTGCGGAAGGCGATAAATGGGCGGCTGTAACGACTGAAATGGCAGAACAGCTCAAAGAGATGGGTCGTGATTTCATAATTGAAGAGAATAAGCGGGTCCTACCTGAGGTTGAGTCGCGACTCCAGAAGCTATTGAAAAAGGAAACACCTGCTGCTAAAAAGAAGGCAAAGGCAGAACCGAAGACGGCTAAGGCGAAGGTGAAGTGAACGTGGAAAAACACCTCGAAGAAATCTCAGCGAAATTAGCAAAGCGTGTTGACACAAAGAGTTGTTTTGCCTGTGGCACCTGCGTAGCCGCGTGTCCGGTTTCCCGTTTTACTGGACCAGAAACCTATCATCCTCGACGCGTTGTGAAAGCTATCCTTGAAGGCGAAGCTGCGACATTGCTAGAAGAGCCAACTTTATGGTTATGTACGAGTTGTCATGCGTGTTTAGAACACTGTCCCCAGAAAGTTCCAGTCTCTGAACTGATTAAAGATTTACAAAACCTTGCTAGCTCCATGGGTATCACTCCCGATGATATTATCGCGGAAGTTGAGAATATCTTGGCCACTGGTTGGGCTCTTGCACCGAGTGAACAGGCGAATAGAAAACGGGCTGAACTTGGATTACCCTCCATCCCCTTAGGTGATCATGGTGAGAAAGACCTGCAGAAAATCGCTAAAGCCACCGAGCTTAGGGCACGGCTTGAGAAGGTGAAGCAGCGTAAGGCGGAGAAGGAACAAGCACTCGCGGCCACTGAAGAGGGAGGCGAAGTGTTATGAACGATTCGAACTGGGCTCTGTATATGGGGTGTGTGATTCCCAATCGTCTCCCTTACATGGAAGTGGCGATGCGAGAAACCTTACAGCATTTTGAAATTAATACACATGATATCGAAGGGTTTAGTTGTTGCCCCAATCCATTGACCTTACCTCACATTGACCATCATGCAGCCTTGGCTATTTCTGCTCGTAACCTTGCTCTGGCAGAAAAGCAGGGAATGGATATTCTAACTCCCTGTAACGGTTGCTTTGAGATGCTAAAAAGTGCTGCAGTCTGTTTGGCTGACGACAAAGAACTTCGTGAAGAAATCAACACGATTCTAGCGAAAACTGGCCATGAATACAAGGGTACCGTTAAGGTGAAGCATTTCATTCAACTACTCTTTGAAGATATAGGACTCGGAACTATTGCTGAGTCAGTCGTTTATCCGCTCGGAGATTTAACTGTGGCCGTGCACGTTGGGTGCCATCTCCTTCGTCCCAGTATTCTGCTCAATGTTGATGATGCACAAAGACCCACTATTTTGCATCAACTCGTTCGTGCATTAGGGGCTAAGACCGTCCAGTTTCATGATGAGATGGACTGCTGTGGGTATGGAACTCGTCCTGCTGATCGAGACCTTGCCTTGAAAATGACAGGGACAAAATTAGAAAACATGAAACGAGCAGGGGCTGAAGCCTTAGTATTGATCTGTCCCGCGTGTACCCTACAATTTGATTTGATGCAACACCTTGCCTTACGAAATGCTGAGGATAAAACACCGCTTCCCGTGTTTTATTATCCCGAACTACTCAACCTAGCGGTGGGAATGCCGCCTCAGAAACTCGGTTTTGGACAGCATCGGGTTAAGGTGGATCCAGTTCTAGCTAAGCTACTTTAAACCTTGGTCTTATCAAACGCACCTTTTTCTAGTTACAATGTATACTATTTTCAGATCTTCAAAGGAGGAATTCCAATGTCAACGTCTTTAGTTACAGAAATACGTGACAACGTCCTCAAATGGGGCGCTGACCTTGTGGGATTCGCATCAATCGATCGATTCGACCGCTATCCTCCTGAAAATCGCCCCACCTCTACTTTACCCTCAACAAAAACCGTTATAGTCATAGCCCTGCAAATGGTTGATCCCCTCCTTGATTTGTGGCTACATGCCCCACCCACAAGCGGTACCGGTCGGTCAACAACGGGTCGAGCCTTCGAGGATGAGATCCTTCGTGCTGTTTCCTATCGACTAACGCTAGACATGTTCAAACGCAACATCGAAGCGAAGGTGCTTCCCTATGGGCCTTCAGATGACGAGGAACCTTCGGGCTTTATCTATTTGAAAGAGGCAGGTGTATTAGCTGGTTTGGGGGTCATTGGAAAAAACAATCTGTTGGTGACCCCTGATTTTGGACCACGAATTCGCCTTCGTGCAGTCGCGATTTCTGAAATAATACCTCCAAGTCCAATCATCACCGATAACCCCTGGTGTGCGGAATGCGACCAATGTATCAAAGCCTGCCCAGTGAATGCCCTTGAGGGGGGAAGATACGACAGGGAGCGCTGTTTATCTTGTTCATTGCATAGACGGCCCCTTTCTCCAGCCGCCCAACTTTGGTGTACTAGATGTAGCTGTGTGTGCCCTGTTGGAGCTCGTGTTCCCTGTGATGATACCCTCCAAATTCAAGTACTTTTATCGAATAAGTGAGGTTTTAAGTATCCTATCTAGGGAAGGAACAATACTTCCTGGAGGAATCCTTATGTCTCAACATGACCTGATAGTCGTCGGCGCAGGACCAGGTGGTGCCCATCTAGCAAAAGAAGCTGCCCAAATGGGACTCGATGTCCTAATATTAGAACGGTTATCCCGTGATCGTGTTGGAGATAAAGTCTGTGGCGAAGGTATTGCTCTCCATCATCTCAAAAATGCAGGCATCCCCTACCCCACTGGAAAAGAATTAGGTAATACCATCAATGGAATTGACATTTACCCACCCAGTATGAAAAACCATGTCACCGTGAGTCAACGGATAGAAGGAGAGCCCTGTGATGGATGGACTATCGACCGCATCTATTTTGGACAACGCCTCCTTGGCTATGCAGAAAAAGCTGGAGCCCAGGTTCAAGATCATGCTCATGTCCTCGAACCCATATTTGATAATGATACCGTAATCGGGGTGAAATACAAGGATACAAAAACCCAAACCCTACATGAAGCCACTGCGAAGGTCACTGTGGATGCCAGTGGCATGTCCGCTATTCTACGCCGAAAAATGAAGGATCCCATCATTGAGCAGACAATTGCTCTCCGAGATCAGGCAGTTTGTTATCGGGAAATCTTAGAGCTTCAAGCACCCTTCGAACCTGCTGACCGTTGCTGGATAATCATGGATGACCAGTACAGTCCCGGTGGTTATGTGTGGATTTTTCCCCGAGGAGGAAACGTCGCTAACGTGGGGTTAGGCACACAAGGCGGACAAGGTCATCGACCCAAAGAACTCTTCAAGCTTTTCCTTACTACGAATCCGATCTTTAAGGATGCCAAAGTTATCCATGGAGGTGGGGGAGCTGCACCAATTCGACGTCCTCTCTGGAGTTATGTTGCCAACGGCATCGTATTCATCGGGGATAGCGGCTGCCACGTCAATCCAATCCACGGGGGAGGAATTGGTTCGACCATAGAGGCAGGACATGTTGCAGCTCCAGCTATCAAACAGGCTATCGAAGCCAGTGACGTTTCAACGGCAGGGCTCTGGCCGTTCAATGTAGCGTATAACCGGAGGGGCTACGGACAGAAGATTGCCTCATTGGACCTCATGCGCCATCTACTCCAGGAGGTGGGTAACGAGGAGTTTGACTTTGTGATTAATAACCGAATTCTTACGACTGAAGATTTATTGCGAGCTAATGCAGGTGAAGGGTTGGAGCTCTCCGCTATTGATAAAGCTGGTCGGTTGCTACGGGGGCTACGTAAGTTCGGGCTGCTCCGCCGAATACAAAGGGTATCCAAAGCCATGGGTGAGATGCTGGCTCTTTACCGATCCTTTCCCGAATCTCCTGATCTGTTCGATTCATGGAAACAGCAGGTCATGCACTTATACCAGGGCTTAGGATATCAAACTTGACCTCCAGCCAAGCAACAGGATAGTCTATAGTTACGCTTTTTATGTGGCTCCAAATAAAAGTAGGCTAGTTTCCATTCTCGCAAGCATGGAATGGTCACCTAGGTGAAGTTCATGGAACCTAAAATCGTCATCGATGCTCATACGCGTCACACCACTAGAGTCCTGTTTTCACCGGATAACAC
>JBHLMI010000023.1:28789-46555 GCA_048938295.1 Promethearchaeota archaeon
AAGTTCATGGAACCTAAAATCGTCATCGATGCTCATACGCGTCACACCACTAGAGTCCTGTTTTCACCGGATAACACCGTTTTACTATCCGCTGGGCAGGATAACCTAATTCACGCATGGACAGTTCAGGAGTGGACGCAACAACACACGTTTTTTGGCCACACAAACAGTGTCAACGCTATAGCACTCACTCCCGCTATGGATTTCTTGATCACGGGATCAACTGATAACACCGTGAAGGTATGGAACTATCATTCTGGGGACGTTGAATATACGCTTAGTGGACATAAAAAAACCGTCGCGACAGTAGCCGTGTCTCCGTCTGGTGAATTTATCGCTTCAGGATCTTATGATGGCGAAGTAAAAATCTGGAACCTCAACACAGGTGCAGAACTCTTAACTTTGCCACAAATTGGTCGCAATGTTGGATCCGTTGATTTTTCCCCAGATGGTAACTACCTAGTAGGTGGAGGTCTTGGAAATGATATTTACCTCTGGGCCTTCCCCTCAGGTGAACTCATCAAGCAAATCCATGGGCACGAAACAGCTGTCAATTCCGTACGATTCTCACCAAACGGTGAATTCCTTGGTTCACTTGGGTATGAACAGACGCTGATAATTCGGAATACAAAGAACTGGGAGCAAGTTCATTCACTGAAATTAGAATCTCGGGGTATGGATCTAACCTTCACAGCGGATAGTAAAAAAGTTGTAGCAGCAATTGATTATGGAGTGCGGATGTGGAACCTTCGGACCGGTGAAATCGATAAGCAGTTCGAATTACCGGTAAAGGGGGTTTATGCAGTGGATGTATCTCCCACGCGGCGATGGTTAGCTGTTGGTTCAGCCGACGGTAAAGTTCGAATTTGGGAAATTCGTGGAACTCGTCAAAAATCTGAATAAGCTTTTTCGCTTTTCAATGATTAAGTGATGGAATCCCTCGCCACCCCGGATTATAAATCCGGAAGGGTCATCGGTACTCACCTGATGCTTCCCATGCATCTGCTGCGTTACTATTCCAAAAGGAGCGAGGGCGCCGTTGGTTAAGCGTCGCCCTCAGCCAAAAGGCAAACGCCAAGAGTAATGCCTAATCTGGAATCAGTAGTAACATCTTGTTAAGGGCGTTGGCTGCTTTTTATAGTGCTTGTGTAACTGAAGGCACAAGATACCTGACCTGGTTTCATTCAGATTTCACTGTGGCACGAGGTTAAGGTGAAGACTATTCTAAGACTTGGGTTATAGCTGATCGTACATCTGTCCAGCTAAGGGCAACAAGGATAGAGAATCCTACGTAAGAAGCACCAAACCACCGCCATATAGCATAATCAATCCAATACAAGGCAAAATCATTCATATGGTTGGTGGCTGCAAAGATAACGGGAATAAGCCAAAGCACAAGTGCGAGACAAAGAAGTGGAATCGGAGGGCGTACCTGCTTTCGAATTACTCTGAAAAACCACCAACTGATAGTTCCCCAGACAAGGATCATTTGGACCACTAAAATTATGGTGAAGAAGTGCAGTGGCAGAAAAGCAGGCACAGGATTCGAAGGATAGTAGCCTTGGAAGGTAGCCGGAGCTATGACATTGTAGTAAATAATGCCAAACCCAAACCAAAGAAATCCTGCAAGATTGGCGAAGAACTCAGGCAGGCTCGCTGCCAACATCATCGAGGGGTCAGGAATGGGCTGAGCAATGACTGTATGAGCCAAGTAGAGTCCAACTGCCCCAGCGAATATTAGAATGACGATTCCGACGCTCCTCCACTGATGCCGCAATATGAAGAAGATGAGAATCGCAGGGAGGGCAAACAGAAATGTTTCCTTGATGAGGAAGGCGATGGCGATGAATCCTCCGGCCAACAATGGTCGATCAGTCCATGTCCAATAAACAGCTAATATCATGAAGGGCATTGCAAACAGGGCAATCTGAAAAAGAGGAATGACATTGAAAAAGAACGCATACTGAATGAAAGTCGCTGCTAAGGCTGCCCAACCTGATCCAGTGATGGACCGCACAACTAAAAACGTAAGAACTAGGTTAAGCATTGCCACAAGGACACAAAGAACACTGAGCGGAAAAATAAAGCTGGGTCCTGCCCATCCCGTTAAGAAGACTACAGGATAAAAGATCAAAGGTGTCCGATAAATCCGCAAATCCCCCAAGTCTCCTGTGACTAACGCGGCATGCCGCCATGCTGTATAGAAGTCCTCTCCATGCAGCATATAATAAATGACGGTTTTATGCATTGTATCATCATCTAATGCAAGACGAGGAACAAAGTCAATACCCCACGAATATGATAGAAAGATTACCCACACAATACTACAAAATGCCAAGAAAACAACGAAAGCTGCGACACCTTCATAACGGAGAAGTTCTCGTAAGGACGGCACGAAAAAGGGTCACCTAACCCAAACTATCATTCTCCTCTAATTGTTCAGTAGTTATTCAAAAGACTTCACTTTAGCTAGCATTACATGTGCGCACAATGGGAGCAACCGGTTACGTGTCAGCACCTCATTCAGTGCAACACTTACGCGCTAGCTGGCAGATACTGCACACGCCTTTGGTGATCTGCTCTTCTGAAAGAGAGCCAGTACTGATTTTTTTCGCCAGATCATCAACCGTCTCTTGGACATGTCGGTCCAACACAACGGAGGAACCCCTTTCACCTTTCATATAATGAGAGATGGTGGCCTCTGTGGTCCCTAAAACTTTGGAGACCTGGACTTGGGTCATTCCCCCTTTAACTAGCGCTCGTGCTAACGCCGACTTGATCGCTGGCAGCGCTTTCCATACCACATTTTCACAAGGAAAAGCCATATCCAAGACCTCCGTATCCGCTAAGGATTCATATTAACATTGTTAAGTCTTGCTTATGATATCTAATTTAAGTCTTAGGCACTCACTAATCCCCTTATCCCATTAGTTTTTCACCTATTCTGTATGTGGAAGAAAGGCAACACTACCATGAATGTTTTCAAGGATAAGCTCAATTAGGTCAGATATTATAGTGATTATTAGGATGTATTTTCTGGAGGACTTGTATGAAACCTGAAGATATGCGCCGGGATCTACCCATCACACAGCAGTACATCTATTTTGACAATGCTGCCACGACTCCAGTTCCAAACCCAGTCATCGATGCAATGATTGAGTACTTCGAGGAGTATTGTGCGAATGTGGAAAGGGGAGCTTACTCCATTGCTGCTAAAGCCTCAGACATGTGTGATGCCGCACGAGAGGAAATCGCAACCAATCTCTTGCATTGTGATGCTGAAGAGTTCATCTTCACCAGAAATCAAACCGAAGCTGCAAACCATGTTGCTTACGCCTTAGAACATCCATTCCTCAATCGATGGAGCACCGGTTTCAAATTCTCACCCCCCTTGGTGAAGTGGACCCCAGAAAGCACAATCCTAACTACGCTCATTGAACACCATTCGAATTTCATGCCTTGGATGCGGTTAGCAAAACACGTGAATGCGCAATTCCACACTATCACCCCAACAATGGAAGGACGCCTAACACCAGATATGTTTACAGAGGCAGTGGATGAAAATACAAAGCTTGTAGCGTTTCAACATGCCTCCAATGCTATGGGCACCAAACATGATGTTCATGCCATCATTCGTGCCATAAAGTCCGCTAATCCAAGTTGCCTTGTATTTATTGATGGGGCACAAGGTGCAGGGCATTTGCCTGTTAATGTCAAAGCACTAGGATGCGATTTCTACTCCTTCTCAGGTCATAAGGGTCCACTCGGACCACCGGGAACCGGAGGATTGTACGCTCGAGATGAATTGCTACGGCGAATGGCACCGGCAGAGGTGGGCGGTGGCGTTATTGCCTCGGTGACTGCAGACGATTACATGCTGCGGAGTGATCACCGTGCTCGACGCTGGGATGCGGGTACTCCAAATATCATCGGGTTAATTGCCCTGGGTGCAGCAGTCAAGTATCTGAATCGTTTTGGTATTGAAAGGATTGCAGAACACGAACATAAACTGACAGAGCATCTTCTTGAGGGCATCCGAGACATCCCTAATGTAATTGTCTATGGTCCAAAGGAGGATATGACATGGAAAGTGGGGGCTGTCTGCTTCAACATCAAAGGCTGGGTTTCACATGATGTTAGCCTAGCGCTAGATTCCCAGTGGAAGATCTTGACCCGTGCCGGACACCATTGTTGTCAACCCCTCATGCGACTTCTCGATATCCTTGATCAGTATGGTGGCAATGTCCGCTCCAGCTTTCACTATTACAACCTGATTGAGGAAGTTGATACCCTGATTGAAGCTGTCAAAACTTTGGCAGGTTAGAGTCACTTAGGTGCTTGACATTCTCCACAAACAGGACAGTCATTGTGACGTGCGATTTGAAATTGATCAAACCTGAGCTCATTTAGGTCAATGAAAAGGATGTTCCCCGCCAGACGAGGAGCTAATCCTAGGATGAGGTAAAGCGCTTCATGGACTTGGATATTCGCCACTACTCCGAGCAACGTTGGGTACACTCCGATTGTTTCACATGTGGGTTGTTGGGCATCATCAACACCACCGTAGATGCATTCTAAACAGGCAGTTTTACCAGGAATAATGGTTGTAATGTTCCCTGTGGCCCCTAATGCTCCAGCGAACACGTAAGGAATCCCTTGTCTGCAGCAGGCCTGGTTAAGTAGGTAGCGTGGGGCAAATCGATCGAGCCCATCTACAACAAGGTCGACGCCTTTAATGAATTCATCAACAGTATTTGCGGTTAGTCGTTGTTCAATTGGTTCGATCCTCACACTTGGATTAAGTGGTTGCAAGCGACGGGCTGCCAGATGCACCTTAGGGGCACCCACATCTTTATCACTGTAGAGAAACTGACGCTGAAGATTTGTAACATCAACCGTATCAGGATCAATCATCCGAAGGAGCTTAACACCCAGTGTAACCAGCTTAGTGGAAGATATACTGCCCAACCCTCCGATACCGATAACGGCAACTTTGGCATTCCGGATTTTCTGGAATCCCTTGGGTCCAATATCACGAAGTACGATAAATCGAGAATACCGGTCGGGAATTTTTGGCATAAAAGCCTCCTCAAATAGGGTTAGAGGGCTGCCATTTGTTTTGCCTCTTCAAAAAGCTGTCGACCTTTCTTGCTGACCTCAACATTGGCTGAAGGTAATCCACGTCCCGCTGTACGGTGGATGGTAACTAGCTCTTCTTCTTGGAGGTCGAGGAAGAATTTGTCAAGCCAAGCAGCTAGGGAAATGCCTAAGGATGGACTGAATCCAAGGTCCTTAGCTGAAACGTTGTATTTGCCTTCTACTATTTTCGTAGCAAATGTAGTCAGTACGATGTAGTGCTGATCCTTTTTGAGTAAGATATCCTGTATTCTGCTCCGCGCCTCCAATGCTTGCAACCGGTCTCGAACCTCAGCGAATCGTGCATATTCCTCTTTCATCTTCTCAATTTCTGCCAGAGCTTTTTCGAGTTGTTTCTCTAAATCTTCCTTTTCCTTACTGAGTGCATCGCGGTCTTTGGATACTCCCTTTAGGCCTTTTTGCTGTTCTTCGAGGTCAGTAATTTTGGCTTCGTGTGCTTCTTTCAGGCTAGTCATTTCTTGCAGTCGAATCTCCAGATCTGCGATTTGTTTGTTCGCTTTAGCAGTTTCAGTTCTGGCTACTTTCAATTCATCTTGGACAGTTACTAATTTCTCTGTATCTAATTCGGCTTGAGCTTTCACTTTGTCCAGTTTTGTGATAGATTGTTTAAGCTCAACAACCTGTTGATCTGCGGTTTCTAACTTCGCTTCTGATGCTTGTAGCTTCTGACCCTGCTCCTGGAATTGCTTTTCAAGCGTGTCTTTTGCTTCCTGAGTCTTCTGAAGCTCCGATTTCAGTGAACTGATTTCTTCTTCAAGCTTCTTCTTTGAAGCGGTTGCTGCTGCCGCAGCTGTAGCCGCAGCGGCTGTGGCTGCAGCTAGCTTCGTATTCAATTCGTCGATCTGCTTGACAGCGGCTTCACGTTCACTAAGTGCTTCCTTGCTCTCCTCTTGAATCTTGAGTAATTCGGCTTCAGCTTGTTTCAGGGATTCGGATAACTGCTTGTTGGTTTCTTGGAGCTTATCGATTCGTCGTGCATCACGAGTTGAGCGTGACTGCATTTGCTTCTCTAAATCAGCAATCTTAACCTTAGCATCGGCTAATTCTTTCTCCAGTTCTTCTCGAGTCTTCTGTGATGCAGCGATTTCCTCGCTTAGCCGTTTCCGAAGCTCCTCACGCTCCGCTTCAGTCATTGAAGCTAATGCACCTAATTCATCAGCTGCACCTGAGAGTCCGGCTTTGGCTTGTGTGATCTCCTGAATCTTGGCCCTGGCCTGTTCGCTGAACCGTTTCGACTCTGAGGTAACACCGTCTCGCACATCGTTGACGATTGGTCCACTCAGACGTCCAAAACCGATCTGTTCCATTCGTTGTTCCACACGGTCTGCAATCATCATTAGGCTACGCTGGAGATCTCTAACCAGCACATCAATCGCATCGACAAGACTTGTGGTCAAAGCTTCAATTTGGCGTTTGAGTACTTCCGAACGTTGGCTTGGAGCTTCTTGCGTCATTTAACCACCTTTTTATGAACCCTTCTAGCCCTAGTTGAGCTATTGAACCTAGATAAGGTTTGCTGCGAATTGGTAAAAACTCGCTTTCTAGCTAAAACCTACGCGGTTTTCCGATTTCGAGAAACCATAGCTTTTAAAGGTAATCTTCGTATCGATTCCTCAATCAATAAAGAAGTGGTTGCTATGGAAACTGAAGATGTGTTGCAGGTTCTCCGGCGGGTCCTTGATCCTGAACACCCAGTAAACGTTGTCGAAATGGGTCTTGTCACAGAAGAAGACATTACCATCAACGGTGATGAAATCCACATCCAATTTACTCCCACTGTTCCTCAATGCCCCATGGGTGCAGTGATTGGCATTATAATTCGGAAAGCGGTGGAAGATGAATTTCCTAAGAACAAAGTCTCTGTTCAGGTTAAACCTGGCACCCACATGCGAGAAGACGCCTGCAATTCGATGATCAACAATGATGACCAATATTATTCTGCCATCGAGAAGCTCAATGCCTCAGGAGCTCTCGATCGACTAATTCTCAAAGAATAAGCAACCACAGATGATTCTATAAACACAATGTCAATCCCAAAGTGTCTGGAAACACTATCAGACAATATCTAGTTGGTTTGGTTTTTTCGCAAACGGAGCTGCTCTACCTTCTCCGGTGATAAAGTTTTAAGAATATATACCGCCAGATTTTAACTGCTGGGTAGGCGTGCCGATGTTGCAACCTTCTATTTATAAGAAGGAACCAGAATCTGTAACGGTTCCCAAAAACATGCTTGATGAATTCATCAAAGCAGAGGATTTTGTCACCAAGTATTTTGAAACCTCCCGGCATCTCCCGAAAGAAGGTAAATACCTCATTGGCAACCAACGTTATGTCGCTCTTCCTGCAGAATTTGTAACGACAATGCGAGAACGAATCGCCCTCTCGGGAAGCGGAGAACTAGCTGATCTCATAATCTATGAAGTGGCGAAATATTTTGGGCAACTAGATGCCCGAGACTATCAGCAACGCATGAATGTTCAAGATCCAGTTGGAATGCTCTCAGCAGGACCAATCCAGTTTAGCTTTCGTGGCTTCGCGCATGTTAACATCTTCTCCATCAGCAACCCAACACCCGATGAAAATTATCTGCTCGTCTATGACCACCTTAATTCCTTTGAAGTTGAAGCCGCGGAGAAGAAAAACGAGATAACTCATTCACCACGCTGTTTCTTTAATGCAGGTTACTCAGCAGGATGGTGTGAAGAAAGTTTTGGCATACCATTGCAAGCCCGCGAAATAACCTGCCGTGCCATGGGTGATCCCTCCTGTCGTTTTGTAATGGCACACAAGAACCACATCCTCAAACACGTCACCACAGAAGAAATGGAGAAATACAAAGCACTCTAGCCTGTGACCTTCTTGTTCCAAGATTTTGCTGGAAACGCAAGCCTTTTCGACTAATTCACCCTTGCTTTGGCTAGGCTGATTGCAGTGGGAACTTCACGGATACTCGTCTTATCGTTAGTTTGCACTTTTCTTTTAGCCCCGTTGCTTTCACCCCAAATTACTCTACCAATGTCATTAGGACCTACTTCTGAGGTACTTTGGCCTATCGCAAAACCTGCACCATTCGCGTATGATCGAAGTTTCCAAAAGAGCCCAGGAACAGTCACATGGATTTGGGATCAATATTCAGACGCACCTGGCCCAATGCAAGGTGATGATGTCCTTCATTGGGGACCGACCCTTGGCCCATATCACAATTACACAGAAGTCCTTGCTCATATCGGTGACCGGTTAACCGACTTCTCTGAGCTCATTGATGTATTTACCATTGGAGTCAGTTATAACGGGCTCTCCATTCCTTGTATCCAAATCACAGCACCCGGAGACACCTCGCAGCGACAGGGATTCCTCATAGTGGCTCATCATCATGGTCGGGAAGCGATCACAGTGGAAAATGCCCTCTATTTTGTAGATTACTTACTCGCGTATTTTGACGATCCTGAAGTACAACGAATACTAGAGCACTTCGTTCTCTATATCATTCCCACACTTAATCCAGATGTGCTCGGGATGCTTCACATCAATCCCTGGCAGCGGAAAAACCTTCACCCCACCGACGAAGATGGTGATGGGCTAGCCGATGAATGGGAGGTTCAAGATGTTAACGGGGATTTCACCATTGCCTTCTTTGAAAATCCAGATGAATACTACTACACATACGAAGGAATAGATCTTGACGGTGATGGTGAAACCGGTGAAGACTTACCAGGTGGAATTGACCTTAATCGTAATTACCCGGTTGCCTTTAGTGCAGGCAGCAGCGATCCACGTTCAGAGGTTTATCATGGCACAACCTCATTCAGTGAACCCGAAACTCAAGCAATGCTGAACTTCACCGTGCATCATCACCAAAACCTCGCCTTTGGTGTGTCACTCCACAGTGGCACTGATGTATTGTTAACGCCTTGGTGTCATACCAGTGAACCCAGCTATCATGAACCCTTCTTCGCTAATCTCGGTGCCGCAGTGCAGGCTGCTTCAGGATTTGAATGGTGGAGTGCCACACAACTATATCCTTCCTACGGTACTTGGGATGATTGGCTTTATGGTGAATACGACATCCCCGCAGTCACCTTAGAAGTCTATGGTAATGAATCTGCTTGGGGATACAGCATCTGGGATTACTTCAATCCAAGCGCTGACCAAGTTTTAGCAAATTGCGAAAAGGTACGGGACGCCATCTTCGCTATGGCTGAGGTGCTCTTAGATGAACCTGGTGAACCGCTCATTATAGTTCCAAGCGTGGTCTCGAGTGGAGTATCGACTTTAGTTTCGGTTTATATTGATCAGAGTCTCAGTGGATTTGATTTGCTTTTCTTGGAATATCGTTTTGATCCAATGCACAACCACAATTGGGTCGGTGTACCTCTCATCTATCAAGGTGGCAATCGCTACAATGTCTTTGTGCCTGCACCGATCATGGATGGGCTCATGGAACTTCATGTTTATGGCAGAGATTTCGCTGGCCATACGATCTATTCTGACTCAATACTCTACACAATCTCCACTGCGTTCTTCTTCGGACAAATCATTGCTGTCATCGTTGTCGCTATCGTTGTAGTTGTTATTGTGATACTTGTTATGCGTCGTCGACGACGACACCATGGGACTTAGAATCATCGGAAAGTAAGGCTTTTTGGGGATGTAAAGCCAACACGTAATACTCATCAGGCTCATGGAGGTTCAACAATGCCCCAAAAAACCGACCAACTCATTGCGGTAATAGACCTTGGCACAACAGGCAACAGATCAGTGCTGTTTGATACTCAAGGTCATGAAATTGCAAAAGCCTATCGGGAATTTCCTACTATAACCGATGAACCTGAACAGGCTGAACAAGATGCTCACGACTGGTGGCGGACAACACAGGAAACAATGAGGGCAGTGACTAGCCACAAATCAGTCAATCCTAACGCTATCAGCGCCGTATCTGTGGTGACTCAGCGTGCCACTCTCCTTCCCCTCGATAAAACAGGAAAGCCATTGGCTCGGGCTATCACCTGGATCGATATGCGCATTTCACCCTCTGCAAAAAAATTTGAGGCATTGGTGAAACAACGAATAAGTCTTCGTCGTGCCCTTTGGTTCAAAGACATGCATCCAGAGATTTTCAGCAAAACATCGACATTCGCCACCCCTGATGCTTTCTTGTATCACCGGCTTACAGGAACTTTGGCATCGGATCTGACAAATCATGATTTTGGGATCCTTAATCCTGAAACGTTCACACTCGATGAAAAGCTTGGCGAAGAACTAGAGTTACCGATTTCCCTGTGGCCAAAACTTGTCCATTCAGGCACGATTGTGGGCGAGACCACAAAGGAGGCTGAAACTGCTACAGGTTTACCAGCGGGCATACCGGTGGTTGTTGGAGGCGGTGACCAACAATGCGCTACCTTAGGATTAGGCGTTCTACACACGAGTGAAGCGAAACTCACACTTGGAACGGGAACGTTCATCCTAACACCGGTGGAGAAAATCCTCAAAGATCCACTGGGTGTTCTCTTTACCCATCCACATGTCCTTCCCAATCAACGCGTATTGGAAGGTGTTATACCAGACACGGGAACGATTCTCCGTTGGTTCCGGGATCAATTTGGTCATGTGGAAGTCGCGGTAGCTGAGCGACTCGGTACAGATCCTTATGATTACATTGTGGACCAAGCAGCCCAAGCTCCTCCGGGAAGTGATGGACTCACTCTCTTTCCTTTCTTTACTTGGGGGTTGGGGAAAATTCAAGGACTCAGCTTCCACCATTCTCGGACACATATCGCGCGAGCCATTCTCGAAAGCGTAGCATATGCTGCCCGGTTCTCAATTGATACTATGTTCTCTGTCGGAGTCATATTAAACGAACTCCGTCTTGATGGTGGTGGGGCAAGATCCGCTCTCTGGCGGCAAATCCTTTGTGATGTAACTAACAAGCCATGTATCTATACTCACGTGGATGAAGGAACAGCTCTCGGTGCGGCAATATTAGCCTCCCTTGGGCTCAAATTGTTTTCAACGGTTGAGAAAGCCGTCAAGGCGATGGTTCATCAACGTGAAATCTTATCACCCAACACCAACAATGCTGAAGCTTATAATCAAGGTTACTCCAAGTTCCAGCAAACCCTCATGAGCAATATCCAAGAAATCCTTAAACATGTCTAAAAGATGGAAGTGAGAAAATGGATGCTTTGGAAGCAATCACCACAAGACGATCAATCCGAACATTTACAGGGAATGATGTCTCATCGGACCAGGTTTCGCTTTTGCTAGAGGCTATGATTGCTAGTCCAAGCGCAGGAAATCAGCAACCATGGCGAATCTATGTTATTCGAGACAAAAAGATCAAACGGAAACTAGCTATCGGAGCACATGACCAAGATTTTATTGAAAAAGCTCCAGTGGTCTTCGTTATATGTCGTGTTCCAGAGGTGTCTGGTGCGGTATACGGTAATCGCGGACGAAGTTTCTACTCAATTCAAGATACAGCTGCTATGACGCAGAACCTTTTACTCGCTACCCATGCGCTGGGCTTAGGCTCTTGTTGGGTAGGGGCGTTCAACGATGATGCCATTGTAGCTGCATTGGAATGCTCAAAGGGTGTGCTGCCAGTTGCCATTGTGCCAGTTGGTTATCCCGCTGAATCACCATCACGTCGAGCGCGTCGGTCAATTGATTCGGTTGTCCTCTTTCTTCCGCCTGACCAAGGCTAGTCTACATTCTCTTTCCAAGTATTAAGAGAACACAGAGTGGAAACACCCACACCATTGCAAATACAGCTGAGATGATTTCGGGAATGGCGACGCCGGTGAAGGGAAGCAGACTTAGATAGTAGGCGACCCAGATTAGGGCACTACTCAAGGCTAAAATGAATGCCACAATCCCAATGAGCCGGAGGTGCTTTTCTTGCATCAGACGAACGCCATAAATCATACCGGCAATTAAGAGTGTCACAAAGAATCCCAGAGACACGATGAAATGTGTATAGCCAAAACCCTCGTGGAAGACACCGATGCCAATTAGGAAGAACTGTGAGATGGTTAGCAGAATCGCGGCAATTACTCCGATAATTGATCCTTCAAAGATTTGGTAGCGAATTAGCCACACTGTTAGGATCAATGTGATGAGACCGGTGAGAATGAGGCTGGTGTTGAAGATTGGTGCGGCAGGATTCAGCCCAGGTACTCCATGCGATCCGCCCAACATTGTGGGATGACCTAAATCACTAAGAGCATTGTCGAACCAATTAAACCAAGGAGAAACCCAGATTGCAAGGGCAATTCCGATTAATGCGAGTATTGGACCGATTATGCCGCAGAGACCTGAAAAGCGGGATGAGATGAGGAATTCTACCACGGGATGTATAGTTTTTTGCTCCTCTGTTTCGTTCAATTAAGTTACCCTCTTTGCTACGAGTTATTACCCGTTAAGGATTGAGGATAGAGATAAGACTTGTGCCCGATGTACTTCCGTAAAAAACAGGATTTACATCTACATTGAGGAATAATGCTAACGGTTAAGTTGATTCTTTACCTATGTTGACTTGGATTTTTCACATTGCTGAAACGGACTCTAATATCCAGTTGCATTAATAGTAATATTTATTCTAGACAGCTAGAGAACAGAAACTGAGGGAATACCAATTATACTCACTTTACTCAGTGGAATTATAATCTTCTATGTCCTTTGGCGGAAAAAGAGTGGGAAGCTCTTTTTGTATGCAGTTACTGTTAGTGTGATGCTTCTTCTCGCACTGTGTGAAACGTGGCTCGTCACCATCTGGCAGCCCATCCCCGTGCGAATTGGCGACTGGCGGTACCTCATCGCCAATTGGTTCGCCTTTCCCTACACCGTATATTTTCGTCAAGATGAACAACTAATGATATTTGTCCAGCTTGGTGTAATCATTGCATTTGGGAATCTTCCATTGTTTCTCCTGGTATCTCCCCAAGTTGTTAGGTATTCGGCGGACATGGTGTTCTGGTTCGCCCAAATCCGAATGCTCGCCTTCTACATTATCTTCAGCTTTCACCTCATCGTCATCCTCGTTTTCCTGTTTATCGTCTTCAGTTTTGACCTTTTACACCATTATTTTTCAAAGTAGATGTAAAGATAGTTACCCGTAGATATCAAATCTCGTAGCTGAACCGGTGTATTCAGATAGCTATGGCAAAGCTGGGAATGTACCTAAAAATTACCAAAACGATTTCTGGTAAGGATGCACCAGGGTGTGCCTATTTTGGTAAATAGGCACGCAATTCTGCTGGTAGTGGTTCGCCAATAGTCTGAAACTCTGATGCCAACGTTTGCATAAAGGTGACAAGAAGTTGGTGTCTAGGTTCTGCAAGTCGTTTACCTGTCTCGGTGAGGATCCGATCTCGTAGTTTCAACAGCTTATGATCCATGTGCTCAATTGTGCCATGGAGACCCCGTTTCTGCATCAGACTTTCCGCGATGGTTCGTGCAAGTCCTAAGGCGCCCATCGCATCAAGTTTATCTGCATCACTAAGGATTTCCCCTTCAAGTGTTTCAGGCTTTTTGTTCTCACTGAACCTATGTGTCCGAATAGCACTAGCAACTAATGGTAATTTCTCCTTGGGAAATGGGGTCGTTGCAAGGAATGCGACTGCCATATTAGCCCCAACTTTAGCATGTGACTCACCAGTAACCTCTTCTTCTGGACGTCCGATGTCATGTAATAACGCTGCGGCCTCAAGGACCTCTAAATCCGCTCCTTCTCTTTTCCCAATGAGCAGACATAATTGGCGCACCCGCAGAGTATGCTCATAAGAATGCGCACCCCGTTTTCCCACTTTGATGGCGCTATGTGCAAACTCTTCAATTGCTCCAACTAGTTCAGCATCCATTTTCACTCACCAAGATAAATCGACAAACTGGATTATTCCCTAATCCGATCGATGTGATAAAAGAGTAGTCCAATCACAGAATTGAGAAAGTAAAGGCAATCTGGCGCTCTGCAGGCAAAAGACGTAAAGTATAAGGGCACAGTTTCTGCGGGAATAGTGAAAATACTCATGGATGTCGATTTGCATGGGCTTACTTGGTTTTCTTCTCCTCGTCATCGGTGGCAGTATTGTACTGTATTCAGGCACATCGATTGCCCTTGATCCTGTTTATGGAGGCCTTCTTATTACTTTTATCAATTCAATTCTTGGACCTCCAATTGGAGACCAGATAGTATCTGCACTTACCTTTGTAACGAGCATCGGTGGAATTCTCGTCATCATCGGGGCAATTATATGGTATGCGGCAGGATCCGGTACATTTGCCTTAATTGGTCGAATAATCGTAGCAGTAGCTACCTTTGCTGCTCTCTTCTATTTAGTTACTCAAATTCTTGGAATAGTCGGTTCAGGACTATTTAGTCAACCAATTGGAGTAATCATCGCCTATTTCTTAGGTCCAGGATTGGGCATTGTTGGTGTCGCGATGATTTTGA
Source organism: Promethearchaeota archaeon (assembly GCA_048938295.1). Lineage (GTDB taxonomy): Archaea > Asgardarchaeota > Hermodarchaeia > Hermodarchaeales > Hermodarchaeaceae > Hermodarchaeum. Next base: position 43,401 of record JBHLMI010000023.1, read on the forward strand.
TTGGAGACGTCGTTGGAGCTGGACGAAAGAAGAAGAAGCCGGCTTCCGATTCAGATACTAGTGGCACATAGCTTCCAAGTTTCACTCATTTCTTACTTTGATGAAGCGTTTCTGGAACAAGTACCAATACAATGCTAAAAGCAATTATACTCATCATTAATGCAAATAGCAGGTTGCCTCGCAGTGTAAAGAATACAAATTGAACCAGTCCCCCTCCAATGATTGGACCAATCGCTTGACCGAGGGAATTGGCAGTGGCAATCGTGGCCATCGCCCGGCCTCTTTCCCTTACTCGACTCAAATCCGCTGCAGCTGCATAACTTGCCGTTGAAATAAGAGGATAGATGGGAATGAACCAGAGCAGCATGGCAATCCACGGATTATACACAAAGAGGTAGACTAACATGAACAATCCATACCCTGCAAACCCGAGTAAAATGATGGGTACTCGCCCAATACGATCACTCCCATGTCCCGCCGCTAACGTGACACCTAATCCCAAAAGAGACGCGAACCCATTAGCAATTCCAATCATTAAAGGCGTTCCACCGATTTCTGAAACCAAATACACACCAAAGAAATACGCAAACCCGTTGACTCCAAGGCTTCCTATCGCGACAGCCAAAGCTAATACGAGCAGAATCCACCGTCTTGGTTTCCACCAAGGATTTGGTGAAAGCTTGGAATCTTGTCTATAAACTTGTGAAAGAACAATTCCCTTCTCTTGGGGGATTTCCCGTACTGAAACAAGGATGACCAGTGCTGCTACTATCAATGCGATGCCACCGAGGAAGAACAATCCTGTCATTCCAATCATCGCAAATAGGAAACCACCAGTAAACGCGCCCACCGACCAACCGACACTACTAATCGCTAAGAGGATTCCAACTGCTCCACCCTTGAAGGTTTTTGCTTCGGTGAGATAGGCATTAGCCAGAGGCACTGTAGCAAGGGAAAATAAATAGGCTGCGCAGGTTACGATGAGAAACGTCAAGCTATCTTGAATGAAGATGTATAGGAAGAAGCTAACTGCCTGTGCAAGGAATCCAAGGATTATGAAGGGGAGCCGTCGATGCCAGCGATCAGAAAGTGAACCCCATAAGTAGACACCGGATAATCCAACCAGTATGGGTAGGCCTCCAATTAGACCTATTACCAGAAAAGCGGTTTCGCCAATTCCAGCAAATAGATAGAAACTTCCAAATTGCCAGAAAATTGAAGCGGAGAAGTGGAAAAAAGCGAACCCTATCAGTATTCCCCAGATGAAACGCCGTGGCACGATGGGTACCGATGATCTTTCAAAATCCCCTTCTGGCAGTGCCATAAACAGCCTTGTCTGTCATCTATTCAAAAAGCTAATGTCTGTGGACAAAAACCCGAGGCAATTCCGAATTCCAATGATTTTTTATCACCTGCTTCCTGCTACATCATGTGAACGCTCCTTCTCAGATTAAAAAAAACAAACATCCTGGAACGCTCTACCTGGCTACTCCTCAACATATTCAATTATTTCAACGAGCTCTTCTCCAATGGTATGAAAAAAATGGACGCGATTTACCATGGCGTCATACCCGGGATCCTTATCGCATTCTTGTCTCTGAAATCATGCTCCATCAGACCCAGGTTGATCGGGTAATTCCCAAATACCATGAATTTCTCACAGCATATCCCACATTCGAGGCCTTGGCGGCTGCTCCAGTTGAGGAAGTGCAACAACTCTGGCGTCCGCTTGGTTATAATTTTCGACCTGGTCGGCTCCACCAAATCGCCCAATATATTGTAATGAACTGTGACGGTCAGCTTCCCTCTACAATTAGAGAGCTCATGGCTCTGCCTGGTATTGGTCGTTACACAGCTGGGGCAATTCTCAGCTTCGCATTCCATAAAGATGCTCCCATTCTCGACACCAACGCCCAACGAGTTCTCCAACGGTATTTCGAAGTCACAGGTGATCCGATGCGTGCACCAGCAAAAAACCAACTCTGGTACCTTGCTGAGCTTGTTATACCCCCTGGAAAAGCCTATCTTTTCAATCAGGCGATGCTTGATTTTGGTGCCCTCCAATGCACATCTAGAAACCCATCATGTCAAATTTGTCCTCTCAACAAAAAATGTCCCTATGGGCAATCCCATAGAGTAGCTTGATAATCAGGGCAATCCAGATTCTGGTGCAATATTGGCCTTAACGAGGTGGCTTTTTCGAGGATAATTAATTGACAAGATGCCTAAAATGACCAGAACTAGACCAATAATAAAAGTAGGGTAGATCGCTTCATTCAGCAATAAGAAGGAGAACAACGTACCAAACACAGGGACCAGTGAAATGAACACAGCAGATTTACTTGCCCCTAGGTTCTTGAGGCTAAGAAAATAGCAAAGAAATCCAAAAACAGTTACAAAGATGCCCATATACAGGATGTTGAGCCAAAAGGTAGGGTCATACATCACCGGTAGAATCCAAAACTGTTCCAATACTGCGCCAATGAAAAAGAATAATGTGCCAAAGAAAATCCCCATGGCTGTAGTTTCGAGGGAAGAACGATTCTTCATTATAGATTTTCCAAAGATGGAGTACAAGCCCCACGTGAACATCGCACAAATCAGAATTAGGTTGCCAATAAGATACTCAAGCTGAAAATCCAAGAATGCCTGAACGCCTACGACGAAGACGATTCCTAAGAAACTGAACAGAAACCCGATGTACCGCCATTTCGGTGTCAATCGTTCCTGAAGAATGAGGAACGCAAGTAAACTAACGGTGACCGGGTTTATACCGGCAATGATTGACCCTTGAGTAGCTGTGGTGAACTGCATGCCGATCAAGAAAAGGCTGCCATAACCAAAGACGCCGATTAAGCCCAGCACACAAAAGAGCGCAATATCACGTTTAGTATAACTGCGGATGGATTCGTGTTGAGTAACCAACAGTAATGGAAGAAAAATGAGGCTAGCGGTCAGGAACCGGAAGAAGCCAACTGTAAAGGGTGGCGCTACTGAGACGACAACTTGCGCCGACACCCAGCTTCCACCCCAAAAGACCATCGCGAGAACCAGCAAAATGTAATACTTAAGAGTGGCAAATTCCATCAATGATTGGCTCCTCATCAGAGAGGCTCTCCTTCACGTGGAGAGCTAAAAATGAATGTGTTCGTCAA
>JBHLMI010000062.1:0-2819 GCA_048938295.1 Promethearchaeota archaeon
TTTGTGTTTCTTAACTCTCTCAATTCAGTAGTATTAAACCATAATTTTAGTTGCTTCGATAAACAATATCGATTCCACGATCACGAAGGGCATCAATGAATGGTTGTGGTTGGATTGATCTTTCCGGTGGTAGTACACCCCTTTCAGTGATTGTACCATCCGCCATCATTATTGCAGTAACAGACTGTGTCCATGCTGTTGTACGCATCATCGATGTTAGCCCTGAAGTATCATCAAAATAATCAACGACTTCATACTCCACATTTCGGGGTTCAGTTCCCTTCCAACCTGCAATTTGCACACGAACCAAAGTTATATCTTTTCCAGATTCTGGTAAATTTCTTTCTAGCAACCGCTCAAAGACAGTACGAGGCGCAATTCGGATTCCATTGAAGTCCTGTTCTCTATTATCCATCAGCCCCAATTGCTTCAGACACCACATTATATCACCATGTCCAGGATATCGAATTGTCTTGTAATCCAAATTCTTAACCTTGCCTTCATATGTGAGAGGAAGTGTTGAACTACCACCGCTCGTATTAAATGCTTCAAGCTCATCAAAAGGTGCTTGAAACGAAATTGGTTCAATGCCAATTAATGGCTCTTCATAGGTGATTTTCCCATCTCTTAAGATCATACAAGGTTCTGTGTATTCATTTATCAAACCTTCAACAGCAAAGATCAAGGCATAATCTAGGGGCGGACGCGGGTCTTGTTGTAAACCGCCTACTCGAATGCGAACAGATTCAACCTTATCCAGGGTTTCAATACCTGCTCTTGCTAGAACGCTGGTCATTCCTGGGGCAAGTCCACAATCAGGTACGACAGTGATTCCTGCATCTTTGGCTCTTTCATGTAGTGCAAGCTGCTCCCTTACAACATTTGTGTTTCCACCCAAATCGCACATATGAGTTCCTGTGTCTATCGCCACCTCTGTGTGTAAGAGGTTCAGCGTGTAGCTGACACAGCTTGCCACTGAATCAACCTTTGAGAAAACAGATTCCAGTTGCCTTCGATTTCTTGCATCCACTTTCTTAGCAATTACTTTCGGACCCATTTCTTTTGCTAATCTGTTTGCCGTGCCTTCATCAATATCAGCAACGATCACCTGTTCGACTCTATCATTCTGTGCTAAATCAAAAGCAGCACCACGACCCATCTGACCGGATCCCAAAACTAAGACATTCAAAGCTTATACCCCTATCAGCAACTTTGGTTATTACAAAAAGATTGATTCGTAGTAAAAGCATTATGGGGTGAAGAAAAAACCAGTAGGGTCTCTTGAATGCTCTAATATTTAAACAAGAGGCAACGGTGAGCGAGGTTAGAGCAGTTTATCCAGAATCACTGTGATGTCTTCAATGAATTTTGGGCAATTATCGAACGCGCCTGTTTTGAAGGCGTGGTCGATGTCTGCATCGGTGTGTAGGTCATGGTTGATTAACTCGCGACACATGATGGATCCATGGAATGTCGTGAATTCGTCCAAGAGCTGTCGGGCTACTGCATTGACTTTGTTATAGGCCTCTTGGCTGGCCCCGCCGTATTTAAGGCCAATGGCCATAAGCGCTCCGTTTAATCCGCCGCAGATGTTTCCTAGTCCTGCAACGCCGCCACTAAAGGCAGAGGCGATTTTCATGCAGGTTTCTTGGTCGAGTTTTCCGTTACTGAGGTATTCGCCGTAGGCCGCAAAAACGGCCTGCGAACAGGTGTACTTTTGTTCGCCAAAGAGTGCTTTGGCAATTTCTGAAGGTTTCGATGACAAAATTCCTCACCTTATCAATTCAGGTTGATTTCAAGGCAGCAAAGATTTGGACTTTGTCCATCTCCCCTTCGGCAAGGGGGCCTTCCCGACCCGTCACTATGAAGTGAACAGGTTTCATTATCACTTTAAATCCAAGCTTCTTCAATTTCTTCCCAATCTTTCCTGCAGCATCACCAGCAAATCTCGAATCAATCCTTGTATCAAAAGTAGCTGCTTGTTTTCCTGCAAAAGATTCGCCTTCGAGTTTCTGTAACGCCAGTTTCATTCCCGATGACATATTCCAGGCATGAACGGGACACCCAAAAGCAAATCGATCATATGCTTTGAGTTTTGAAGCCTCGAGATCAGTAACTTTGATGATGTCAGCATTCAGCACCTTCGCGATACCCTTTGCGACCTGCTCAGTGTTTCCGAATTGTGTGTCATAAACTACAACGGCTTTCATGAGGATAGCCAAAAAAACTGTGGCTATAAATATTCTGTGGTTTTTGGAAGAACACCATCCTCATATCAAGGCGTTTCGCTAGTATTGGTATCCTTTCTTTTTTTGTAGGTAATGGCTGATCTTATAACGTCCTCGGGGTCCCCAAAGTAAATTATCAGGATCTAGCAAGTCAGCATCGATTAATAACTCGGCTAGGCGAAGTCGTAAAGGAAAGTTAGCTGATACAACACGAGGGTAGGAGACATAATCTTCCACTGACCGAGTATAGGGGGCAGTTTTCACCTCATTAATGATGGGAACGGCACTTCCTGGGCGATCGATTATCAATCCAATATCCACAAGTGGCTCGTTTGTGGTGGTACTTGCCCACCAAAAGTCATTAGGATATTTGTTGTATATCCCAGTGATGATTTCCTGACCTGTTGCCTGTGACTCATCATAGACGATTTTTAACCGATACTCCATATCTCCCAGTGCAAAGATGCTATATCCTATTGTAAAGCTGATTCCATCGCCTTCGATCAACTCACGTAATATCTTTCGTACTCGTCTGGCAGTGAATGTAGTTCGTTGAGCGATTTTAGAAACAGACATACGCCCGTCATCGAA
>JBHLMI010000024.1:0-43724 GCA_048938295.1 Promethearchaeota archaeon
TGGAATCGATATTGTTTATCGAAGCAACTAAAATTATGGTTTAATACTACTGAATTGAGAGAGTTAAGAAACACAAACGACGACAATGCTGGATTTAAGTAAAAATAACAATAAGTTATAAAAAACGAAAATTAGTATTTGTTTTGTTAGGGAAGTGGGATAAATGGATCTTATCGGAAACTATGAAGAAAAGGCGTTTCCAAAAATACGTGAAATAATCGTTGACACACAAATACATAGCCAGAAAAGACATCATGTAAAAGGATTGATCGAACTTGATGTAACCAAAGGACGAGAAATTCTTAGAAAACATAGGGAAAAAACCGGAGAAACATGGTCCTTTACTGGCTGGATAATGAAATGCCTAGGACAAGCAGTAAATGAACACAAGCATGTTCAAGCTATGAGAAAAGGAAAAAAGATTGTGATTTTTGAGGATGTAGACGTTTCTGTTATGGTAGAAAGAGAAATTGATGGCAAAGTGTATCCAATTGTATTCATAATCAGAAAGACAAACGAGAAGAGTTTTAGAGAGATTCATGATGAAATTCGAAATGCCCAAATAGAAACAGAGGAGGACTATGTTAAAAAAGAAGAAATGCGTCAAACAGGAAGACTTCTGTCTTTGCCAAAGTTTCTGAGAAACTTCTTTTTCTGGCGAAAGGTGAGGAAGGATCCATTCTTTTTCAAGCAACATATGGGCACAGTAATGGCTACATCGATTGGAATGTTTGGGCGAGATGCTAGGACAGCCTTTGGGATTAGTACAGCGCTTCACCCGCTTTCGGTTATCTTAGGTGGGATAGCAAAGAAACCTGGAGTAATCAGGAATAAGATTGAAATTCGTGAATATCTATGCATGACAATTTTAGTTGATCATGATGTTGTTGATGGAGCACCTGCAGCGCGATTCATTTCACGATTGGTTGAGCTAGTAGAGAATGGATTTGGACTAATTGAAGAGTAATCACTACGCCTTTGTAGGCTTTTATTCGGATAAGAAATACACATCTTAAAACTCTAGGATATGAATAAGTTAACTTAATACATGTTAGATACACTCATACTAACCCCATGACGAAAAAGCTAGGACGTGTTCTTCCCATTCGTACATGTATTTTCAAAAAAATAAGATCCTCAATACAAGAATGGCACTCATTAGAGTTTCGAGAAACCCAGATTCCCATTGATACTTTTAATAACACATTAATTCTTATTATCGTAAAATCAGAAATTGCAACCTACGTTGGGGTGTTGTAAGTGCAAGATGTGTTAGCAACGGTTTCTGTGATTATTGCTTCAGTAAGCGTAACAGTTGGTATAATCTACTATTTCTTGATTTTGCGTGGTACTCGTAAACGTGAAAAGATTGACACAATAATGAGAATTTATCGAACCTATAATAACAAAGAATTTCACGAGGCAGATTTATTATTACTTTCAGCGGAGTTCAAAGACTTTAACGATTTTGTGAAGAAATATGGCGATCCTAGGGGACGAGAACCAATCCACCTTGCCCTACGACAGGTCAGCAGTGCCTTTAACCTGCTTGGACTTTTTCTATATAATAAGCTCATTGATATTGGTATGGTTCAAAGTATCTTTGAGGTTGAAAGACATTGGGAAAAAGTCAAACCAATTATAGAGGCTGCACGGAAGGAATTAAACGACCCGACATATCTAATGTATTTTGAATACCTATACGAAGAATGGATAGCCTTTACGCAAAAGAAATAGGTCTTGTTATTTTGATGTCTAGTGTTAAACAGTTAGGGCTTAACACGTGTTAGAAACACTCATCTCATCACATTGACAGAAAAGCTAACACAGGTTAGAAACACTTTCCTGTGAGTTTCCGTGTATAAGTGCTAGCACGCAATAAAATTGCCAAGCTTTATTGCGTGTTAGTCACTGTATCTTAACATGTGGTCGTTCTGGGATAAAAAGACCCTCTTTTTCCATTCGAGATCTGCGATGAGTTTAGTGGTAAAAATGGTAGCATGAAATGCAAGAGTATTAAAACAGAACCGAAAGAACTAATCAGAATTACAAAGGCGGTTTAATGGTTATTTCTATTGCCGTTGCTTTCAGTCTATGGTATTGGTAGTGTATAGGGTGAAGAATTAATCCGTATCAGTCCATCTAAAAAATACGGCTAATCCGTGAGCAGCAATTCCAATTCCCCATCCCAGCAGTGGGAAAATGAACCATGGAAATCCAAGCGTAATGAAAAACCAAATTGAAAAAAGCAAAATATTTACCATTACGTAAATGAAAAGATGAATGTAAAAACCACCAACTGTTTTAGCTCTTCCTTTTGAACTCATGAAAATTCAAACTCCTAAAAATTTGTTACGCTATAATTTATAATCTCCTAATATAACTTTCGATTAACTGGGTGTTTTGTCGATATGAATTTTCAATTCTTGCGAGATAACATTAAAAAACGTTTCACTCGTTCTTGGAATCTTTGAGCCTGTCAAATAAATGGAAAACATTATCTGTCATATTCTCAAGCTAAAAACAGATTCACCAGGTTCTGGCTCTCCATTGTCAACCAAGGGGAATCTCGAGCTTTTTTTGTATCATTTATGAGATTCGGGTTGAGAAGGAATTCTTCAAGTAATTGTGCTTCGATCATAGCACAGTGAAACATAATCACTGAGTGTTTAAAGTGTATACATTTGGTGTTCAAATTTTCCAAACTACGGTTTTCCATTGATAAGAAACACTTTTGCCTTCTTCTATGCAGTATATACTTGGGTAGGGCACGGCGATTCGGACCGTTTACCCAGCTGTGGAGAGCTTGAGCACTGAAATGTATGCTGCGAAAATTCGGGGCTACGTTCAAGAAGCACGGAAAAAGAAAGTCAAACAGGATTATTTTACAGCGGGTTTGCTTTATCAACGTGCAGCGAAACTCGCGCAAAAGATCAATCGGTCACCACAGAGATATGAAGCCGAAGCGCTGGCCTGTTTTGAAATGCAGTTGCAGAGCAGCTTGGGTGATGATGACTTTTCAAAAGCGGCTGATACCCTTGAAAAGATTGCAAAGATGTACGATGCAAGTGGAGACACCCAACTCGGTGCGGAGTTACGGCTCCAGGCGAGTTACTTGCGGCTAAGGGGCATTGAAGCATTGGTTAATTAGGTTTGAAGGAAAACCGACGTCAATCTCCACTGCGTTCACCTATTACAACGAGGAAAATCAACGCAAGTCCGATTGCAACCAAAACATCACATACTTGATGAAGAAAAAGACTCTCAATGATGATGACCCCAAATAGGCTTACGAAACAGGGGATACCCATCCCAAAATTTGAACACTGAAGCTGAGAAAAAAATGCGTAATTCATTAGGCTAATGGCAATTCCTAACCATAGAAGACCAACAAGGCCCAGTATCACCAGAACTGGGGTTTTGCTTAGCCATTTTCTGAGATGTCTAAAAATGCGGAACCATTGGACAGAATCTTCTTGTGACTCTGTTTGAGAGCGTCGATGAAGAAGAAGTGTTAGTCCCATGAGAATCATCCCGAACACAAACAAAAGGATTCCCAGATAATGCCACATATCAGGAAAGATTCGGAAATAAGGAAACAGCGACCATTGGACAACTACCCCGTAACGTAAAGCAAAGATGGCTTCGTCAAGGCAAACCCAAACAGCGAAACTGATTATGAAAAATGGAATGAAGGCCACGGTATAAAATAGCCAATCCGGCCCAATCGTCAGAGCTTGTTGAATCCATCGATGTCTCCGTTGCTCCTGCTGTTCCACCCTCAACTCAGCCTCCCCTGTTGTGATAAAAGCCCTGAAACAACCTTAATTGCATTTATTGAAGCGATGATGATGAGACCGTAAATCACTAAGAAGTTCCCAGCCACATGAAGGAGTAAGGGAGAGATTTCAAAAGTTAAAAACACATAGCTATTGGTTAGCAGAGTGCCTTTCAAATACTCGCCTTGATAGAGGTAGGCTTGATGCATACAAAACCAAACACCCATACTTGCAAGGAATAAACCCATAAAGCCTAAAATTTTGAAAAGATCCGAGTGGCATAAGAAATGCACAAGCCGGCTCCGAAATCTTTGAGAGGTAACAACCGTTTTTTCTGAAATTACCAGCGTCAAGGTAATGGGCAAATACATGACTACAAGGCCGACGGAGGCTAAGATAATGCCAATGTCATGCAGCTGAGCTAGATTAAATGCGGGAAAGAAGATTCCCAATTCAGGAGGTAGAAACTGACCAAAATAGAGTACCATAAAAGCTTGATCTAGAAACCCTCTCACGCTTATGAAAACTAGTAGGAACGCAAAGATACTCACCCCAATAAAGACAATGAGAAGTTTGCGTTTTGAACGAATTCGCTGTGCATGCAATGAAGTATCTTGCAGGGTAAACACGCTCTTTCATTCTAGCCTTTCGTAGATTGTGTAATCAGCTTGTTAATAAGCTACTTCGTCAACCATCCGGAAACCACGGCTTCAGCAAGATCTAAGCATTGAAGTAAAGTCGCAGGTGTATTATGAGTAGGTTTTCATAGATGATGACTTCAGCCTGTTTCGATTGGATGCGCTGACTATCTTTCAGAGTACCATTGATAAGGAATTCTTCAAAGGTATCTCCTTCAACTATAATCACTATTGGATCAAAGGTAATGGATTGTAGATACTAAAGCATCCAATCCAACCACTTACAAGCGCCTTCATGACAATGAAGTGTTACTCCCAGAAGCTCGATGGTTCACTTCTCGTGGAAGAATGGAATAATCTGGCTGATGTCTCGGGTTTCGATGACATCATCGAAGTCTTTTGCAGCTTTGAGAATTTCATCCTTCGTTTGCATACGTCATCGCCCAATATGGACAACAGTATTACCATACTAATAGACGGCTAGTGACAATAGCATTATTGCATAGCAATCCTAAGTCAGTTATGATTTAACGGCAACAACTGTTGACACTAGCAAGCCGAACATTGATTGTACTTGTTCCTGCTGTAGCTCGAATCCAGCCTGAATTAGTTCTTGCCCGGCTTGAATTGGGCGACAATCCACCCACTGAGGAAACCTCTCGTGAATCCACTCATAAAGGCGTTCAATCCGGGAACATTGTTTAGACTTAAGCAATGAAACGATACAGATATGCCCTCGGGGTTTGAGTACGCGATAGCATTCTCTTAGAACCAGAGGAATGTCTTCTGTATCGAAGAGTTCCAAGGTGAAACTCATGAACAGAGCGTCAAATGTTGCCGCTTCAAAGGGCAATTTCAGAGCATCTCCACAATGCAATGAAACTCGATCTAATAGGTTCTCTTGGTGTATTCGTAAACGAGTAATGGCACACATTCGGTCTGAGATATCTATCCCACTCACATGTCCATTTTCCCCAACGGCTTTCGCTAGCTGCAAGATTCCATGGCCAGTTCCAAATCCAATCTCTATTGCAGATTCACCTGGTTGGACATTCAGCATCTGCAATCCCTTCATAGCATAAGGTCTTTCGAATTGCCCTCCCATGAAGTCATAAAAGAGGGCATAGCGATTATATGCTATACGAGCTGCTTGTCGCGGACGAGTGACCCGACTAATTGCTATTGGACCTGACATACCTTAACCGAATCCCGTAGTGATGCGAAGGTAAAAAGTCCTTCTATTTGTTTCACCTCACAGAGCGTGAGAAGGATTCTGGATATTCCACTATGCCATGTGGGGCTAGTTACTTTGGCGTCGTCGAAGAAGCAAAACAACTACAATGATAACGATTACTATGACGACGACGGCGACGATGAGAAGCCACTCTAATGGAAGCGGGAATATTGGAGCCAGGAATAGGCCCTGTCGAGCGAAGTAGATGTCATGATTCACCCCGTTACGTCCATCGGTCCAGACAATGCACATCTCGCCATTCGGAGCTGCCCGCATGGTAAAGTAATCGCCTGGTCGATCAAACGTCAACGGAAATCCGACTTCGGTGATTCGCTCATCATCGGAAAACGACGAACCACCGTCGGTGGAGTAACTATAGTAAATGTCGTATTGCCCGCGTCGAGTATCAAGCCAAGCGACGTGGATTGTATCGTCTTGGTCAATGAACATTTCGACCATTCGCTGATTTCCAGTAATGCCACCATTATAATCATTGACTTGCTGTGGCGAGTTCCAAGTATTCCCACCATCAGTTGATTTGATGACATAAATCTCCTTATTATCAGTTAATCCCGCAGCATAGGCAACATAGACGTTTTGTGAACTATCCGTATTTACAACAGTGATTAAATCAACCTCGGTATATGTTGGACCCACCCTGATACTTGGTGTCCAAGTCACTCCTCGATCACTGGAACGCGTCAAGAAGATCTGACTACTAGGTGCCTCATCAGTGGTTCCATTGATGTAGGTTATAAACAGCGTATCGTTTGAAGAACAATGAATGTAAGGGATTGAAACTTCAGCGGGAATACTGGTAGGCGAAAAGGTCGCCCCGCCATCGGTGGAATTGGTCAAGCGAAGGTCAGCACCTATAATATGGTATGTCGAGTTTAGAGTAAAGTGATCCCAGACAATGTAGAGATTGCCATCCGAATCGATGCAAGCTGTTTCCTTGTCATCAAATTCTGGAGTATCAGCAGCGTTGACTGGGTCCGCCCATGTCTCACCACCATCGGTTGTTTTTGCTACCCCAACACCTTCAGGCGGGTAGTTCTGGGCAATATCGTTGAACTCGATCCACACGAAATACGCATTATCATCAGCGTCGGCGACGAGCCAGGGATCAGATTGAGCGTTATTAGATGATATTCGCGTCATGAGTATGTTCGGTGTATACGTAATGCCACCATCTGTGGAATAGGCAAAACCGACCCGACGCCCGGGTCCGTTATGTGAATCAGCCTCCTTCCACCCAACCAGAATTCGACCATCACTCAGGATGACCATAGTAGGCTCAACTTGATCTGTATATGGAGATAAGCCATCAGTAACGCGGATGTTTGTTCCAAATTCTGTACTGCCATTTTGAGCAAACACTCGCTGAGGTTGTGCAAACAGAGTAAAAGGGAAGACAATACATTGTGACATTAACAAAAGTGCCAATAGAAAGGTGTTCGATACTTTCATCGCTACCACTTATCCTTACCTTAGCAGCTAATATCCCCTTGAGACTGTGGTAAAATAATCATGGGAACCGGCAAGTTCAGTTTTCGTCCGCTACTTCTCGGAAGGACGACAGACTTAAGAAGCCGCTTTGAAATCGTTCTATGAATTACTCGAGACGAGTAGTTCCGGAAATATCGAGGTTACACATATGCGAATTAATCGTAATATTGTAGTCCTTATTGCGCTCTGTACTTTGCTTCTTCCTTTCGTTTCAACTTGGTTTTCAGGATTTCAAGTGGATACACCAATTTCAGTGGCCGCATTACCTGCCCCCACCGTAACACCTCGGATTCTATACTACACTGAATTCGCTGACAATGGACCCGGAGGCGAAGCAGAAAATGTCTGGGCTGCTATCAATGCCACCCATGGAACTGACTATCTTCGAACCAACCTCACATCTTACATGGATGCTGCTGCTGAACTGCCAAACCATGACATCTTCCTCATCATCGAACAAGAGTTAATCACTGCTCAGAATATCACCGATGTTGCTACTGCTTGGCAGACCCCGCTCGATGATTTTCTCGCTGATGGCGGTATTGTTCTCCTTATGACATACTATTCCTTTGGAATCACAGATTATGGTGGTACTGCCCAAATTCTCAATGAAACTGGTCATTTCTCCTTTAGTGCTGCTTATACTGAAACGTCAAATCTTATCATCATCAATGATCCATCAGATCCTCTTGCTGATGGAATTTCTTCGTACGCTGGACCTGATGGCACACTAGGGTTTGTTACTTCTGAAACCACAGTCGTCGCCTCAGGTGACTTATCAGGGTATGGTGTCGTATTTCACAAACAAGTGGGTGTTGGTCATCTGGCTGTGATGGGATTCGATTGCTATACTCGTGCCACAGAAACTGACGAAATCTTAGGCAATGCCATCCGATTGTATCAACCACCCTCTGCCCCAGTTCTCGCTGATCCCGGTGCGACTATCGCAGGCTTTCAAGTACCGCTGAATTGGACTGCTGCAACCGACTCCGACGGAGTCATAGTTGAATATGAAGTCCAAGCTAGCGCGGACGCAGGCTTTGCAATTATCGGCCAAAGTGCCTCTGTCACAACACTGTCCCACACTTTCCTCTTTCTGTCAAACGACACCTATTACTTCCGTGTTCGAGCTATTGACAACAATACGCTGATAGGTCCGTGGAGTAATGTCGTCAGCACATATGTCGAAATACCACCGATTACCCTCCCCTTTGGCATTCCAGGTTTCCCCATTGAAGCAATAGTGCTAGGATTACTTCTTTCACTTGGTGCAATATTCGTATTGCGCCACCGTAAACAACGGCAGGTATCCTCCTAAGGAGATACCTCCCCTCCTTCTTTTTCCTACTAATTCATACTCAAAACTTAATGTGTTGAAATCACTAGCAGATTTATCCTTCGCCCAACAGACACCTATTCGAATGAATTACATTTCAAAGCCTGTTTTTCCGGCACCCCATTTGTCTAAAGCGACTTTGAGTTCCGCATGGTCTTCAGCATAATCTTTCAGGGAGATTCCTTTCACAGTTGCGTCGATGGCTTGTCGGAAGGCACGGGCACCAGCTGATGGGCCACCATGTTCTGCAGGAAAGGCGTGAATGCCACCACCCGTACCAATCATAATTTCAATTCCCAGGTCTTCGATGACCATTGGAACATGGCCAGGTGTGATGCCGCCGCTAGGCATAGGCATAGTAGGCCTGATGTGGTGAAGCGGGTAGTTCATGGACCGAGACATCTCGATGTACCGCTGCTTGAGCAAAGGTGCCTTCCCATATGGGGCAGGGAATACTTCGATGTCAATACCAGCTAGTCGCGGAAGTTTTCCGATGACCAGTTGAGTTGACAAGCCACTGATAGGCGAGTAGCTCATAGCTCCTGCAATGTCCATGTGACCTAACACGGGTACGTTAATGCTGGGATCATCGGTAACCTGACGCACAGCGCTGTATCCTACGGCTAGATAGTTGATCATGAGGGCATTGGCTCCATGTTCAATGGCTGCTTCAGCATTCTCCATAAGTCTAGGAATCCGATCTGTGATATTGATGGTGTAGAGGGTCTTTTCTCCTTTCTCTGAATTAGCCTTGTCAATGGCATCCATGTAGAGGGGTAACCGTTCAGTGATTCGATTAAAGACTGGGTCAGCGATGAGTTCATCATCTTTAATGATGTCAGCTCCTCCACGTGCTGCCTCATATAGTAGTTTTGCACCAACTTTCGGAGGATAGCCCGTGCAAGGCTTAATCATGTTGTTGAGTAACGGGCGGCCTTTGACCCCTAGTACTTTGAAGACGCCTTGTGTGCCAAATTTGGGGCCTTGGAAGCCTTTCAGCCAGCTCTTTGGGAACCGGAGATCTAACACTTTCACCCGTCCACCCATACTAATGTTGCCCACAACAGTTGACAGGAGCATAGGTATTTGCTGTCCAAAGTTTACCCACGGAAACGCCACTTGTACAACATAATGACGATGCGTGACGTCTTTAGGCTCGCTGTATTCAGGGTAGGGTCCTTCATAAATCCCAATAACCTTGGCCACATACTTTTTTCGCATCTCGGGGGTTTCACCAGGAACAAGCACCCAAGTTCCAGTGCTTTGTTCTACAGCAGCCATTTCACAGATGTCTTTAATTGGAAGACCAATCGGTGCCCCGAAATAATAGGTCGCGATGACATATTTTTCTGGATCAATCTCATCGGGTAACGCGTTGGGTTGGCTTTCAATAGGAAGTTTCTTTTCAGGTGACAATTTGACACTCCGCCTAAATGAAGATGATACGATACAACAGGGCATCATGGCTCTATTTTAGCCTTATTAACGTCGACAAAAATAATCGAGAAGCTAAAAAAACGTTGAAGGGTGAACACGAAAGAGTTCACCTATTTCGCCTGTAACGAGAAGCGAATCCTAAGCTCTTTGCTCCTATGAGTGGACCTGTTTCTATTTCTTTTTGCTCAGGATTAATTGCATTTGGTATAGTTTGTGGTGAAGATGGTACCCGCGTGTTTCACATAATGTAGCTAGTTTTTGGTTTTCATGAAACGTGATACGGAGGAAATCAGAAGGAGGGTTACAAAGGGGTTGAAAGGCTAACACGAAATCGTCAAAGCTGGAAAGGGTTGTAAGTTCAAATGGGAAACAACCTGGAAAACTTGGTGTGAAGCGGCAGGCACCTACGATGCTATTAGATGAATCTTTTAGGGCATAGATGAGTTGCTCTCCTTTGATGAAATTTTGAATAGCCTCTAGCGGTAGAGAGGCTGGAAAGAGTTCAGCAATCGTTTGGAACTCGTTTGGTTGCGCTTCCAGAAGTGAATAGCCCCCTAAAGCCTGTAGGCTCGTGAAGGGTACAAAATAGTGCCAGGTGTGACCACTCACTTTGAATCCGAATTTCTTATACAATTCTTGGGCGTGCAGGTTGTCAACTTGAGTATAAAGACGTACAACCTTGACTCCCTCTTGTTTGCGAAACCAGTCTAAGGCATATTCCATTAACTTTGCGCCCAAGCCTTGACTTTGCATGGATTTCTGAACGCCAATTCGTCCTAGATGGGCAATCTTATCAGAAAACCGACCTAGCACCAGGTAACCTAAGAGATGTCCATCTTGTGAATTCATGGCGAAAAATCCAGGTTTTTGGACACGCTGATGAAAATATTCTTCACGGACTTGGTCGTCCTCCTCGAATATGGCACGATCGAGTTGATTAAACTTAACCCATTCATCGCTTAGCATGGGATGGATCTCTAGTGATTCTGGCAAATTCAGCCCTGAGGGATACTAGGTTATTTCCTGCCATATTTGTATTGGAGGGCTGCTTGTGCTGCCGCTAGTCGGGCAATTGGCACACGAAACGGTGATGCACTGACATAGTTTAAGCCTACTATGTGTGAGAATTCAATAGATTTGGGTTCGCCAAAGTGTTCACCACATCCTCCGATTTCGAGGTTCGGATTTGCAGAGAGTCCTTTTTCGA
Source organism: Promethearchaeota archaeon (assembly GCA_048938295.1). Lineage (GTDB taxonomy): Archaea > Asgardarchaeota > Hermodarchaeia > Hermodarchaeales > Hermodarchaeaceae > Hermodarchaeum. The sequence continues at coordinate 11,141 of JBHLMI010000024.1, forward strand.
TGGCTATTTTCATTAGCATCCCAACACCATCGCGGTCGAGGATTTCAAAGGGATTGTTCGGGAGAACACCCCAAGCGACATATTGTCTGAGGAATTTGCCTTCGGCATCATCTCGAGATACACCATAGGTCATCTGGGTCAGGTCGTTGGTTCCGAATGAAAAGAAATCAGCATATTTTGCCACCGAGTCAGCAGTGAGGGCTGCACGTGGCGTTTCAATCATAAGGCCGAATTTGTAGTTGAGGGGGCAGCCTTTCTCTTCCATCACGTCTTTAGCGACTTTTTCAAGTTTCTCGCGTTCAAGCATTAATTCAGTGACATGACTGACAAGAGGTATCATGACTTCGGGGTATACCTTAATCCCTTCCTGGGCTACGTTACAAGCTGCTTCGAAAATCGCCCGAACCTGCATTTCAGTTAGCCCTGGATGGGTGATGCCAGCACGGCAGCCGCGGAGCCCCATCATGGGATTAACTTCCCACATACTATCGACGATGTCTTTGAGGCCTTCAGTTTCTTTGAGTTTCTTTTCTAATCGCTTTTGTTTTGTTGCACTAGGATTGTTTTTGAGCTCAAGTTTGAGCTGACAGATTTCTTCTCCCAGTTCGTCTTTGGTGGGAAGGAACTCGTGCATTGGTGGATCGATGAGTCGGACAATAACCGGATATCCGTCCATGGCGCGGAAGATTCCTTCGAAATCTGCGCGTTGGAAGGGTAGCAACTTTTCTAGAAGCTTCTGTCGATCGTGGTCATCTTCGGCCATAATCATCTTGACTACTATTGGTCGTCGTTCTTCTTCAAAGAACATGTGCTCGGTTCGACAAAGACCGATACCTTTGGCTCCAAAGGCCCGAGCACGGGTTGCATCTTTTGGATTGTCGGCGTTGGTCCATACACCTAATTTTCGGATCTCGTCAGCCCATGAAAGCAGGGTTACGAGTTCACTTTCTTCGTCAAAGCTAGCTTCGATGGTTGCGATTTGTCCCTGAAAGACAGCGCCGGTTGTGCCATCAATTGAGATATAGTCGCCTTCACGAACGACTATGTCACCAACTCGAAAACTGCGAGCATCCAAGTCAATGGTGATAGTTTCACATCCAGCAACACAAGACTTGCCCCAACCACGTGCAACGACCGCTGCATGACTGGTCATTCCACCACGTTGAGTGAGAATTCCCTGCGAGTTGATCATGCCGTGGACATCTTCGGGATTGGTTTCCGGGCGAACTAAAATCACTTTTTCCCCTTCTTGCCCACGTTTGGCAGCAGTATCTGCATCAAAAATTGCCATTCCGGTAGCTGCACCGGGAGAAGCGTTTAATCCCCAAGCTAGCAATCGCCCCTTGTTTTTAGCTTCTTCGACGGCTTTAGGATCAAAGCGGGGGTGGAGAAATTGATCTATTGATGCCGGATTCACTCGAAGGATTGCGTCTTCTTTTTTGATTAGCCCTTCGTTGACCATATCCACTGCGATTTTCACCGCAGCAAATGCGGTTCTCTTGCCAGTTCGCGTTTGGAGCATCCAAAGGGTTTCTCTTTCAATAGTGAACTCCATGTCCTGCATGTCACGATAATGGCGTTCCAGCCGGTCTGATATTTTCACAAATTCTTGCCAAACCTTGGGCATATCTTTCTCGAGGTTAGCGATAGGTTGTGGTGTTCGAATCCCTGCGACGACATCTTCTCCTTGTGCATTAAGTAAGTATTCACCCCAGACTGCCTTATCACCTGTGGCTGGATTTCGGGTGAATGCAACACCGGTACCGCTACGCTCACCCATATTGCCAAAAACCATCGTTTGAATGTTGACTGCTGTCCCCCAGTCGTGTGAGATACTTTCCGCATTTCGGTAAGAGGTCGCAGGGGCACCAAACCATGAATTGAAGACTGCGCCTATTGCCTCACGAATTTGTTCAAGCGGATCATCGGGAAACTTCTTTTTCATTTCAGCCTTGTATAGTGATTTGAAATCGTGGACTACCTCTTTGAGCATAGTAACGGTAAGATCTGTATCACGGCCACCAGCAGTTTTGGCTTTGTATTCGTCAAGGATTGCTTCGAACTTGTGGCGGTCGATTTCCTTAACGATATTGCCAAACATCTGAATCAGGCGGCGATAGGCATCCCAAGCGACACGCTCGTTCCCTGTTAATCTCGCAAAGCCTTTCAAAACTTTGGGATTCAGCCCGATATTCAAGACGGTGTCCATCATGCCTGGCATGGAAACACGGGCACCAGACCGGGCTGAGACGAGGAGAGGATTACTGGGGTCGCCAAGGCGTTTTCCAGTGCTTTGCTCTAATGTTTTGATGGCTTCAAGCACCTGCTCCCACATCCTTTCAGGGAATTGCTTGTTATTTGCAAAGTAGGCGTTACAAGCCTCTGTAGTAATCGTAAACCCAGGAGGAACAGGGAGTTTGGCATTGGTCATCTCCGCTAGGTTTGCTCCTTTACCACCAAGGAGATCACGCATATCCTTGTTACCTTCACTGAACAAATAGACCCATTTTTTCATCATCTGTTGACACCCCAAGTGAGTAATAAGTTCAGGTATAATGTAGCTTCAGATCATCAGCTCTAACTGCAAGCACGACCTGAGAGGCATCTAATAAACGTATTGATTTTTCTGGAGACGGCTCTTTATGGAAGGTTATTATCTTAAATGGAAGCTGTATACTAACTTCGGACAGAGAGCAACCTTCTCTGGATGTGTGATTGGATGCTATCCTATCCACGACGAATTTCGTATGGTATCGGACGGACTGGTTCGTCTCTGTTGTTGACCTTTGTGGATTTTGCTGGATTGAACATCTATTATTCGTTCTTTCTACTCAATCCCCTGTATGCGGGAATTGCCAGTGCCTTTGGTTTCATTGTTATTGGGTTATCTCATTGGTATCTGGGATTCCGGAGCGATAGAACAGAAAGCCGTTTTGGACGGCGACGGCCGTACATTATCGTTGGTGCCCCAGCGCTAGCCATCACAGGATTTCTCATATTCTTTCCGCATTGGATTATTCCCTCCTCACCAGATCCAATTAATGATCCGACCTGGCAAATCATGACCTTCGGATATTATTTACTCACGTTAGCCCTGTTCAAGTTTTTCTATGCATTCCTTCTCACTGCTTATCAAGCGTGGTTACCTGAAATTGCTGATCCCGATGAGCGACCAAATGTTGGGGCCATTCAAAACACGGCAAACTGGATTGGAACAGGGATCGGGATAGTAATAGGGTTTATTTCCGGGATTCTTTTCACTCCCATTAGTGGCATCCCGACAACCATCGGGTTCATAGTTCTGATGGCAATATCATTATTATGTTTCTTGTTGTTTCTACCTGCTATCTTATTTGTTCGGTCTCGACCAGGTATTCAACCAATTAACCGGTCAATGGTGGAGGAAACCAAGACAGCACTTAAGAACCCCAACTATGTGAAATGGATTTTGGTAGTTGGTTTCTGGTCCCTCACTTTGTCAACAATCACATCAATCATTGTGCCAATGCTACAAAACGGATTAATGCTAGAATTTACTCAACTAATTCTCGCTGCAGGTGTGTTTCTCATTGCACTCATGATAATACCCTTCCTTCTCGCTAGACTAGTGAAGAGATATGGGAAGAAACGTATTCTTATGGCAGCACTACTAATTTTAGCCCTGATATTACCACTGACCGCCATTCTTGGACTGCCAATCCTTGGTCCTGTCACTCTCCAAGTCATCGCGTTTGGTATACCCCTAGGAAGCTGCGTTGCTGCCCTCTACCTCATGCGATATGTTGTAATCGCTGACATCGCACACAAGGATGAACTTGACAGTGGCCAGGCCCGAGCTGGCATGTACGAAGGATTTCAAGGGGTTCCCTTGAATGCCTTCCAAGCGTTTGGAGCAACGTTCCTTGGATGGTTTCTTCTAGTTCTGCAAGTAAGCCCAGGACCACCACCTATAAACTTCGGTTTCTTCTGGTGGGGACCAGTATTTGCCATCTTCCTTGTAATCGCAGCCGTGATTCTCCACTACACCAACATAGACCCCGATTTCTCGAACCTCGAGAAACCACTTGACCAATAACTCACAAGGTGGCAGTGATACTATGCCACCTCCTTTATTTTTTCCACGAGCTTGAGCAGGTTATAGGAATTTGTTTCTTGGATGGTTTTATCAAGCGTAGCAAGCTTCATGAAAACCTCAATTGCCCCATCATCATCAATATCTAGCGCCGTCCCCATAGCATAGTAGATAATCGGATTCAACTCGTGCGCTTCTAATTCGCGTACATGCTTCTGAAGACTCCGCTCACCAAAACAAAATTGAAACCTGCGAGCATTGGCAAAGAAGAGCACGTTGGTTCCTATGCCTTTCCAATCTTTCGCAATAATCGGGCGATTCGAACGCAGACCAGACCAAATTAGATCATCAAGGACCTTTCCCGTTAGTAGCGGTAAATCTCCTAATATTATGATAGTATAGCTAGAACCTTGCTGGGTACAATGGTGAAGACACTCCATTAGTTCATCGTTCAGACCTTCGTTGGTGCTCTTATAGATTCTAAAGTTTGGGTTTGCAACCGTGGGAAGGAGGGTATCGTTATATGTTACGATAATTGACTTACTGATGAGGTGGGATGTATTGGTGGCATTCAGAACATCGAGTAGCATAGATTTAACAAGTTCCTGTCGCTGCCTGGCATCTAAGATGCTAGCTAGTCTTTGCTTAGTAGAAGGAAGAAATCGGATAGGAATTATGGCAACAATTTCTGATTCAGACATCCCAACAGCCCTCAGTTAACTCAATCATATGTAATATTCATAGGGATCGTATTCACTTCCGGGTTTAGACCGATTTCTCCAGATCCTAATGTGACGGTAGCTGTAGGCAAAGAGGAAACCCCCAAGAAATCCAAACACATGGGCTCCATGAGCGATACCTGTACTGAAAGCAAAGAACATCTGAATAACTTCAAGGATGAAGTAGATGATGATTATATTCCAGGCACCAGCAGTCCGACCAGCATCCCCAGAGATGCCAATAGGACGGCGCGGAAGCAGATAAGCGTAGGCAGCCATTATTCCAAAGATTGCCCCAGAAGCGCCTATGGTCGGAATCGAAACGCCTCCTACACTAACAGCAGTACTAATGGTATACATTATTAGAGTGTGACCTAATCCTCCAATAATTCCTGAGAAGAGATAGAGCGTTAAGTAAGTGAATGGGTGCATTTCATGTTCTACGACTTGGCCGAAGATGAAAAGGAAGTACATATTGATTAACAGATGAAAGAAATCAGCGTGGAGGAATTGGCTTGTGATGAGTGTGTATAGTTTTTGACCCGCAACGATGTCTGAAGGAATCAGGGCAAATGAATACGTGATGGCGGGGTAGCCGAGTTGGACCTCGATACTAAATACGAGGATGAAGATGACGGTATTTAGGAGGATAAGGGTATATGTCATATAGGACCTTAGGGGTCTCGGGTAGTCATAGGTCACACTGCTTCATCTCTTCGTTGATCGTTATGATCTAGTATTCTGGCTGACGAGGAAAAACCTATTATGTTTTATGTTTTGGTTATGGAAAGACCAAATAGGAGTAAATGCTCTTCAGTATGGCTGTGAGACAAGATGGCGCTTCGTGATTTCCTCTATCCCTATCTTGAAGTAATTCTCGTTCTTGCGCGAGCCTTAGATGTGGATGAAGCCCAGGCCGCGTTTGGTAGTCTCTCAGAGGAGTATCAGCAAGTGGCTGCCCGGATACGAATTGCACCACATGACGCGCAACGATTGAACCTCAAGGAGGAAGATCACGTTTTGGTAAACTCTGATATAGGTAGTGTGGTAGTGGTTGCGGAGATCCAATCTGATCAACCTGCGGGTATGGTCGTAATGCATCCTGGACCCTGGGCATTTGCTCTCATCGAAGCAATGATTCCAAGTCAGGGCACGGAGGTCACCATTAAACCAAGCACAGAACCTGTTACACCCCTTGACCAATTACTCTAACGGGACCGATTTTTTGAAGTGGCTTTTTCACTAGCTTTTAAACTGGGTTTCATCTTTTTTTGCGCTTCGTCTTTAACGGCTGCACACAAAGGTTCGACGCGACCTCGCTCGAAAAGCAAACGTAGCCGCCAATTTCTCCGAATGATCTCTTGGAGTTTCTGAATTCGTGCCTGGGCTTGTGTTCGACTGATCTTGTCTTCAGACCACTTCTCTGATTTAGTTTGCACCGAAGTTCCGTGTTCTGTGGGAGCGATTTTTATAACACGTTCGTAGATATCATTTCGTGGGGTGCTTAGGCCTATAAGGTGGTCATAGAACCTGTGAGCTCGTGCTCGTTCCCAATCCCGAGCTTGTTCAATTTGTGATAACGTATAGCTGTCACGGCTAACCTTGAGGACCTCTTCGGGGCAGGCGTTTTCACACGCTCCACAGAATACGCAGATAGCTTTGTTGATGGCAATTTTATCTTTATCGCCGGTCGGATAGATGGCTTTGGTGGGGCAGATGTTAAAACAATTCACGCATCCTGTTGGATCACATTTCTCTAGATTATGAATCTCGATATCACCAGTAAGTGGTAAGGAGACCTCCAAGGCGTCAAACGGACATTTCTCAGCGCATAGTGTGCAGTCGACGCAGAGCCCGTCATCGATGGTCATAGTTCCTTCGACTTCTGGATCCCTAATGATCCGGGGCGGTGCGCTTTCACAGGTAACCTTCACGGCATCAGAAGGACAAATCTTCTCGCATAGCCCACAATAATCGCATTGTGTTGTATCGACTCGGATACCAACAGCAGGTGCGAAATCTGGAGGTTTTGGTTTTTCCTCCGACCAGTAAATAGTGATGCATTCTGGGCATAGCAATTCACACAATCCGCACCATGTGCATTTGTCCTCATCGATGACAATGGTTCCTTTGGCATCTGGATTCCCCCCAGCCACTCGTCTAGCAGCTTTGGGATCCTTGTAACTCACCAGTTTGGTTTTGGGGGTAACCTTAAGGTCAACAGTGATTGCATCACGGGGACAGAGTTTGGCACATAAAACACATGGCGCACATTTCTCCTCATCGAGCTTATGTTTCCCTTTCAGCCGTGAATATTGCCGATCAGCAGGGATATCATCAAATCGGGCCTCAATCGCATTGAATAGGCAGGCAGAATCGCATAAGCCACAGAAAGTGCATTTATCTTCATCAATCAGAATGAGAGGTGCCTCTTCAAGACGTCCTGCCGCAATTTCTTGCACCGGGCCCAAGGTGATAGCGTCCCAAGGGCACGGTAAACAGAGACTACAGCCAACACATCGAGACAGGTCATATTTGAGGTTCTTGTTCAGCAGCGACGTCTTCCAGTTATAACGAATGTTAGTGTCATCTAAGACTTCACTGGTCACTTTGGGGCGTTCACCGACAATAATACGGTCTCGCTGCACTTTTGTCATAGAACTGGTTCCTATAGAAACTGCTATACTAGCTTTTGGAATCTTCGCCTATAATGCTTGTTACCGTCCTAGGCATTATCCCGAATTCGATGTTTAATCTCTTTGCGGCTAGTAAGATAGATGCCCCCCATTACAGCAAGAACAATTAGGGCAAAAATCAAACCACTTGCAATAACTGGAATACCCAAACGATGAGGATCAACTGGAGATGGTGGTGCATCCGGAATCTGGGAAAGCCAGGTTGTTCCACTCAAAAATCCATAACTGGTGGTAGAACCGGCAAAAACCAAGTTACCACCACATTCTACTATCGATATTCCAACATCATTGCCTTCTCCTCCATACAGCTTCTGCCAAAGAATCTGACCATCATTATCAAAACGAACAACGATGATATCATGCCAGGGACTATTTTCCGTGTGAGATACCTCACCAATCATCACATATCCACCATCACTACATGCTGTTATACAATGGGCAATATTATCAGTCTCCAAACCTAGCTGTTGAATCCATAGTACAGTGCCATCGGGAGCGGTATGAACAATATAGGAATCTAAACGACTATTGCCCATATCCTGCATCACCCCCGCTATTGTAAACTCGCCGGCACCTGTTACAATGATGCTATTTCCACGACTATAAGCTGAATTCCCGAAAGTGCGTTCCCATTTGACTGCCCCATCAAATGCAGTATTGACGGCCCACATCCTAACCCCATTATCATCTAAACTCTCTGAAGATCCAACAAAGACTAGTCCCTGACCTGAATCTTCAATAACAGAATATAGATACTCATCTCCTAAACCTCCATATTCCCGATGCCAGTATAATGAACCGTCCCTATCGAGCTTTATAACCAGCCCATCAACAGGATTGGTGGGTCGATAATGCCAAGCCCATCCACACACAATCAGATCACCAGACGGCAGTTCTGCAACAGCATAAGCTTCTTGGTGCTCAGTAAAGTTAAGGATTCGTTCCCAGAGGAGATAACCCAATTGATCGGTACGAAAAATAAGAACGTTTGAGAATTCATCATCTACCGCTCCAGCTACTACTAAATCACCATTATCGCATTCAATAACAGCTTGTCCCCAACCACGATGGTTAGGTGAGTAAGATCGTTCCCATTCAACTTCACCAAATAGGTCAATCTTTGCCATCCATGCATGCTCATCGCTGAGTCCAATTGCTGATTCTACGATGAAACCTGCAACGACAAACCCCCCAGTGCGACATTCGGTAATAGATCGGGGATGTCTTGCGGTCATATTGTCAAAAAATTGTACCCATTGAAAGTCAGTTTCGCGTTCCAAATTGTAGCTTAACTGAGACTGTATAGCTGCTAATCCATTATTGGAGGTTGGAGTAAGGAATAAAGGAACATTAAACGAAACGAGGAGCAGACCAAGAAGCAGCGCGGTGACTTGTTGCAACCGACCGATACCTCAGGAAAGGATTTGATGAATGTCTGTCTGCCGTTGATTAAAAATGGTTGTGTTATAAGGTTCTTTTTTCATCTGCCAATCTTACCAATGGGATATTTTCGTCGGTTGAACCGGTGACCACAGCTGGGGCAATAATTTCGTTTTGCTAACCATTCAAGCATATGATTCGAATGAGCGAGAACTTTGCACTTCGGACAAAAGAGAACTGGATCATCTTTACCGATGACTTGGCCACAAAATAAGCAAAAATGTGGATGACTGGTACACTTAATACAATGAAGATTAGACCTTGGGTTCAGTTCAGCACATTTCATGCAAGGTAATTTGCCCCGTAAGATAGGTGACAACTCATCAATTAACCAAGGAGTTAAAAGTGCCCTTTTAGTTACTCGGCGTTTCGGTTCAACCCAACTTTGTCTGAGCTCTCTTCGACTACGTATTAGCATCAAGTAGGCACCAAGAAGCATGAGAATGGCAAGACCACCACCAGTACTAATTAATCTAAAATCTGGTGGACCATATTCAGGTGTTGGAATATATTCCGGACTAGTATCGGGGACTCGTATTGCTAAAGCCATCGAGTGTGAATTATAGAAGTCCTCAATGTGTCCATCCGTCAAACCTACTATGATGAAATCTCCATTCGGGGCTTGGACTATGGATCGACCTTCATCATCGTTGTCTGTGCCATAACTCTTCATCCACTGATATTCACCTTCACTGGTTAACCGGATAAGTAACAAATTATTCGATCTATCTGAGGTGTCAAAGGTTTGTCCTGCTATCGCATACCCTCCATCTTGGCATTTTGTAATTACATAACCACGATCAAATAATATGCCACCAAATGTTGTCTCCCAAAGGACAATACCATTCCCATGAATTAAAGCTGCAAAGCCATCGGGAATCATATTCTCGGAATTTGCAGTGCTACCAACAAATGCATACATTTCTGTTTCTGATTCGATGATATCATAACATATATCAGGCATTGGACCGCCAAGAGTGTAGTTCCATATTTCGACTCCATTTGCATAGGTCTTTACGATCCAAGCGTCTTCCTCCCCCGCGCCAAAACTTTCAGTTGAACCTGCTAAATAGAATTCTTGGCTAGGTGTTTCGATAAGAGAATAACAGATATCAGGAGCATTTCCACCATAGGTCCTGTTCCAGAGTTGGGTGCCTTCTTCGTCAGTGCGGACGAAGAAATAATCAGAATCATCACTGCCATAGTTTCGTTGAAATCCAGCTAATGCGAATCCATCGTTCTGGCATTCAACTAATGCCATTCCTTGTTCATAAGAAGAGACTCCACCATAAGTTCGATACCACATGGTTTGCCCTTCCTCATCAGTACGAAGGAGCAGGACATCATGATTATTTGAGGTTGTGTAGCCAATTACAGCAAATCCACCTGGTTGACATTCAACCACTTCCATTCCGCCTTGCGAGATATATTCCTGGAAAAATCTCCGCCATACAACTTCTCCATTCTCTCCTAACCGCATTAAAAAGATAGACCCGCGACCCTGAAAAATACCGGTTCCCGTGGCTAGATAGCCACCATCGCTACAGGCAATAACTGAATGGAAGATGTTTTGTCCTATTCCTAAATCCTCAGTCACGGTCCAGATTTGGTCTGAACTCACGAGACTGCTACTTGGGTTATTGAGTGGGGCTGGTTGTATCGCACTGGATGAAACGAGGTTTAATGCAAGGCTTGATAAAAGCAAACAAATGGTGAGTAGATATCTCAACCTCCGCAATCATTCCAACTCTCGAGTTTCCTATATAAGAGAGCTAGGAGTGATTTAAAACTGTAATGATACTGGAATCGGATTCTACCGGGATTTTGTCATCACAGTTAACTCTGAACCAAGGGGGCCAATGTCTGCAATGGATTTGACAAAATCAGTAACCAGTTCAGCAAGCCTGCCACCTTCGGATGAAGCTGTACTAGCAAATAGGATTCGATCACTGTTGATCCCCATTTCTTTCAGCAAAGGAAGCAGTTTTTCAACTCGTTCTTTGGCTTTAGCTGTACCTGTGCGGTAATGACAATCGGTTTCATGGCAACCGAGGATTACTACTCCATCTGCTCCTTGACTGAAGCTCTCTAAGACTAGCAGAGGATCTAGGCGGCTTGTACATGGTACTCGAAGTGGTATCATTTGCGGGGGATACCGGATACGGTTTACACCAGCACTATCAGCGGCAGCATACGCACACCAGTTGCAAAGAAAGCCGATAATAACGGGGCGTAGTGAATTGCTTTGACACGCAACATCAACCGCGGAGAGAAGTTGTTGCCGCGTAAATCCTGGTAAATCCAAGGCACCCGTGGGACAAGCAGCGACACATGCTCCGCAGCCCGTACAAGCAAGTTCATGAATTTGGGGAGTTTCGGAACCTTCAAAGGAGATGGCATTGGCGTCGCACGTCTTTTCACAAAGTCGGCAGCTTTCACACAAGGCTTCGTCTACGACCGGAGCATATACTTCCAATTTGATTTTTCGTGGATTCAAAAAGGCAGAAACCTGAGCCGCAGCCAGTCCCGCGTGCGCAACAGTATCAGCGATATCCTTAGGACCTTGTGATGTACCGGCTAAATAGATACCTGAAGAATAGGTTCCTGTGGGATTAAGCTTAGGATGTTTTTCTAAAAAGAAGTTATTCTCGTCGAGGGGGATGTTTAGCAACGTCGCTAGCTTCATATTGGATGGTGCTGGATCGACACCGACACTCAATACGACAAGATCAGCTGGAAATTCGATGGGTTCACAGAGTTCAGTATCTTCTGCGCGAATAAGGAGCTTGTTGGTTTGTGGGTCTTGTTCGATTTCTGCAACTCGACCACGAATGAAGGTGACCCCATGTTCTCGTGCGGCTCGTTCATACAGCTCCTCGAATCCTTTTCCGAAGGTTCGCATGTCCGTATAGAAGATGAACACTTCAGTATCAGGTTGTGACAAGCGGAGTTGAACTGCTTCCTTAACTGCATAAGTGCAGCAGATTCGACTACAATAGGGGCGGTTAATGCGAATATCTCGGCTACCGACACACTGAACAAATGCTACGCGTTTGGGTGGATCCCCTGTCGATGGCCGGACTATAACGCCGTTGGAGGGTCCAACAGGGTTCAGTAACCTTTCGAGTTCAGGTGCTGTAATGACATCGGGGTATTCTTCATATCCGTATTCCTTGAGGTTTTGGGGATCATAAGGCGTAAATCCTGTGGCGACAATGATTGCCCCAACCTTGAATTTATAGTCACGGTCTGAATCTTCGAATCGGATGGATTCTTTCTCACACACACCAACACAGGATTGACAGCCTACACAGGTATTCATATCGATGTAGGGTGCAAGGGGGACTGTGTTCGGATAGGGACGAATAATCGCTCGTCGCGTTCCAATGCCATATTCATATTCGTTGGGTTCGTCGATGGGGCATATTTCTAGACATTTGTTACACCCATTGCAGGTCTCTAAATCCACATACCGTGGGTCCTGATGCACTTTGACCTGATAGGCGCCGGGTGTGCCTTGAACCGCCGTCACCTCGCTGAGAGTGAGCACCTCAATTTTTGGATGATTGGCTACCTGGGTCATAAGGGGTCCGAGGATGCAGAGACTGCAATCGAGGCTTGGGAACAGTTTATCCCATTTAGCCATGTGTCCTCCAAGAAATCCACTCTTTTCAACGAGTACCACTTCATATCCTGCATTCGCAAGGTGTAAGGCAGATGTTATGCCGGCAGGTCCTCCACCTATAACCAGGACGCGCTTGGTAATTGGTATGCTCATCGAACTGATAGCTAGTCCATGCTGGGCCATTGTCAACGCCGCATCAATCATCAGTTGTGCTTTAGCGGTTGCTGCAGCGGGATTATCCCAATGAACCCAACTACATTGTTCCCGGATATTGGCAATGGCGAGATGTCCGCGGTTCAATCCAGCTTCTTCGATAGTCTGGCTCATGAGCTCTCCGTGTAACCGTGGAGAGCAGGCAGCAACCACGACGTGATTCACCTTTTCCTTGCGGATGGTATCACGAATTTGATTCAGTCCTTGTTCAACGCAGAAGTGGGCATCTTCAACGACGATGAGTTTGGGTTGCTTTTGATAATGTTCGACGAGAGCATCGATATCCACAATACTGTCGATATTGGATCCGCAGCGACACAGAAATAACGCGGTCTTGTCAGAGGATCTAGGTGCAGGTTTGCGGCGAATCTTCTTGGATTGGGATTTCTGTGCTTTCGTTTTTGAGGTCTTTGCCACCATAGTCACCGTTACGCCTTACCATTTCTTCTGGCGGCAATATACGTTTTAACAGTTTTTACGTTACAATCCCTCGATTTAATTATTAAGGCAATTGGTAAATGAATTCGGCTGGTTGGTGCCGAAGAGATAAATGGAGAAATCAGAACACAATACCTGTAGGCTGTGTCGTACCCAGATGACTGACAAAAAAGTCAACCCAATGCAATTGTACAAACTACTTCCGCAAACCAATTGCAAAAAATGTGGGATGACATGCATGGCTTTTGCCACACGATTAGCACTCCGTGATGTCGAACTCAAAGAATGCACACCCCTCTTCGAAGAGGACCAGTATAAAGACCAACTCGCCAAACTTACAAACCTCATCACCCCTCTCCTCGACACCGAAGAAACGGGTATTAAACTTGATGAAACCAAATGCACAGGGTGTGGAAATTGCGTTGTCGTTTGTCCTGTAGATGCAACAGTGGAGCCCGAAACAGCTTCTGGAAAAGCAGCTCGAACTACAGAAACCGTCTTCCGGGTTGAAGATGGGATTGTCAAAATCATAAATCTAGAGAAATGTCGTCGGTTTCCTCCTGACCGGATGAACTGCCGGGTCTGTGAACAGGGGTGTTACGTCAAAGCCATAGAAATATGGTGATGCCGCTCTTCATTGTAATAAGAAGGGAAAAACCGTGCAGGATACCGTGTGCTGTGGTTGTTCTGTGGTCTGTGATGACGTCGCGGTAGCGGTGAAGAAAGCAAGTCTGCAATCCCTTGGGTTATGTCGGTTAGGCCATGAGTACTGTAATTCTGTTTTTAAGAAAAGCCGACTCGCTACATCTCTGCACAAAAATGAGAAAGGAAAACAGCTACCAATACCAATCAAAGATGCCATTCAACACGCGACCAGCCTCCTTAGAGATAGTGCAAAACCACTGTTTCTGGGCTGGTCCAACAGCACACAAGAAGCAATCCAAACTGGTTTGCAACTAGCCCAAAACCAAAATGGGGTCTTCGATAGTACCGCGAGTTTTGAATATGGACAAATGCTTGGAGCCAAACTTAAGGGTGGTGAATCAGACCAGGTAAGTCTAGATGATGTTCGCGACTTTGCAGATCATATCGTCTATTGGGGCGTCAATCCAGCAGAAAGCCACCACCGTCACGCTAGCCGCTTCACCGTCTTTCCCAAAGGTAAGAACATCCCTGAAGGACGAGAAAGTCGCATAGTATCCGTCCTCGATGTTCGTAAAACGGAATCAATGGGGTTAGCGAACCATCAGCTTATTCTTTCTCCAATTACAGGAGATGTGGAATTCCTCCAGACATTAATCGCAGAACTGAAAGGAACAAAGCAACCGTTAGCGGAGAAAGTCGGGGGTGTACCCACAATTGAGTTCCTCAGTTTCGCGAAGCAGCTCCGCGAAGCCGAGACCATCGCGTTATTTTATGGAAACGGGCTGATACACTCCACTCATTCATCCCAAAGCTTACTCCTTCTGAAGCAACTTGAAAAAACCCTGAACCGCGGGAAACGCCATTGTTGGACTCTCCCAATGGTTGCCTATTGTAATACTATTGGTTCAGTGAAGGTAAGCCTTGACAGTTCTAACCTGCCTTTTTCCATTGACTTCAGTTCAAATCCCCCACAGTCCGTTGCGTCAATCTCTAAGAGCTTAACAAAGGGCGAGTTCGATAGCGTAATGGTTACTAACTGGGATGCGTTAAGTCTGCTTCCTAAACCAATGGCGCAAGCCATCTCAACACTCCCGTTGATCTCCTTTTCCACCCATCCGACACTAACTACGAAAAAATCCACCATTGTCTTTCCCACAGCCTTGACTGGGGCAGAGACCCAAGGAACTACCTACCGAATGGATGGTGCAGCTGTTCTCTTAAAGCCCTTCAAAGAACCTCCAAAAGGAGTGCTCACCGAAGAGGAACTCCTTAAGCAACTTCTTACGGCACTACGATGACTTGGTTCATAGGTAGATGGGAATCTTTAAGCTAACGGATAAAATTTCCGCATCTTTTTGGTAAGCTTCATATTTTGCCGAACGGCTCAGCCCTCATAGGGGTAGCAATGGCACGAATACCCAAAGATTCAGGAAAAGTGTACGTGAAGGATGGACTCTTGTTGGTCGCGAGTTCAAATCTCGCCTGGCCCGCCATCTTGATTTCACGGATTTCTGAAGATGTATATTCCCCAGCTGATAGTATCTCTACCCCATTTTAGGTAGATATCTTTTGCAGTCTTTGTTTTCCTGAGAAGCTCCTGATTATCAGAATCATCCGTATGCGACTGAATATAATCGTCAACAGCCCACCACTGTAGAGTTTCATAGTGGTCCCAATCATCGCTGTTAGACACAAGTGTATGGAGGCAAGTGAGTCCCATTTCTTCACCTTGATACACATTATCTTCATGCGGTCGAAAAGAATTACGAGTCATTTTGGTCGCCTCAAGATATTCGGTATCAGGCTGCTTCAACCAAAAAGGTTCACCAACAATCACAAGACCTCCAGATTTTGTCATCTGCTTGAGTGCTTTCAATGTTCCAGCATAATCATCAAAGACCCAGCTTGCTCCCAAACATATTGCAACATCAAACAGTTCTCCAGATTCAGGTCGATAATTAGCACCATCCAATTCAATGAAGGTTAAATCGGATTCAGGAACTCTCTCGAGATGTTTCTTCTTACAATCATTGATACAAAATGGAGATAGGTCAACTCCCACCCCTGAAATTCCATATTTCTCTGCAAGTCTGACTAAGACCTCTCCCTTTCCACATGCGATATCAAGAATTCGAGTATCTTTTGGAAGGTTGAGAAGTTGACAGAAACGTTCGAATTTCTCTTCACTCATTGGATTACAGAGTACATGATGCTTGTGTGTAATGTCAAAATACTTCCATGTGTTCATTTACATCAACTCCATGCCCCCGAGGGAACGGTTCGGGGGCTGCGGGATTAGAGGTTGATAGGTGAGTCAGGTAATGTCGATAAAAAGCCATCGTTCAAAATTCAGAATTTTCCAATAAGAAAAGAGATATGGAAATTTCATCAGAAGACTTTAAGCACTCTTTCAGGTACTACGACCAACGGTGCTCACCATGAAAGTTGCTGTTGCTGGAAAAGGCGGAACCGGAAAAACCCTTGTTGCCGGTACTCTTGCCCGGTTCCTTGGTCGCGAAAACATTCGAGTCCTCGCGGTTGACGCAGATCCGACCCCAACTCTTGCATCAACGCTTGGAATTCCAGCTGAGGTGGCAGCAAAAATCATTCCACTAACTGAAAATGATGAACTCGTTGAAGAACGAACTGGGATGGACAAGAAAACCTATGGTGCCATGTTCAAGCTCAACCCTCACGTTTCAGATCTTGCCGAGAAATTCGGAGTCCCTGGACCTGACAATACTACCCTTCTTATCGCTGGAACAGTGACCATCGGGGGTTCAGGATGTATGTGTCCAGCTGGCGCCCTCCTCAAAGCGCTCATCCGTTATCTCATTGTGGGCAGCGACGAAGCCTTTGTCATGGACCTTGAAGCGGGTATCGAAAACCTTGGTCGTGGAACCTCACGAGGGATGGATGCTCTGATTGTTGTCGTCGAACCAGGTAAAACCTCGATTAACACTCTCGAACGGATAAAGAAGCTCGCTAATGATATTGGCGTAGAAACAGTGTTTGCAGTAGGTAACAAGGTAATGGATGAGACGGACCAAGAAGCCATCGAAAGTACCCTCAAAGCGATGGATGTTCCATTATTAACCGTCATTCCCTTTGACAAGGCCATTCGCCAAGCCAACCTAAAAGGTCAAGCCCCCATTGATTTTGCCCCCGATTCACCGGCAGTTCAATCCATCAAGGCTATGATTCCCAAACTTCGAAGCCGCTTAAATACTTAGAGTACCCACGCCAACAATAGGGTGATGGTAATTCAGCTTCAATTCCTTTTCCCATGGATATACCTAACCGTCCTGTTGCTGAGTCTTATTCTATTCTCTGTTCCCTATATTTACAGCCTCATGCCAGCCAAACTAGCGGAAAAACGTGGAGCCTCTATGTGGAAGTGGTGCAAGCTACTCCGCACTATTGGCACTGCCTTCATGTTCATCGCGCTCCTTGTCATGGTGCTCTGGATTTGGTTTCCAATCCCAGCACTCGCCTGGCCTATCAATCCGAATCCCTGGGTGGATATCATTATCGGAGTCATTGTACTCATAATCCCAATCCCGATCTGGCGGAGAGGTCTTCGTGATGCCGGTTCCGAATGCTATGAACCCTCCAAGGACTCCCAGATGTTCGGTGGCATCTACAATCACATCCGCCACCCCCAAACCCTCGGTGAAATCAGCTGGTTCATCGCAGTACCTCTTATTGTCAATTCCCTTTTCCTGCTTGCCGTTAGCGGATTATTCCTTCTCATATACCTCCCAATCATGATCTATGTCGAAGAAGATGATCTAACTCGGCGATTTGGCGACGCCTATCGAGAATACCAAAAACGCACAGGAGTCCTCTATCCTAAATTAAAAAAACCAAAGTCAACCTGAATTGGGGATAATAATGTCAACAATAGCCTGGATAAACATCTTCATACTAAACCTTGTAACAATTCTCTGTTGGGTGTTCTACATCCGCAGTGTCCAACCGTATACGCGAGCGAAGAAATATGGTGAATCTGCCTGGAAAACCGCAAAACGAGACCGAATCATATCAGGCATCCTCATGAGTATCCTCACCTTCAATATAATACTGTGGCTCTGGTTTCCGATTCCAGAGTTCGCCTGGCCTGTTCATCCTAACTGGCTTGTAAGCATCATTATTGGCATTATTCTAGCCTGTATCTTCACGCCAATCTGGTTCAAGGGTATAAAGGATGCCGGGAAGGAAACCATGGAACCTTCCCCAACCACCGAATTGTATGGAGGAATTTACAACTATATCCGACACCCTCAGGTGGTCGGTGAAATGCCTTGGTTCATCATTATCCCCTTGTTCCTCAATTCGATGTTTCTTGTCATTTGGTCCACTATCATGATACTCATCGTCAGCCCCCTCATAATCTACTATGAAGAAAAGGATTTGATTGAACGGTTTGGAGATAGATACCGGGAATATCGGCGGCGAACTGGTGCTGTATTTCCGAAGCTCATGAAACCGAAAGATTAACGGATTTTCTAATCACCCAAAACTTTTCGTATCTAATTATCCCAAGGGATAGGAAGGTGACTTTTATTGAGGGCTATTGTGAACGCCACGATTTGGTGCCCTGTTCAAGGACTTATCGAAAATGGGTCAATTCTCTTTGACCGTGGGAAGATTATCGACGTGGGAAAATCCATTGCTATTCCCAGTAAAACCATAACCATTGATGCGGAAGGCCAATATGTAGTCCCAGGATTCGTGGAAGCCCATGCCCACCATGGGCTCTTCGATGGAACCATTGGCCCAATGGGACAAGATGGCAACGAAATGACAATGCCTACTACGCCGGAAATGCGTGGGAAAGACGGCTTCCACCCCTTCGAGAATTCCATTAAAGAAATTCTGAAAGGGGGCGTTACCACCGTAAACACCGGACCAGGTTCTGGCAATGTTATCTCTGGTGAAGCCTTTGTCTTCAAACCCCTTCTAGAAGCTATAGTGGAAGATATGATTGTCATGTCCCCATCTGGGCTCAAAGTTGCACTCGGTGAAAATCCCAAACGTATCCACGGCATTGAGAATAAACGGATGCCTATGACCCGAATGGGAATCGCTGCCCTGCTCCGCAAAACGTTCACTGATGGTCAGAACTATTTAGATGAATGGAAGGCTTTCGGAGCTAAAGCAAAAGAATCGAAAGAGAAAGGCGAAGTTATCCCCAACCCACCAAAACGAGACCTAGGGCTAGAAACCATCGCTAAGGTCCTAAAGCGCGAAATCCCTCTGCATGCCCACTGTCACCGCGCCGATGACATTGCCACCGCGATCCGTATCGCTGAAGAATTCAATCTCCGACTGGTGCTCATCCATTGCACTGAGGGTCATAAGATAACGAAATTCCTTGCGAAGAAACAATATCCTGCTGTCATTGGCCCAACCATCTTTTGGACGAGTAAACCAGAGGTCAAGGAAAAGGGATTCAAGACAGCAGTAATCCTGAATGATGCTGGCATTAAAGTTGCCTTACAAACGGATTCGTTGACGCCAATGTTCTATTTTCCCTTGCTACCCATGTACGCTATTAAGGAGGGCATGAGTCGAGAGGATGCCCTCAGATGCGTGACCCTGAATCCTGCAGAAATCCTCAGTTTACAGGATCGCATCGGCTCTTTTGAGCCAGGCAAGGATGCAGACATTATCATCTGGTCCGGGGATCCCTTCGATTTCTATAGCGAAGTAACTGAAGCGTATATCAATGGAACTAAGGTTCCCTTGGACAAATAGGCTATTTCATTAATGTCACAAATAATTAGCTACTAGGCATGTAAAAAAAGGAGAGAGGCTGGTTAGTTGATCTTGACTTCGACCGTCTTGATTGCCTCTCGGAATGGAAGCGTAATATTGAAGAAGCCATCCTTGTAATGCGCGGACGTCTTATTTACGTCGATGGTATGGGCGAGATGGTAACACGTCGAATACTCAACGGCAGCCCTTCTGTCCGTTGTGCACAACTGTGTTGGGTGGCCTGAACCTCTACATCTTTTTTGTCCACGCCGGGGAGGCCAGCCTTTGTTCTATTGGAAAGAAAGAGATTGTAATATCAATCAATACAAGTATCGCGAATTTCCAACCGTTGCGCAAATCACCTATAACCCCAAGAGTAACCGGTTGTTTACTAATTGCGGTGATATAAATTAAATTAGACAGCCCCCCGGTTAACACTGTTATCGGAAAACCTTGCAGAAGCATCAAAACTTAAAGGATATACTGCTACTATTTGCTTACTATTTCACCTTCTAAATGCGCGCAGAGTTAAGGTTGATTATACATTGACAGAACAAAAACGAGCACGAATTAAAGCCGATAAACTCGACACTGGATTCGGATCTTTCCGGAATGTCGAAGTGACTATCGGCAGAGTCGTCGACGAAGACTGGGACGAACCTATGGGACCGACTCCTATGCCTAGTGTTATCACGCTTCGCGACTGGGACCATAAACTCCTCACCCGCTACGAACCCTCCTATATGCCAGCATGCCAGCTATGCTGCCTTTGCACTTTTGGGAAATGTGACCTGACGGGTGGAAAACGTGGAGCGTGTGGTCTAGATATTAAAGCACAGTCAGCACGTATTGTGTTGGCCGCTGCGAACATCGGGTGTGCTGCACATCTAGCGCACTCCCGGCATCTTGTCGATCACTTGATTCACGAATTCGGTCCTCGTTATCCACTTACACAAGGCGAAGGTGTGGAGATTGAAGCACCAGTTTCTCGCTTGGTTACTGGTATTCGTCCACGAACACTTGAGGATGCATCTGCAATTCTAGATTACTGCGAAACCCAGTTGACCCATACCCTTTCAGCGGTTCATACTGGACAAGAAGGGAGCTGGATAGATTTTGAATCCAAGGCCTTCCACGCGGGTATGGTCGATCAAGTGGGAATGGAAATTGCAGATCTGGTTCAAATTTCGACATTGGGCTTTCCTCAAGCTGATCCTGAAGCCCCCTTAGTTGAAGCGGGTATGGCATCGATGGACCAATCAAAAGCAAATATCCTATGTATTGGGCACAATGTGATACCTGCAGCTGCAATTACTGATTATGCCATGGAACATGGTCTCCAAGACAAAGTTGATGTCAGTGGAATCTGTTGCACAGCGTGGGATATCACTCGATATGATTCAAAGGCAAAGATTGTTGGTCCAATTTCCTGGCAACTACGCTTTGTCCGCAGCGGCCTTGCAGACGTTGTTGTAGTGGATGAACAATGTATTCGTACTGACATTCCCGATCATGCGAAGAAGGTCAATACACCAGTAATTGCGACCTGTGATAAATCTTGTATGGGTTTACCTGATCGAACCAATGATGATGTCGATGACATTGTTGCAGATCTTGTTTCCTTCAAGGTTCCGGGTGTGTTTATTGGTGATCACCGTAAAGTGGGCGAGGTTGTTGTGAAAACAGCTCTTGCCGTGAAACCAAAGCGGAAAGGCAAGCATTCTTTACCAAGTAAGAAGAAGATCCAAGAACTCGCTCAAGCCTGCCGTCAGTGTTCGGAATGCCGACGTGCCTGCCCCAATGACCAACCAGTCATGGAAGCAGTACTTGCGGCCCAAGAAGGCGATTTTGGACCATTGGCAGATGTCTACGATGAATGTATAGGCTGCGCTCGATGCGAATCCGCCTGTCCAAACGACTATGAACTGCACAGCTGGATGGTATCTGCCGCAAAAGACAAATGGATGCAAGAAAGTTTCAAAGTTCGAACAGGTCGAGGAGCTATCAAGGACACTGAAATCCGGTCAGTCGGACAGCCAGTCGTCTTTGGTGAAATTCCAGGCGTTATTGCCCATGTTGGATGTGCAAATTACCCCGATGGGGGACGAGCTATCCACGACATGTGCGAAGAATTCGCTCAACGACGTTTTATCATTGTTTTGTCTGGATGCGCTGCCATGACAGTAGGCACTATAAAAGATGAGGAAGGCAAGAGTATATATGAGAGACGCCCAGGCTATTTCGATGCCGGCGGTGTCTTGAATGTGGGATCTTGTGTCGCAAACCCACACATCGCAGGCGCAGCCATCAAAATCGCCAGCATTTTTGCTAAGCGCAATCTTCGAGGAAACTACGAAGAAATCGCCGATTATATCCACAATCGTGTTGGAGCTGTCGGAATTTCATGGGGTGCGATGTCACAGAAAGCAGCCTCCATCGCTGCTGGATTCTGGCGACTAGGTGTTCCCGTTATAGTTGGTCCCCACGGCACCAAATACCGCCGGATGCTCTTAGGGCGTTCTGACAAACCGAAAGACTGGATGGTATATGATGCCCGAACTGGAAATCAAGTTGAAGTCGCACCGGGTCCTGAACATCTCTTCTATGCAGTCGAGAACATGGAAGAATGCATGGTATTGACAGCAAAACTAGCTATCAGACCTAACGATACCAGTAAAGGCCGGGCAATCAAACTCAGCCACTATATCGATTTACATGAACGGTATAAGGGCTACTTCCCTGACGACGTATACAGATATATCCGCCGGGAAACTGATATCCCTATCACACTCAAAGACAAAATCCTTACGCAAATGAAGGAGAACAAATGGAAAGAACGCCCAATCCCTGACCCAACCCTGTTGAAACGAATGGTATATGGTGGCAAAGGAGGTGGCGAATGAAAATGATGTCAGCTGAACCCTGGCAAACCGCGGAAGTGTGCGGACCCACAAAAGCCCAAGAACTAAAGAAACCCGCTGTTGTTGGAGCCCTAATGAAAAAAGCCAAACACCCCCTCATGGTGATTGGAGCTCAAGCACTCACCGAAAAGGCACAGAAAATGTCCATGATCGACTATTTCATTGAATTTTCCACTGCCACAAATATTCCAATTGTCGCCACAGCGAATACAATTAAAGCATTCAAAGAGAAAGGCTTTGATAACGTCTACTCCTTTGGAGCTATGGAAATCATAGGACGACTCCAAGACCCCGAGTGGATGGTTGCCCCGAAGAAAGGTCCTCATGATCTCGTCATGACCTTTGGATTTCCCTACTATATGGAATGGCTCATGTTATCTGCGCTCATTAACTTCGCTCCCCAAATCAAGACCGTGACCCTTGGTCGATATTTTCAACCTCACGCAACATGGAGCTTTCCAAACCTAAAGAAACAAAAATGGAATGAAGCACTCAAAGAAATTCTAACCGCGGCAGGAGGCGCTAAGTAAATGTCATTTGAAGACTTACCAGTTGCAGTCGGTGTCGTATACGAAGGCGAACGAATTCGGAAAGCCGATATGCAAGTCGAACTTGGTGGACCAAAAATCGATAAAAAATTCGAGTTGGTTCTTACCAGAAAGCTGAATGAAATCGAAGATGGCAAAGTTCAAATCATCGGTCCTGACCTCAAAGATCTCGAGGAAGGCGGCAGCCATCCCTTCGGAATTCTCATCGAAGTCGCTGGCAAAGAGATTGAAAAGGACCTTGAAGGCGTCATTGAACGACATATCCACGAGTATACCAACTTCGTCGAAGGAACAATGCACCTCAATCAGCGTTACGATATCTGGATTCGTATAAGCAAGAAAACATTCCAGAAAGGCTTCAATTCATTTATGATTCTTGGTCAAGTCTACGAACGCTTATACAAATCAGAATTACCTATCATCGAAAAAATCCAAGTCACCTTCTACACTGACCCAGCTAAAATAGATGAAATCTATGATACTGCCATCACAACGTATAATGCTCGCGATGAACGCACCCGAGGCCTCAAAGACGATGAAGTCGACGTCTTTTATGGTTGCACCCTTTGTCAATCGTTTAGCCCCACTCATATGTGCTGTATCACACCACAACGATACGCTAACTGTGGTGCGATTAGCTGGTTTGATGGTCGGGCTGCTGCCCGAATCGATCCCAAGGGTCCACTTTTCGCGATTGATAAAGGCGAAACAATTGATGCAGAGAAGGGAATTTATTCAGGTGTTAATCAAGCCTACAAAGAGAAAACTCTTGGCGCAGTGACAGACGTTATTTTATACACGGCTTTTGACAACCCCCATACAAGTTGTGGATGCTTTGAAGCTATCGCTTTCATTATCCCTGAAGTTGATGGTCTTGGAATCGTCCATCGAGATTACAAAGGTGCGGCAGTGAATGGACTTCCTTTTTCCACCATGGCTGATTCTACCGCAGGAGGACGACAAATTCCTGGATTCCATGGATTATCAATCGAATATCTTCGATCACCAAAATTCTTAACCGTCGATGGAAGCTGGGAACGAATCGTCTGGATACCCAAAGCCATTAAGGATCGGGTCTATGATTTCATGCCAGAAAATATCCGTGACATCATTCCTACAGAAAATGACGTCACAAACATTGACGAACTGAAAACCTACCTCAAAGATCATAACCATCCAATCGTTCATCGGTGGGTCGAAACTGGAGCCGCTGCACGATTGGAAGAAGAAGAACGTCTAGAAGAGGTCACTCATAGCAGCCAATCAGCTCAGCCCTTCATGATGCCAGGTCAAATGATGACTACAATGCCTGCATCAGGCGGAGCGCCAGGTTTCCAGATTATCTTCAAGAACGCGAAGATCTACGCTGAGAAGGTCATTATCAAACGCCTGGATGAGAAGGGTAAAAAATAGTTGAGGCGATGAACTATGTCGCCTGAAAAGAAGAAAGGCAAAAGCGAACTTACTTTATCCACCGACAACCCAGAACTGGGTATCCTTGGACCGCTGGAAGCGATTTTCGGCAAGTTCGAGGAGCTTGAACTCGAAGAAATGACCATCGACGTGGATGAACTCGAGGTTATTGTGCCACCGGGCGCTGGTGGAGGTGTGTCGGATCAAGCCCGGCAATTCCTCGCCCAGAACGCCTTCGCTGTCCAACAGTTCGCCCAACAAATGCTATCCGCCCTGGGAGTACAACTGCAAAACACAGCTAGTCAAGTTACCATTCCTACCCCGGGACTCTCTATACCAAAGCGCCCCACGCAGCTCTTGAAAGCCCAATTCAAGGCACCCCTATCTGAGTACTCTGGCCAAATTCGTGAAATCACATTAGGCGCTACTAAAGGCCAAGGGGGTTCACGAAGTAAAACCATCACAGTCGGCGGACACAAAGCTCCAGCTTGGAACCTTTTCCAAGCGCCTCCGAAACATCCACCAGTCGTTGCTGCTGACGTCTTTGATATGCGTATCAAACTCGCCAAAGCAGTTCGCATCCACTACGATGATGTGATGGATGATCCCGTCGCTTGGGCCCGTTTAGCTATTGATAAATTTGGCGCGGACTTCATTACCTACCACATGATCAGCACCGATCCTCTCCTCGAGAATACAAGTGCAAAAGAAGCGATGAAAGGCTTTGAAAACATTCTCCAGAATGTGAAAGTCCCCATCATCGTTGGCGGTTCTGGAGATCCTGCAAAGGACGCGGAGCTACTTGCGCTGGCGGCTCAAGTCGCGGAAGGTGAACGGGTGCTCCTCGCTTCGGCTACTGTTGATATGTGGGAACCGATCGCCAAAGCCGCGAAAGCCCATAATCAAATCGTGTTGTCATGGACGAGTATAGATATCAATCAACAAAAGGAGCTCAACCGTCGTCTCCTTGACTATGTCACCCCTGATCAAATCCTAATTGATCCTACTACAGCAGCACTTGGTTATGGTGCTGAGTATAGTTTTACAATCATGCAACGGATGCGACTAGCTGGATTAATGGGTGATTCTGAGTTACAGTTCCCCTTGAGCAGTGGCACCACCAATGCATGGGCAGCACGGGAAGCCTGGATGAAAAATCCAGAACTGGGTCCACGTGAACTACGCGGACCCATCTGGGAAAGCACCACGGCCCTCATGTTCCTCTTAGCGGGTGTTGATGTCTTTATGATGATGCACCCCGCTGCCATTAAAACTGTCCATGATTTGATCTCTTGGCTCAGCACTCGGATCGACCGGAAGCGCGAAGACTTTGTTGATTGGACAAAACTCTCGCTACCCGCGAATTAAATCAGCAATTCGATTAGACCTTTCCAAAGCAGCGAACAAATACTCTACTAAGAAGATTGCTTTTTAAGGAAACGATAAGCCTGAATTCCAGCCATGGCACCTTCACCAGCTGCGGTGATGACCTGCATTCCACCACAAGTTACATCCCCAGCGGCATAAACACCTTCGAGATTAGTGATTTGCTGGCGCGTTACTTTAATGCAGCCACGCTTATCAACCTCCACACCAGCTTTTTTCACAAGTGCCGTTAGCGGAGCTCCACCTATTGAAACAAACACTCCATCAACTTGTAATGTATGCTCAGTGTCATCTTCGAACTGCCGATAGCTAATGTTGGTAACTACTTGGTCTCCAGAGATGCGTAATAGTTGCCCGAAAATAAGGTCTACGTTCGCTTTCGCTTTTATTTCATCAATTAGTTTCTGTTCGGCCTCGATTTCAGATGTATGCGTAACCAAGGTAACTTTGTCTGCAAAGCCGGACATGAAGAAAGCATCTTCGATGGCTTCACTTCCAGAGCCAATAATTGCAACCTTTAATCCGCGATAAAGGGGGCCATCGCATACTGGACAATACGAGACGCCCAGTCCAACATATTCGGTTTCACCCGGAATGCGCAGCTTCTTGTTATATGTCCCTGTTGCAATGATGACAGCATAACCCCCATACGTGCCCTCACGGGTCACAACCTGCTTTACATCCTTTTCAAGCTCAAGGTCTACAACCTCAGTGGCATACTTGAGGTCAGTTCCATATTTCTCCGCTTGTTTGACCATCAAGTCAATGAGTTGGGCTCCTGTTATTCCTTCAGGAAATCCAGGATAATTCCAGACTTGAGGTGCAGTAGCTGCGCGCCCCCCAAACATTTTGCCCTCTAAAAGTAGTGTCTTTTTTCCCATTCGTGCAGTATAGATCGCAGCGGCTAGTCCAGCAGGTCCGCCACCAATTATGATGATATCATACTTCATTTTCTTAGCCTCCATACCAACTCCATTGGATTAGAACCTGTTTTTATTTTCACTTCTTTTGCGAGGGGAACCAAATAGGTTTAGTTTTGGAGGCCCAAATGAGAATAGCACAAACCCAGGTAGTAGGTGTGACACCCACAAGATTATGTTTATAGAATAAGAATCCGAGAAGTCGAGTAAAATCGACCTTCATCAGGTAGACATTGTATTCGTTCCACAGGCTCATAGTAAAATAGACAATTCGACCATTGTCTTCGACCAGATTGGGATCGATATTTGGAGCATAGAACCCAAGGTATTCCGGTCTGGATAAGATGGTGAATGGCGTACTCCAAGGTCCCCAAGGTGATTGGGCGATACGTACATAGATTTTCTTCGCCACATCATCAAGGTTCATGAGGATATACTTGGCCAGGTAGGTGTTCCACATTACCGTGATTTCTCCAGTAGGTGCATCGATAATAGGTTCAGCTTCAGAATCGTATGCTGACCAAAGGGGTATATCAGTTACAGAGAATCCAGTGAAATATTGGTAACTACTTTGGTTAAGAATCTGCGTTTCAAGAACCCGAACTAAATAACAAGAATCAAACCGTCCACTCCCCGTAGTGAGGAAGTATAGATAACCGCCCGTCGATGGAGCTCCAGACCCTCCCTTGACGATTCCCCATTCGATGAAATGAGAATTACCCGGCCAGGACATGTTCAGGGCTTCGATGAAAGTATGACCGTCCAAAGAATACGCAATGCTAGCATTATTACAGGTCCAACTTCCTCCATCCCCCCAACTAATCACAGACATAAAGTACACATACAGGTAGTCACCTACCACTACAGCAGTTGTTGGAATAGCTGTCATTTCAATTTCATCGATTTTCGCGCTATGAATCAGCTCTTTTGCAAGATGGGTTGCCGAGTCAGTTATCCATCCACTAAGTGTAATTCCATCGGATGGGTCTGGATCAGTGGTGTAAGCCATCGTGTTGGATCGCCAGTCCCCCTTGTCGGGGCCAAAGGTGTCCCCGAAGATAAAATGAAGACAATCCTGAAAAGTGACCATAAGGCCGATGTCTGCACCATAAACGTTGACGATGGTGGTATCATTAAGAGCATCCTCACCGGTAAGTTGACAGACCATTTCTTGGGGAAGTACAGACCAGCCTGGAAGGAAATATACCATAAAAGCACCGATCCCTAGAGTCACTAGAAGTAAGACTAAAACAATTAATCCAACATGACGTCGATTCATTTTCTCAGGCTCCTGGAATGAACCCCTATTTGGTCAAGGCTATATTTTGGATTTACTATTCACGGCAACAAAAGAGGAGTCTACGTCATGAAACGACATGGGATGAACAAAGTGCCATTTGCTCTTTGTTTTTTAAGGAGAAAGGGTGGATAAGGGTCGAGGTTTTCTCATGGCAGAATCACAAAAAGAATCAATTCCTGCTTGGATGCGTATTGTCGAAATCATCATCGGAATTCTTGCAATCATCTTTGGAATTCTCGTATTCATAGCACCTACTTACATCTCTTACCTTGTCTTCATTCTTGCAATGTGCGCTGTTATCATCTTGCTCGGATTCGGACTCATATATCGGGCGTTGACCCAAAAAGAACGTACTGGAACCATGCGATTCCTATTCGTCTTTGGCGGGATTATTCTTATCATCCTGGGAATCTATCTCTACGTTGACTATACCCTCTTCGCCGCGTTACTTCTAGTATGGATCTTTGGAATTGCCTTAGCTATTGATGGAATCCTGGCCATTACTTATGCATTCACTTCCTTACGCATCAAAAACTGGCAACACTGGACCCTAATCATCATTGGTATAATCGAAGCTATGCTTGGGCTCTTTGTGGTCGTAGTTCCCCTCTTCGGCGTCAATGTCTTCAACATACTTGCAGTAATTGCTCTCATCTTCGTTGGCATAGCCTACATTATTGCGGGAATAATGGGTGAACGATTCGTACCCTCTCGTCCCTCAGCAATGGGTGAAGAATAGCCAAATCGCATAAAAAAGATTTCAGTCTACTATTCAAGGCTTCCTTCGATTCAACGAGGGATATGTGTGCAGCCTCTAGTTGCAGATAGAATTCAATGGATATGTACTCAGGACCAATAATGGAAACCGATGTTGGCTCATCCCAGATATCGTGTAGTATATCCCTTCGATTTAAAAGTTGAAGCACTAAACACGCCCCCAAGGTGCTAAAACATGGAAATGCAAAAAACACCCATGTGGTATCGCATTCTCGAATTAATTCTTGGAATCCTAGCCATTGCGCTAGCAGTGTGGATGATTGCAAGCCCCTTCATTGTTACACTATTTTCTATTGTTCTTCTATTTGGATTTGGATTACTCTTTCTTGGTATTCAATCCTTAATGAGAGGAATCTTTACTCGAGAGCTTCCTGGCTGGTCTAGAGCCCTCAACATCATCGCTGGAATACTAGCGATCATCCTTGCAGCTGTCCCTTTCACTGAACCAATCTTTGGCTTAGTAATGGTTCTTTGGTTCATGTCCTTTGGCTTACTCTTTTACGGTCTCTCAATGCTAATGCTTGGCTTTGCTGCGGATGTCCCCGGCTGGTACAGGGCCTTATTGATTATTTTCGGATTCATCATGATGATCATCGCTTTTCAGGTCATCTGGTATCCCCTGTGGGGGGTACTTTTCCTGACCATCATGCTTCCGATTGGTCTTATCTTTGGTGGATTCCAATTGATCATTTCAGCAGCGATTGGAACCCGAATGGGCCAAGCCAGTTGAAGCGAAATAAGTGTAGAGAGTGTAATTCTCTACACTTCCCTGTTTTTATTCAACAAGCTGAGTCCATTTTGCAGCTAATTCATCTCGTTTTGGTTTATAGACGGAATTGAAAAAGCCTGATTGTGATAGAAGTGTTTGTTTATCAAAGGTTTTGATATATGCCAAAGCCTCCTTCCAGGCTTCATCAAAAGCGTCTCCAAATCGGGCGGCAATTTGTCGGTTGAAAGTTTCTTCAGTTTGAATGTCACCGCCAATAGTGAAATATTGGGGTCCGGTAGTATGGGGGGCTTTGAAGGCTACCTCACTCCCCAGATGATAAGCTTCTGGCGTTTCAGAAATTGGTTTTTCTTTTATTTCACTTCGTGTACGTTTCACAGGTTTATGCCCTTTGAATCCCCGCTTAGCTGCGGCGTAAAAAATTGCCCGGTTCAATCCCCAACTCTTCGCTGATGGAATTTCTAATCCGAGAACATATGCGCGGGCCGCTTGAAGCACAGCCATGACTTGAAATCGGCCAACTACCATATGGTCACCTGATGGATACTAGTGTTAAGACCGCCCTTAGCTTTTCTGTTTTCAGTATTACTTGAGATAAAATAAAGACTATTTAACCTTAGAAATTATGAATTGGTGAACCACTTTGACAAAATATCGTGCCCTCTTTCATCTTGATGAAGGAAGCGCTTTCCGGTTGAAACTAACCTTGGAGAACATACGAAATCTCATTCAGGATTTCGGTGAAGACAATGTTGAAGTTGAATGCGTGGTAAATGGTGCCGGTGTGAAGCTCTTTCAAACCTCGATAGCCATGGAGCACGAGCTCATTAATGTATTAATGGCTAAGGGGGTTCATTTCGCAATTTGTGAAAACTCGTTAGTAGCTAACCGAATACAAAAACTAGATATACTTGACGGGTTAGTTTTTGTGCCCTCAGGTGTAGTTGAGCTGGTAAAGAAACAGGCAGAGGGATGGGCTTATATCAAACCCTAAAATCCCTCTGAAGGATCTTACGAAAAGCCATCTATTTTTTGAGCGCGAGCGGTTTTCCACAGCATTCGAAAGTACATGGTGCTTCACAGCCACATGCACCTTCAGGTGTTGCACATTCAGTGCATTCAGCGACGACTTTGAGTTCCAGACCGCAATCTCTACAAGTGAAGATTTGACCCTTTTTCATATCATGACAGTGAATACTCATGAGTTAGTTCACCAGGACTGATTGGTGAGAGGAATTCTCTGGTGATAATAGATAAATCTTTACTAGTTACTACACCACTACATGACCTGAAAGTGTTTCACATCAATTGTATCTATATTCGTTCTATTCTATTGGGAATCAGATTTCAAGAGGGGAGTCAGTTGGACGAAGAACTGTCCCAAGAGATAGGTTATCGAGATGAACAGACTTGCAAAGAATAATGGGAAGTTGAACCGATTCCATACGAGAATAACATCTGAGATATAGAAGAGGGCAAATCCCAGCACAAGTGACGCTTTGAACAATAGTGGGTAGTTGTCGAAGAACTTAGTTATGGCGAACGCGAGAACGGATGCAAAGAGCAGGAAATAGATAAGACCCCCGATACTTAATTCGAGTAAGGCGGGATTGAACAGGAAAAGCATGAACAGCGCAACACACACGATGATGAAACCTAGCCAGATTATGAGATTCCGTAGATTCAGGCGAGAGGACGTCCTTCCTGATTCTGTTGCTGCAGAACTAGGATTGATTAATAGTGGTGACAGTTGACGGAGAGCAACCAAATAAAAGACCTGACCTAGGGCAAAGGCCAACACGCCAATGATGAACGTATCAATGAGAACTGGCAATACATCCGCGAGGAGGAAATCACCGAGAGTTCCAAGAATCATCGCTATTAGGAGCCAAAGGGTATATCGTTTCCATTGGGCAGGGTCATATCGCCGGGCGATGAGATAGTTGATAAGGGCAAATATTGACAAAAGAATCGAAACGCTCAGAAAGCCCCTCTGCAGCAAAAATAGATCCCCTATGCCAAGAACAACAAACAGGCCACGGAAGACCAAATAGGTGCTCATTACAATGAGGAGTACAATAAGGTAAATGACTCGAAGGAGATACCAACCTTTGAACTTGGTACTCATACATAATCACCTTAACAGAGAAGTTGAAAGCGTACTGAATCAGTGATTTTGCTTGTTAAGGTTTATGGAGAAGAAAAAACTAAATGACGGCAGCCTTTTCAACAGTGACGATCCATTGCCCCTTATCATTGAATAGCTTCGCACCTTTGCGTAAAAGGCCTTGAAGGGGCTTCTGATGGCCACAATGTTTGCATACCTCCATGACGCCTTCAATTGGTCCGTCAGGTTCGTCCTTGAGTCGAGCATACATTGTCACATAGCTATGCCGTCCAAGCAGACATCTTGCCATTGGTTTACTCGCCTCTATGGAGAGCCTTAGCGGTCAGAGAGGAGGCTGGCTCTGACCACTGGGAGGGGGGGTAATTAGGGCAGTGTTTTTAAGTATATGAAAGATTGCCCCTTAACAATATATACGCTGTTAAAGCTTCTTATCAGTATCTCTTGCAGTCAAGGGGAATTTATTCTTCTGCGTATAATTCATCGACGGCTTTTATCGCGGCCTCAATTTCCTTTGCCACTGCTTCAACTAGTAGGGGATTTTGTTCTCCCGTTTGTTCAGATTCATCAGCTTGTTCGCCCTTCTGATCTGAGTGGAGGTTCCCATCACAGGCTAGAATTGAGCCCGCTTGAAGCCCTCGTGTCTGGGCAAAGATGAATAGAAGTGAGGATTCCATTTCTATGCACTGAACTCGTGCACGTGTCCACCGGTCCAATATCCCTCCTTCTCGTTGATCATAATAGATATCAGATGACCAAACGATACCTGCGTGGATACGGTCAGGTGGAAGAAGCCCCCAAATGGCTGTTAGTAGAGCAGAGTAGATCTCTGGTGTGGCAACCGCAGGATATTGTATAG
>JBHLMI010000025.1:0-43082 GCA_048938295.1 Promethearchaeota archaeon
ACAGTGCTGTCGCAGTTGCCATTATCATCGTAATTGGACTGATTCTCATTCCATATCTCAAGAAATCCAATCTCATCAAATACTACAAGGGGCCTCAATAGGACGAAATCATCTTTCAGCGGTGTTGTATTATCTAATGACGACACTCTAGGTATGAGTGGAAACTCAGAATTCATTTCGATTACTGGATATAGGTTATCATGACTGATCGTTTGCTGGGAACCGATAATTTAAGTTCAGAATAGTAGTTCTTGTTTGAGGTGAGTATCTGTTGTCGCCGATAAAACGCGGAAACTCTATTCCTAATGAATTACCACCGGTTCCTACAACTGCGGTTTCCATTGATTCGCCATCCCGCTCTACTTCAACCTATATCTCCTTTGGCCTCCTCTTCTTTGGTGCCCTGCTTGCCACTGTCAATATCGGAAACGCCATTTATCTGCAACTTTCTGTCCTTATCCCCTCCCTACCCCCATGGATGGGTTTCCAAATCTGGAACTACATTATCTTAGATGCTATCTTAGTGGTCGGATTGGTTTTCATGTATATTGGCGCAGTTGTTGTTTATTTCGAAAAGGGATGGCCCTATGGAGGCGTTATCGCGTTATTGGGGGCTTTCATGACAATACAGTTATTCAGCATCATTCTGGGCGGATTAGGTGCCTTCATTGCTTTTTGTAGTCGCCCAGAACCGAAGAGAACATAAACAATGGACGCCACTTTCTCAATATCGCTTCGCTGAGGAGATGCTTCTTGCCGATTATCGATATTTGGGAACAGGTCCGTCAGATGCAACAGCCATGGGCTCCCAAAGAAATCGCCCGAATCAATGATCAGGTCATCCGTCTCGCCTTGTTTGATGGTCAGTTCCCCATGCACAAGCATTCAAACGCCGATGAGCTCTTCTTTGTCTTAAAAGGGAAGATACTTATTCGGCTTAAAGGGCAGCCCGACATTGAATTATCTGAGGGGAAGATGGCGGTCATTCTCAAAGGTATCGAACATTCTCCAAAAAGCCTTGAGCCCTCATATGTTCTGATGTTCGAACCCTTGGCCTTAAATCCGAGGGGCGACTGAGGTGAATTATTCACAGAAGGTTATCAACTCTTTGTTTCGAGAGTTTGCGACCTAATTAAAGAAAAGATCCTTGAGTGGTTGGAATCAGTAGAAATCACATTAAAGCTCATGGATTAGAACAAGCCAACAAACTTTTCCCCCCATCTCGAATTGTTCCTTGGCGATTTCAAACTTGCGTAATCATACATGGAAATACACAGGTCCGATTTTCGACGCACATACCCATGTCTGGGAAACCACGAACCTTCGTCAAAATATCGAGGAACAGATGGAACTAGGTATCAAATCTCAATTAGTAATAGCCCACAGTGCTAAGATCCGTGATTTCACGGACGGAGAATTTCCAAATACATTTGTTTTCGCAAAATATCTATCTACTCAATATGTCATTGGATCCCAAGTTGAGATTGTGTTATCTGAAATCGAAACAATGCGGGAAGAGGGATTCTCGCTAGCGAAAATGTGGGCGGCTCCCGGCTGGCGGAACTATTTCAAGAACTACGAAGGGGTGTTTCAACTTACTGACCAACGCTACAAACCCATATTCGAGCTGTTAGCCTCGAATGGATTTCCCCTACTGTTGCATATGTCAGACCCAGATACGTACTACGCGTCTACATATTCGAATGCAAAGATTTACGGAACCAAAGAAAAACACCTCAACGAATTAGAAACCCTGATCCAAAGTTTTCCTGATTTGCAATTCCAGCTAGCTCATTTTGCAGCTCAGCCTGAGATCCATCGCCTACCCCATCTGGCTGAATGGTTTGAGAAATATGATAATATCGTTGTCGATACCGCCTCCTCGCGGTGGATGGCCCGAGAACTTAGTAAAGATCCAGATGCTGCGCGCAATTTTCTTATTCGCTTTTCGAAACGAATCCTCTTTGGAACTGATGGCACCTTGAATGCTTCATCGAAACAAGTGACCTCTACGTCGATGTCACCCTATAAGGCCAGATTACTCGCACAGCGTATCCTGTGGGAAACAAGTGAACATCACACTCCACTTCCGTTCCCTGACAGGGATACTGAATCCATTGGTGGCACTTTCATCAATGGGCTGAATCTTCCCAATCACGTATTGAAGGATTTATACTGGCAAAACGGGAAACGTATTTACGATTTCTGAGAGATTTTGTAGTCCAGTCAGTGAATTGATAAAGGCTTTTTAGTTACACATGAGCACTGTCGCATTACCTGAACCATTTCGGAGGTCTAACTTCTTATGTCGGACGAATCGACAGCTACGACGCTTATTCTGCTGGGGGCTATTTTCCAGTTAATTCTTGCCATTCTCTTGCTACTTGGTGGTTTGGGGAGCAGCATTGGTACTACCATTGGACTCTTGTTGGGAGGGATTAGCACTCCGCTAGACTTGGTCTGGGTCGCTTTCCCTGGAGTGCCCCTTATGGTGTTAGGCATCCTGGGTCTTGTATTTGGGACCTACTGGTTCCGCTGGCGCCATACACCCACTGACTACAAAGAAAAACTCATTCTGACAGGAATCGTTGCCCTCATCTTCGCTGGAGTGCTACCCGGGCTTCTCGTATTAATCGGCGGCGCCATTGTTCCAGGTGAAGACACTTATCCTCAAAGTAACTCATAATTTCATCTTCTACCTCTTGAGATCTAAAAACTGGGAAGCGATTGGCTCACATTTCTTTCCGGCAAATAAAATAGCTGAATCCAATCACTAACATTATGCAACCTCCTACTTGGCAGACAATGACTAACTGGTCCAGATTCGGAATCGTGTAAAGTGTATTCAGGAGAATAAGTATAATTGGTAAAATAACTGCTATTCCGGCTCCTGAGAAGATTATAAGGCTCATGGCCAAGTCCAGTTTGGCGTCAAACCGATATTCGGTTGTCATAATCTCGCACCAATAGTGGAACTCGCCTTCCTCTTGGTTTTTATGTTTATGTTAGCGGCTAAGAGCCATAATATTGTCAGGGAAAGCTATTCACACCAATAATAAGCGATTGGCAGATGGCATCATACAGCTGGTCTGATAACTCAACATACCGGTCCTGGTCCTTTCCCCTAAAAACCAAATCGTTCCACGATCCCATTCCACCAAAGACCCAACCTTGAAAACACCCAGCGATGAGTTGCTGCGCCTCCTTAGAGAAGCAACCTCGTGGAAGAAGGTCGGAGTCAGCCAGTGGGTCTTCTGCCACAAGGCTCTCTCGAGCTGACTGAAACCATTTTACCCAATTCACTAAGCGTTGCTCCCGAGCAAACCCACCAATTTTATCTAAGATATCCTGAAGATGCTGAATCGCGTTCTGCACTGATTTATTACGATAAGTTAATGGCACTCCACCGCCTGCCGTGATGAAATAATATACCTTCCAGACTCCGCCTTTAGCCATGCGCCAACCAGCTTCCCATAAGTCGCTAGAATCAGCATACAATGTTTCCATTATCCACTCTCCTCCGCCCCCAACAAAAGCAGCCCCAATTCTATCAGCAATCTCTATTTGTGGAGAATGTCCGTAGAAAAGTCGCACCCGGCCAACGCCTTTTTTCTGCAACACTTCAAACCATTGATTCGGCGTCTCTGCTAGAATACGGAAATCATCTAGTGCGCCTTCAGGCGTTAACTCACCAAATTCAATACTTCGGCAAAACCTAGCCGTAGAATGATCTAAGCTAAAATCAACTGAGTGGTCCTGAAGCACTGCATTAGCAAAAGCTGATAGTGACAGCATCTGGGCAATATTAATGTTCATCACTGTGCTCTTCTAAATCGGCTCATAAATTATTATGCGAACAGGCTAGACATCATCAAATACAAATACTTCAACTGCTTACAAATCCGCGGTGCCCAACGTGACAGAAGACCTAGTCTTTATCCTTGTCTTTTTACTCATGTACGCCATTTTCGGTTTTGTCAGAATTTATTATCGCCGCAAAGCTGCGAAGGCAAAACGTGAGCATAGCGTTCAGCCACCTAAGACGAAACCCATCCGTTCATGGGCGCATACCGCGATCTCCATTAGCATCCTGGGTATGCTAATTGCATACCTCCTCTATCTGTTCGTTACACCTTGGTTCCCGTGGTTTCCTCTTCCCATTCCCTCATTGGTGCGGTGGATTGGTGTGATTCCTTGTGTAGTTGCCATCCCCCTCCTCATCTGGACCCACCGAACGTTGGGTCGCAGTTATTCACCTGAACTAGAAATTCAAGACCAACACCAATTGGTCAATACAGGCCCCTATGCTCGTATCCGCCATCCGATGTATACCGTCTTCATCCTATTCACTATAGGAACCGTACTCATCACTGCTAACCTCTTTATCACCATTTTTGGGCTCTTAGTCTGCTTTCTCCTTTATCCCATTTCCAAACAAGAGGAGCAAATGCTCATCACTGAGTTTGGCGACCAATACCGTGGCTACATGAACCGTACTGGCAGGTTCCTTCCACGGATTCGCCAATCCTCCCAATGGGAGGAGGATAGCTAAAAGATGGTTAACAAAAAAGACGCCACAACATATCAGGGGATTCAACTCAATGTCTCCGAAGCTGCTGTCCTCCAAGATTTAGAGGAAATTATTGGAGAGCCCATTCCTCCTAGTGGCATCGCCTTCTACAGAACAGGGTTTGTTCACGCTAACCAGCATGTCACGGGGCTTAGCCTTCACAACAAGCAACTCACTATTATCCCAGAAGGCATACATGCACTCACCCAACTTGAACGATTATACCTTCGTGATAACCAACTCACTACTCTTCCAAGTACTATTGGCATGCTCACGCATCTTCAAAACCTTGATGTCTTTAATAATAAAATCACAAAACTCCCTGAAACCATCGGTGAACTCTCGCAACTACGGCGCTTCGACCTCTCTAGGAATTTCACTCCTTCGCTTCCCAAAAACATTGGAAACCTTCAATCGCTTGAACGACTCGGGCTTCTCAATATCCAATTAGAATCCCTACCAGATACCATTGGAAACCTTACAAATTTATGGGATTTCATCGCTTCCATCAATCACCTCATGTCCATCCCTGATTCTATTGGCAAACTTACCAAGTTAAAACGCCTCGTTCTTCACGAAAACTCACTCACCACGATTCCGGACACGCTCGGACAGTTGGTAAACCTAGAACTACTCTCCCTGCATTCAAATCAACTCACAACCCTCCCTTCAACTGTGACTCAATTAAAATCGCTAACAGTTCTTAGACTAGAACACAATCAATTCAAGCCCATTTCTACAGCGGTTATAAAATGGATCTCAGACTTGAAATCAAAGGGATGCAGGGTCCGAATCTAACTCCCTGAAATAGAAGCTAAGGTTATATTACTACCACCTGCTCATATGCATATCCTGAGGGATACTTGAATGCCAAAACCAACCATTACCTTTCTCGGTAACTCGGGCTTTCTTCTTGAATACAAAAATTCGTCTCTGCTTATCGACCCGCAAAATAAAAAGTCTGGTGATCGAAAAGGTGACATCGTCTACTGCACCCACAACCATCCTGATCATGTTGGTGGAGTAAACGTCTTCATGGAGCAAAACCCGGTTGCCTTTCTAATCGGAAACATCGAGGTTGCAAAGAAATTCTCCAAGTGGACCCATCGCACGATAGTTGTCCACGAAGGCGAATTCATCCAACAGACCCCCTGGAATCTACGATTCATTCAGGCACCTCCTGGACTAACCAAAAGCAAAACAAATCTCGGAGTCATCATCCGAGCTGATGATTTCACCTTCGGTCATGTCGGCAATGCAGTACAATTCAATGGCTTTGCAGGCGCGAAACTAGCTGTTCTTGCGGTTCCCATTTTTGGAGGCTTCACCGCTTCCTCAAAACGGACCATCGAAGAGTTGAAGAAATTCGACCCGCCCCTACCAATCATTGTACCCATGCATTGGGTCTACAGAAATCCCACAAAATTTTGTGAGCAGTTAAAACGCGAAATCCCTAAAGTGACCTGTCTTCTCCCGACAAAGAATGAAACCCTGCCTATCTAGCCATTTGATTTCTTGACCACCCTTATCCCTCGCCTGTGCCGACGCCTCGACGTTTTTTCCTACTCAAATGTTGGTGAAATTCTTTAATATGAAGCCCTATAACAATCAAAAATTCGGTTTATAGTAATGTGATTATCATTCCCCATTGACCGATACTTAGCTGAAGTTCATCTCTGAATTCTTTGACATACCCTTCTTCAATACGAATAGAGGTGTTCTCTTTCACTTGCCTAATCTGCTCATTCCAAAGTACGAGTTTGATTGAACCAGTGTCATCTGAAAGTTTTGTATCGACTACCTTGAGTTCTTCACCTGTCTTTTTCGAAATCACTTTACGTGGACTCGAGACATGATCCACCTTTCCCTCAACAACAATTCTCTGCTGACCGTTCTGAATATCTGTAATCTGTGACATAGATTGTGGAAATTCATCTGACATCCTTTTTTCATAATAGATGCCAGTCCACGTTAGATAATCATGGGTTGTACCTATCTGAACAAATCCAAGACTCTTATAGAAAGGATTCGTTCTAACATTCCACTCAGGAGTGCCTACCACCCACAGATCTGCGGATACGTATTGCTCCCAGACAAGTTCGAAGGCCTTTGTCCCAATCCCCTTTCTCATATAATCAGGGTCGACCCAGATTCGCTCACAGACCTGATACCCTGGACCTCGATTCCCAACAATGAATCCGCCAACAACTTCTGAACCAAACACAATCTTCCGATACTGCAGCCACTTATTCTGAATTGCCTTAGTATTCCATTCAATCGAGTCATACCCTGGTGGACCACCCGAACCAGGAGCACCAAAATTCAAGTCTGAATCAAATGACCTCCGACATGTTGCTGTCAGGATCTCCGCATCTTCAACCACTGCCTTCTGCAGCAACACTTCACGAGATTGATTCATACTCAACACCAAAACCTACAGGATAACACCCTGCTGTCTCTTCTACTCCGAAGATAAACAAGCAAAAGCGGCGCCCAGTATAAATCGTTTACTTGCCTAATCCAATCTACTCAAAATTAATATAATATAGTCAAAGCCGCGTTCTCGACCCCGCGCCTTCTCGGCGCCTCGACGCCGCCCCTTATGGAAGCACACTCGCCTGGGAGAAAGGTGTGGCTACAGATTTCCAGCGGGGATATCGAGGTTTTTAAAATTCTAGGCTTGCATTGCGGCTTTTCCTCGTTGAAGCCAAGTATGCTTGTTCCCGGGGTAAACCTCTGGAGACAGGGCTTTTGTCCTGCCACCTTTCTCGCTGTCTTACTGTGCGTTGTGGCGCCTTATAATGGTTACGTTTGTGCTCTGTGTAGAAGGTTAAAGGGTGCGGAAAAATGATTTAAGTCGGTGCTATTTTCGTCTTAATGGTTTTACATGGATGATTACAGGATTTTAGAGGCTCTGGTTGGCTTTCACGGGAAATGGCGCTAAACGCGATGCTATTCCTTTAGAATCGAAGCCGAAGTTATAAATGTAAGATATGTAGAACAGGGGGCGCCAAAACACCTACGGGTGGGTAAAAAACACAATGCAAATCTTAGCAACTGTCTTGATGTTCATCATCAACTGGTTCGTTCTAGCGTTCATCATCATGCTGGCTGCGAAATTAGTAGCTGGTATGGAAGCAACCTTTGTTAAAGCACTGATTGCATCCCTTATTGGTGGCATTATCTCCGCAATACTCTACTATGCCTTTCTACTAGTTCTCGCACCCTGGTTCTGGGCTGCAGGAATCGTTATCTTCATTGTCTATCTGCTGGTAATTAGGTACTACTTCGGAACAGGATGCCTAGGGGCGCTGATTATCGCTATCCTAGCGATTATTATCTATTTGATATTCGCTTGGCTCTTTCAATTCTTCCTGGCTCCACTTCTACCCTTCTAAGAAAGAGGAGCCGTTTTCAGGCTCCTTCTTTCCTTCTTTTTTTTATACTATGACAGGTTAGGGTTCAGTGTTAATCAGCAAAAAGATTGTACATGAAAGGTGACTGAGTACTGATTCGCGCTTTAATCGGCATGCTCCGGCAAAACGTTCATGATCACAGCGAATGGCCCTTACAGCTTGAAGAGTTTCTCAGTCTTGTTGAAGCAGCAGGATTTGAAGTGGTTGAAACGGTGCTGCAAACTCGAATGCGTCTGCATGGAGGGTTTCTTTTTGGACGTGGGAAAGTCGAGGAGATCGCACAGATCGTGGCCATGGAAGACATTGAAACAGTGGCGGTCTATAATGTGTTGACCTCAATGCAAAAGTTCAACCTACAACGGGCCCTCGGGGTTCCAGTGCTAGACAGGTATGAAATTGTGTTACAGGTGTTTGGCAAAGCGGCCCGTGATAACGTATCGCAGCTGCAGTTAGAATTGGCTGCTTTACAGAAGAGCTATCCATACATCAAAGTCACTGAGAGTGAGCGGTTGATACGCGAACGGCCTGCTCGATTGGGTGGTAGAGGTCCAGGTGAGTATGCTTATCATGCCCAGCTCCGTCAGCTGCGGAAACGAATCGCCAAGGTGACCGCGGAGCTAGCGCAGTTTCGGGAGGAGCATCGTCAACGAATGCGTAAACGCCGAGAACTAAACGTTCCAATGGTGTGCTTAGTTGGTTGTTACAATGCTGGCAAGACCAGTCTGTTCAATGCATTGACAGGCGCTGACAAGGAGGTGAGTGACCGCCCCTTTACTACCTTGACCTCGAAGTGGTCCATGACGGGAAATCCTGAGATGTTCTTCGTTGACACCATTGGGTTTGCCTTGGATCTAGACCCTGAGCTCATCTCTGCATTTCAGCTAAACCTCGATGATATGCGGGGCGCTGATGTGCTCCTCTTGGTCGTTGATGTTTCCGATTCCTTCCAATTAATGCAGATGAAAATGCGTAGTGCTTTGGAGATCCTCCGTGAAACTGGAATCGATGAATCACGGATTCTCATCGTGTTAAACAAAACGGACATAATGAATTCAGAGCAAACCGCAGAAGTCGCGGACTTTATCGATGCAACATATGGGTTTTCATCCGTATTGGTTTCAGCCGCAATGAAGTGGAATCTGACCCATCTTATGGATTGTATTCGACAGCTGTATGAGGGTGTAGGGGCCAATCTTGTAAATTAAAAGACCGAAAAGAAATCGAATCGTTGATATAGCCTCATTCAATACCAGAGATGTAGTTTAGGTGTCCATGGTGACCGAAGAGCGTGAATACCAGCATTGGATTGATGCACTAGTCGAGGAGACCATTAACTATTGGGGGAAGGACGCTGCAAAGATCGATTGCAGTTGTGGATTATCTGTCTCCGGGTTACAGCACGTAGGTCGGTTGCGAGGAGAAATCACGTTAGCCAATACGGTTATGCAACAACTTCGGCAGAAAGGGTTTGAGTCAAAACATTATATTGTGCGGTACACTAGTGATGAATGGAAAGGAAAGGCTGCCCAACTCGCACAATTTCCAGATCCGGCCAAGGCTAAGAAGTATGTTGGCCAACGGTTGGTGGATATTCCTGACCCACAATGTAAATTAAGCAGTTGGGTTGATCGGTACTGGCTCGATTTCGGGCCATATCTGGATTATTTCAGCCGTGGCACCACAGTGGTCAGTACCAATGAAATCTATACTTGGCCACAAATGCATGAGCTGATTCGTTTCACTATTCAGCATCGTGAGCAAGCCCGAAAGATTATCAACAAATATCGAGTCCGAAATCCATATCCTAAAGACTGGTTTCCAATCAACGTTATTTGTAACAAGTGCCATCGAATCAATACAACCACGGTAGTTAGTGTTGATCTAGATGCCTACACCGCAAGTTATCGATGCGATGAGTGCCATCATGAAGGGACAACCAATATCGAAAATGGAAAGCTATCGTGGCGGCTGGAATGGGCGGCTCTCTGGAAAATCCTCGATGTGGGGTTTGAACCCTTCGGGAAAGACCACGCTACTCCTGGAGGGTCACGGGATAGTGCCAAAGAAATCGCTGAAACGTTCTATAAATTCAAGCCACCAGTTCCATATGCCAACGAATGGGTAGGCCTGATTGAAAACGGAGTCGACAAAGGAGACATGGGGAGTTCAGATTTTAATGGGTTTACACCGAAAACTTGGATTTCTGTCGCTCCTGGTGAAGCTCTACGCTACATCTATTTGAAAAATAAATCCATGAAACGTATCACCTTAGGACTTGAGTACATTCCCAATTACATCGGCCAATATGAACGAGCGGAAAGAGTCTACTACCAAATCGATCTGCCTCGGGTCCCACCTTTGGAAATCGCAGATATTCGACGTAGCTATGAACTCGCTAACCTTAATCCTCTACCCGAAACGCCACCCCTGCAGATCCCCTATCTTCATGCAGTGCTTCTCACCCAAATCATCCCCACAGAAAATCTTCCTGATGCTGCCCTCGAAAAACTCACGGACACGGGTATCATTCCAAAAAGCCTTACCGATAATCAACGAATTTCAATTACTACTCGGTTATACCGCGCTCGAACTTGGGTCACTTCCTTTGCGCCTGATTCGTATCGTATCATCACTCTTTCCACTCCTCCTGATGGACTTCGCGAAAGCATACCAGATGAGCTCCGACCCGTTTTTCAACAGCTCCATGCCTCCTTAAATCCTGACGAGTGGACAGAAGAGGCTATCACCGCTACCATGCGAAAACTCACCGGATCTATGTCTAAGGACACACAACGGGCGTTCTTCGAATTCCTCTATCAAGCCTTTTTTGGAACAGGCAAGGGTCCCCGGATCTCGACCTTTTTTGCCTTCACCGATCCTTTATTCATCCGCGCTCGCGTAAAATATCTTGCTAGGTTGCCTTAATGAGAGCTGTTTAAACTAAACCTCTTTTCCAGATTCAAGACACAACCTATATATGCTAAAATCCCTTAAGTCAATTCTATCCCGTACTCGGATAACGGAGAGAAGAAACCATGTCAAAACCAGCAGTCAGTGCATTCCGCCAAGCTGTTTACAATGAAGCCAAGGCACTTAAGATTCCCATTGTGGATGAACGAGCAATTGACAAACTCGGTATCAATAAAGGCTCAGTCGGTGGAACGGTTGAAATGAGGTACCGTGATGGCGAGGAAACGAAGATCAAAACCTTTCTAGCGGTGGCTAAATACCATCATGCTCTCGTGATTTACAAGGATGAGATGTTCTACATCTTAGCCAATAACACGATTTGGCGTCTATCGACTTAGGGTACATGAGCTAAATACCATGTAACCCTCTTCCTCTCATTTTCTTCCTTTACTCGCACTCAATGTAGTGCAGAATAGAACTTTCTCCGTAGTGACAAATGGAGTTTCCACTGGTGCCTATAATTTAGTGAGAGCATCTGAAAAAAACGCTGTTAGATTAGCTCTCAAAGATTTCTTTGATTCGCTTGATTTCTGCCATCATTTCATTACGCAAACCAGCAATCCCTGGAGCGGCAGCAACAGCGGCTGGAGCAGCAACTGGAGGAGGTGGACTTGTTGTACCTGCAGGCGGTGCGCTGGGTGCAGCAGCTGCGGGTTGAACAGCGGGCATTGCACTCGGAGGACCTGCAGGTGGGGCCTTTGGAGGACCAGCAGGTGGTGCACTAGGGGGTCCTCTTGGCGGTGCACTCGGTGGACCCTTCGGTGGTATAGCAGTTGGAGGACCAGTAGGAATTGCGGTAGGGGCTGCGGTTGCTACAGCAGTGGCCATAGTGCCCTCTCCGAGAAGAATAGATTCAGCATCGTCACCTGGACCAGCAGTTGTGATGGCGGCCTCATCTCCTTCAAGAAAATCAAATAGTGCGTCAGTTGAGGGGCCTCCTGTACTGGTTTCTGCTTCCATAAGTGGTGTGCTGGCAGCAGTCATCGGTGTGATTTGGGCACTCTTCAAATCGCTACGAATTTTACTAAGGCTGTTCTGAAACTCAGTGACCTCTTTTGCAACGGTATTTAATGCATCAGCTAAGTCGTTGACAGCTTTCGATAAAAATTCGGATACACGAATCAAAATGGCTTCCTTGTCTGAGCCTGACATTCTTGCTACACCCCGTCATCTGCAGCATGG
The DNA here is from genome assembly GCA_048938295.1 of Promethearchaeota archaeon. Taxonomy (GTDB): domain Archaea; phylum Asgardarchaeota; class Hermodarchaeia; order Hermodarchaeales; family Hermodarchaeaceae; genus Hermodarchaeum. Next base: position 12,139 of record JBHLMI010000025.1, read on the forward strand.
GGTACTGCAAATTAGGTTGTAATAGGCTTACATATAAACTTTGTTGAGTCCTATTCACCAACTAAACGAGTTTTGCGGTCCGCTCCACTTTAAAGGGCTTTAGACGCTTTGAGGATTTCTCGATGATCGAAGGCAACTTGCTTCGGCATTTTCACAAAGACCTTGACTTCCAAAGCATCACTACTTGGTTCCATTGAACCACCCACCACTCGCGCATTGAAGGCAATACTCACAACATGTCCCCGGGGATCACGGGTTGGATCCGAAAACACGCCTATTAACCCACTAGGTACTACCACAAGTCCAGTTTCCTCTTTGACCTCCCGAACTAGGGCTTCCTCAACAGTTTCACCGATTTCCACTTTTCCTCCTGGTAGCGCCCAATATTTTTGGAAAGGCGGAAATCGGCGACGAACGAACACAACACCTTTTTTGGCTAGCTGAATGACTGCATCCACGGCAAGCACAGGTGATTTTTGCAGTGCAGCGTTCCAATCCGATGGTGACGTGAAATATACCTCCTCTCTTATGAGGTGCAGCTTCAAAAGCCTTAAAAGCCATTGGTACTACGCCACACCGACGACAATGACGGTAGAATCTTGGCGCGAGCCGAAACCCACCATTGCGCAGCTTCGCAGACTGGTAGAGCGAATAAAATCCTATGCACGGACCAGCCGATTCATGGGATATCTTTCAACTACCATTCTCACTATTCTGATGATCCAATTAGGCATCCTAGTGTACAGCTACTTCCTCCCAATTTTCTGGGGAACCTCATTATTTCTACCTGAATGGTTTTACTACGTGATGTTCATAACCTTTGCTTTATCCATGGTCATTTATGGCGTCACAGGATCCATCAATGCCCGTTTGAACCGCTATATCATCGAATACAAGAAGATCGGGGTCGTCGTCCAACTGCGGTGCGAAGAATGCAACCGGACTAGCGAACGGGTCTGGGAAAAAGATGATTACATCTTCAAAAAGGAAGGCACCTGCGCTTGTGGTGGAAAGCAGTTCATCTCCCAGATGTATCTCATGCCACTTCCTTTAAAGAAGGACGGAACTGACCTCTAATTTTCTTTAACAACCTTATCTAACCTTGAACCCTCAACAATCAGCTAGTTGGCAGGTTCTAAAACTCCTCGTAATCGCAGAGTGTCAGCACCAATGCGTTTTTGCCGTGAAATCCGAAACTTTCCAAGAATCCCTGTACGGCTCACATGGGGTCCACTGCAGATCTCTTTAGACACGTCTCCAACCGAATAGACTTTGACTTGATCCCCGTATTTTTCACCAAAGAACCCTAAAGCCCCCTGCTTTTTAGCCTCTTCCGGCGACATCGTTTCAAACGTGATCGCCAAATCACGTTGGATGATATCATTAACCCATTTTTCAACCTCTGAAAGCTCTTTGGCTGTTAGTTTCCGGTTCAACTGGACATCCAGGCGTAGCCGTTGTTTAGTAATATTACTCCCCTTTTGATGAACATCTGACCCGATAAACTTGCGAAGCGCGGCGTGGAGTAAATGGGTCGCAGTATGAAGGCGTATTACTTCCTCCGAATGGTCGGCTAGCCCGCTGGTGAATTTCTGTTGAGTGGCCTCACGCGAGATTTGCTGATGCCGTTCAAACTCCTTTCTAAACTCTGTTAGATTGATCTTTTGACCATTTTCTTCTGCAATTTGTACTGTCATCTCAATGGGGAAACCGTAGGTGGCAAAGAGCATGAATGCATCTTTGCCAGTTAACTCGCCTTTCTCAGCGAGCGTTTTTTCGGCTATTCGGAGCCCACGACGAACGGTATTACGAAATCGTTTCTCTTCTTTTTCAATCTCGGACAACACATGGTCTTTGTTTCGAAGAAGTTCATCGTATTCCTTCCCAAGGACCACAAGAACCGGGGGACCTAATTCACCCAAGAAGAATCGGTCAATTCCAAGTTGAAGTCCTTGCCGAATTGCGATGCGTAATAACCGTCGTATCACGTACCCCCTTTCTAAATTAGAAGGTACTAAGCCCTGATCATCTGCAAGCGCCATTATGGCAGATCGAACATGATCGGCGATAATTCGAATTGATCGGAGTTGGTCTTTGGTTGGTTCTTTGATTTTGGCAATCTCATGGATTTTCTCCACAATGGGCTTAAAAACATCAGTCTCGTAGACACTCGGCAGCCTGTTCAGAACTTGGAGCGCTCGTTCTAATCCCATTCCCGTGTCGATATTCTTTTTCTTCAACGGTGTCAGCGATCCATCCTCCCCACGATTATAGGACATGAACACGAGGTTCCAAATCTCAACAAACTTTCCACATCCACAACCTGGACGACACTCCGCTGAACATCTTGGGGTATTAGTATCAACGAAAATCTCTGTATCCGGTCCCTGTGGGCCAGTGTCACCGAGAGCCCACCAGTTATCCTTGTAAGGCAAATAATGGATGTGATCAGAGGGAATTCCCAGTGCCTCCCAGGCACGTGCTGCTTCTTTATCTGGTGGCACCTGTTTGTCTCCTTCGAACACTGTGAAGTGTAAGACTTGTTTTTCTAACCCTAGGCCAATTTTGGGATCAAGGAGAAATTCCATTGCCATGTTGATGGCTTCTTGTTTCCAATAGTCACCTAAGGACCAGTTGCCTAGCATCTCGAAGAAGGTCAGATGAAATGTATCACCTACTTCGTCGATATCATCAGTTCTAATGCATTTCTGGACGTTTACTAGCCGTTTGCCTTCAGGATGAGGTTGGCCAAGTAAATATGGGACCAAAGGCTGCATACCGGCGCTTTGAAAGAGGACGGTGGGGTCTAGCTGAGGAATGAGAGATGCCGAGGGGATGACAGCATGACCTCTTTCTTGAAAGAACTTCAAGTAGCGTCTGCGAAGTTCTGTTGCGGTCATTTGCATGGATAGCGTCCTCACTGGGTATGCTCAGAATGAAATAATGCTCTTTAATTATTCGGCTCTTATCGGCGGCTGTATTTCACCGCTTCATCATAACCTTTCCATCGGATTCGCCGACCTGAAATCCAAAATATCAAAAGAATAACAACGATTGCAGGGAGTATAAGCCAGGCGAACTCAACTGCTGCATCAAGTGGCGAGACGATTGTTTGAGATGAAAGGATTTGCGGATCCGTTAGGCCCTGGATAAATGGGGATGCGGCTCCCATCATATAATGGACTAGGAACGGAAGAATCATCACCGTTATTCCAATTGCTATGCCGGCTAGCAGATACAGGATTTGTCGCCGATATCGCTGCTTTACTGTTCCTTTCGACACCATAATTCACCTTTCCTATTGAGTGGATTCAATATTAGACTACGGTTTAGAACACCTCTCATGGTAGATTCTTGTACGCTCGCCAGGTCTCAAACCAAAACAGAGCCGATGCCGCGCCTCCAAAAAGCCAGGCAGCAAGACTCGCGAAGGTGAGCGGCTGCGGATATACGAGAAGGTAGATGATGAGTGCCGTCGTGAAGAAAGCAGCATAGAATAGGTGACGTGGTAATGCCCGGCGTCCAACCCAAATGAATTGCTTTAGTACTCCGACTTGGACCACCTCTTCCACTTCATACTCTCCTCGCTCTCGGCGAACTAGTCCCAATTCTACTAACTTGTCTAGATGATACGCGGCCAGACTGGGGGAGGATAAGTCCAGTTTCCGTTGTAGTTCCCGTGGTCCCATCGGCTCTTTGGCAGATAAAAGCTCGAAGTACACCCGGAGGGTCCGACCGCGGAGTTCCGACTCTAAGTCAAACGCACGGCGGCGTTCTTGATCGGGTTCTTGACTCAAGGAAATTAGCCCTCCTGTTTCAGATGGTTTGAGGTCTACTGCTCTTTTTTCATAACTTATTCATTAATAGGCTGGTTGGCTCCTCTTCTCCCCTTTTTTAACTCGATGACTGTTCTAAAATGTAGTTTTTTGAACCTGTCTTACACTAATCCTTGTGAAGGATCACAAAGGAGATTACAAAATGACCATACGTCAAAAGATTAGGGAAACTTTACTCCGGATAAGTGGATACCTAGTTCCACTCGTTCAGCAGATTCCAACACTCGGTATCTATACCGGATTGATGACACTGCCTCTATTAGCTGTTCTTGCTATTCTTTTCACACAGTTTCCAATCAACATTGTTGGAATGGTTACCGAATTCATTACCATGAATCTCATGTCGATTAGCGTTCTTGTTGCCAATCTAATAACATCTGCTGGGCTTTTACTGACAATTTATTCGGTCATCTACCTTCTACGCCATAAAAAGGATGGATTGATTACCACAGGACCCTACCGGTTCATCCGCCATCCGCAATACACCGGATTTCTTCTAGTCACCTTGGGCCTTACCTTATTTAGTTACTGGTGGCTATCCAACACGTTTGGCATCGGTTGGCTCTCCAAGGAAGCAACTGTAGCTATATGGTTCATTCAACTGGGTATCTATGTGGCCCTAGCCCTGATTGAAGAATCTCACCTTTTGAAGACATTTGGTGAACACTACACCGACTACAAAAAAACCACATCTTTCTTCGTTCCAATTGGAAGAGTCAACCGGTTCGATATCCCGATCTCAATTGGAATTCTAAGCCTCCTCATGTTCTTGCTTATCCTCGTCCAATCAATCGGTAGTCCTTTCATATTTTCCTAAGGAGAAAAAACGAACACACCCAACCATACAGACTTAAGAGTAGTATTCACTATCCCTTTTTCTGAATCTCCCTAATTCACTTATGAGAAGTGCGAGAAATGCTCGTTAAACCTCCTGAAAAAGTTTCGATCGGCATGATTGGCGGAACGGGTGTGTATGACCCCGAAGTATTCACCAATATCAAAGAATACAAGATTTACACGCCGTTTGGTGCTCCCTCTGATAAAATCATGGTAGGTTCTTTAGGAAAGCAACGTGTGGCTTTCATCCCCCGGCATGGTCGAGATCATATTTATCCACCACACCTAGTGAATTATAGGGCTAACATTTGGGCCCTCAAAACTATGGGGGTGACACGACTTATCACCATCTCGGCCGTCGGAAGCCTCAGAGATGAAATCAAACCGGGTGTTCTCTTTATTCCCGATCAAGCCTTTGATTGGACGCGGAGTCGCCCACGAACCTTCTTTGAAGAAGGGGTTGTAGCCCATGTCTCCATGGCTCATCCTTTCTGCCCCGATTTGTCTAAATTCATAGCAGACAGGGCTAAAGCGCTCAAACTCCCCCATCATTACAAAGGTACTATTATTACCATCGAGGGACCCCAATTTTCTACCATCGCGGAATCCCACTTCTATCGTGCACAGGGGTTTGACATCATAGGCATGACCCTCCATCCTGAAGTATATCTAGCCCGGGAAGCCCAGCTGTGCTTCACGAATGTATCGATGATTACCGACTATGATGTGTATGCCGAGAAACCCGTCAGCCATGAAGAAGTCCAAAAAACCATGGCTGAAAACCTTGGCAAAGTCAAGCAATTACTCACAGACGTAATTCCCAGCATGTCCACTAAGCAAGACAAGTGTGGGTGTGGGAAAACCCTCGAAGGTGCCGTTTAATCCTCTAGACTGCCAGGACTTCAATGGCTAACAGCCACCTCTAAACTTTTTATGCCATACCTTCTACTCTAATTTATGGAATATCAAACTCTTGCTCGTCCTGAGGTATTGGAATGGCTGTTCGAGTCTTCCAATCCTAGCATTCGATACTGGGCACTTCAACTTCTCCTGGGGAAACCACCAACTGATTTCGACGTGCTAGCGGCCCGAGAGGCTATCCAGGAATCACCCATTGTGAAGGCCTATCTGGGTGCCCAAACCTCAAAAGGGTATTGGGAAAAGGAGAACTCTATCTATGCCAGCAAATACAAGGCCACAACCCATGTCCTTCTAATCCTGGCGGAGTTAGGTCTTTCGCGAATCCCTGAAATCGAGAAAGCAGTTGAGCATCTGTTCAAATTCCAACTCAATTCAGGCCATTTCAATACCGTCCTGCCCAAAACTGCTCGTGGATATGATAGCACAATCTCCGATACCTGCTGCCTTGACGCGAACATCCTCTACTATCTTGCTCGCTTTGATTTCCTTGAAGATCCACGCACCCAGAAAACCATCCAATTCTTAGTTGACCATTATACTGCGGAAGAGGGTGGATGGAAATGCCGTGCTTACCCCATCAATCCCGATGGAGTCTTCCCCCAAACCTGCTTCATGGGACTCTGCAAAGTGCTCAAAGCATTCTCGGTTTTCCCCCAACACCATCGTTCAAAGGACATTAACCGAATCATTGATGGAGTAGTAGATGTCATTTTAGAAAATCAAATTTATAAGTATCTTCGCAACCCGGATGGCAGTCGAAAAGAAAAGGCTGGGTGGAAACGTTTTGGCTTTCCCCTCTTCTATAACTCAGACATCTTGGATGTCCTTGGGACCCTGACTCGACTTAAAGTTAAAGACTCCCGAATAACAGATTCAATCAAGGTTGTCATTGATGCCCAACAAGCTGACGGCAAATGGTTACTGAAGACCACTTTCAATGGTAAATTCTGGCACGATATCGAACAAAAGGGGAAGCCTTCAAAATGGATCACTCTCCGTGCTCTATATGCGCTCAAACATTTCGTAGAGCGCTGATGGGGCTAGACACTTTTATGGAAGTGCCACCTTGTGGGCAGGTGCTTACAATCTAGGAGCTGTCTTGTATGGTTGAGCCAATCAAATGCCAGTTCGTCGACTTTCAAGAAATCTATGATATGTCGAAACAGTTGGCCTTCAAAGTCACTGAATCTGGATACGAACCCGATCTCCTCTTAGCCATAGCGAGAAGTGGCTTTGTACCCGGACGCCTGATGTCCGACTTCATGGGCAACTCAAACCTCTATGCCCTTAAAGTTGAACACTGGCTCGATACCACCGCTGAACATCAAGAAGATGCTACCATTCCCGTTCGGTCCCCGTTACCCGTCAAGGGAAAAAGTGTCTTGATCATTGATGACATCGTAGATACTGGACGATCTGCAATCCAAACTCTCAAGTACATCAACGGGATCGGAGCGAAGGAAGCAAAAACCGCAGTAATGCTCTATTTGACGGTTTCAGAATATGAGCCAGATTACTATACGGTGAAGGAATCAGAATGGATCTGGTTTATCTGGTTCTGGAATCGATTCGAAGATCTTCGTAACCTCACAATCAAACTCTTTGATAATGACAAAGATCGGACACTAAGTCTAAGAGACATCCTTGCTGGTCTAAAGAAAAACTTCACCTTGGATGTTGACCAAAAAGAACTTGAACAAGTCTTGTATACCGCAGGGCGTGTTGGAAAACTTCAAGTTGATGACCTGGACCGAATCCGTCTTCTTTAGTCATCCATCCCTCGGTATAATGGCTCCACTAATAGCAGGTTTCTTCTTCTTTTAACTCTCGAAGGGGGTTTCAGAATTAAGCCAAGCTCATGCTTAGTAGGAATAAATATAGACCAATAGCCACGAGAGCGCCGATTAAACAAGACACCATGTTGACCATGTGATTGTCCAAGAAATGGCTACCACGAAGATAAGTGGCATTTTCTCCACAATGAACTTTCTTTTCGGTTTGCTTACCGCATACACCACAGGCCCAATGTCCCTGAATTGTAGCTCCTAAAACACTGTCAACCGTACAGCCAACGATTCCGCCTAGCATTGCGACTAAAACATAGGTGACCGGAGCAATTCCTGCTAGTTCAGGCATCAACATGGTTCCAAACCAATTAATCCAGAATGGTGCTACGAGGAGGGCAGCAATCCCGCCAATGAGCAAGGTGCCAAGAAGTGTGGCAAGCTCACCGGCCACAGAGATTCCACCTGAGGTTCCTGGAGGAACCACCATGCGGAGGTTGGTAATCAGACGTGGAGGTTGTGGATTGAGTAATCCAATTTCTGTAGCTAGTGTGTCTGCTGTGGCGGTAGCCACTGCACCTAAAAACGCTACAAAGGCCACTGCAATCACTAACGATGCGGGGACCACCATATGACCAACACCGACATCAATCCGTCCATACGCATTGCTTTGCCCAAAGAAAAAAATCAGCGAAACCGCAAAGAGCACAATACTGAGTGGCAAACCTCCGTTCGCCAAAACATGGGACCAATCCCTAGCCCCGCCCTTTTCTTGTGCCGCACCATGCTGATGTTTAATCTTGTATTTGTAATGAGTAAATTGGGCGGTTACCACGAAGAAGATTAGCAGAATTAAAAACCAGGTCCACGAGGTGAGTAACCACACTGTGATGCCCAAGAAAAAGGCTGCAACAAGTCCTGACTTAGTCACAATGCGCCCCCTGTAAGCTATTACTGCCAAGGTCCCCATCACAAGGATGGCAATCAGCACACTTACGGGGTCAAATAGCACCATGGAATGTCAACTCTGCATCAAATGTCGCATAAATTCTGTTGCGTAGGTTTCCAGGGAAGAGATTGCGTTGGAACACGTCTGATAGCCGTGTGCCAATACATTCTGATATAAACCTTGCCGTTGAAGAAACAGGAAAGTCGGTGATTGTCGAAAGATTATAGGGGTATCGACTCGATGGTCACATACTAGTTATTGCATTAGATGTTTCTTGAAGAAAGCCACAATCGCCCGATACGCCTTCATCAAGTTCTCCACCTTCGTGAAGCCGTGGCCTTCATTCTCAAACACAAGGTATTCAACTTCGACTCCCTGTTTACGGAGTTGCTTAGCGACATCAGCGGATTCTGCTTCGACAACCCGGGGGTCATTACGTCCTTGAATGATTAGCATTGGCGCTTTGACGTTGCTGAAGTGGGTTGCAGGTGATCGCTCGGTTAGAAATTCTTTGTCGGTGTCTGGGTGTCCTACAGCATGATAGAACCAAGTTCGCCAAGTTTCAGGTAAACGCTCAATGAAAGTAAAGAGGTTATACGGTCCAAACATATCACAGGACGCTTTCCAATATTCTGAATAGTTTGCAGACAGCCATAGAGTCATATAGCCACCATAACTACGACCCACGACAGCTCGACGGCTCGAATCAATACGTTGATCCTTCTCAAGGAACTTCAATCCTTCGATATGATCCTTTGCGTCACCGCCTCCCCAATCCCGGTCAACAAGTTTCATGTAAGATTGTCCGTATCCTGTACTACCACGGACGTTGGGCACAAATACTGCAAATCCATTTAATGTGAAATACTGAATAAGGGGCATGGAAAACCATGTGTAATCTGGGCGCTCTTGACTTTGGGGACCTCCATGGACATAGAGAATCAATGGATACGGTTTCTTGTATCCCAGTTCCTTGGAGGGCAGGTATAATCGTGCTGAAATCTGTAAGCCATCGAAACTTTTGAAACTGGCATCTTCTCCAGGGGCGAGATAGTTTTGGTCAATACCAAGAATACGTTCATTCGAAAGTCGTTTAACCCACTCAGTTTTTGAAGAAGGGGTTATGAGAAAAATCTGGGAAGGGGATGTGGCCGTTGTAAATGTAGCAACATACTCTACTGCAGGACTTTCCTTTTCGTCAGATATTGCTTCATCAATGCCTAAATCAACACCACCATCCAATGGTGGCTTCCCGATGAGAACTTCTTTAAGGTGGAATTGCGGCGCCGTAGGTGTTTCATCTAATTCGGCTTGATATACCCAGCTGCAACCATCAATGTTGAATCCAATTATGTACCGGCTGCCTTGGATTTGTCTCATCCAATCCAGTTGGCCCAAGCCTTTATGCTGTATCCCAGTGACTTTCACCGGATGAACCTTCTTAGGATCTGACAAATCGAGGAATCCAATACCACCTTTATCATCGTGAAGAGTCGTCTTGAAGATGAGTGCTAAATCGTCTCGGATAAAATAACAGCGCCCTAATCCTAGCAGTGGATACTCCTTTCCCTTCTCTCGATCCTCTATGGGAGTTCCGAGTAAAAGGGATCGTTGTTTGTCACCCTTCTTGAAGATATATAATACATCGTCATTTGCCGTGTAGGTGTCTCCGAGGAGGACTTGGTCGTGATTCTGATTATAGCCCACGCAATAGTTCCCATAAATGCTTGTTCCTAATGATGTGATATCCAGAGTCTCAAGATCCACCTTGATTGTTTCCATGTCAGGGGTTTTTCGATCATCAATTGTAAAATAAACCGTGGCTGTTCTCCTATCAAATTCAATGAGCATTAATTGTTGCCCTGCATATCGATCACCGAATATGGGTTTAGGAACCCCTCCAGAAAGCGGGATGAAACAAGGCTGATAGTTTTCATCACCATCTTTATCCACCATGACTAAAATTTTCTTGAGTGATGGGATTACCCGGTAATTGTAACCAGCCATTAGGTGGGGATTTTGAAGGGCTAAACCCCGTGGAAGGAGTGGTTCCGGGATACTACCCTGCTTATCCATAACGAACAGGCTATACAATCCACTCATATCGCTGATGAAATAGATTCTCCCATCAACGAGCTGAGGGGACAATATCCGGCGCGCCGATAGTAGTGATTCGAGAGGAAAGGATTTGCTTTTATCCGCCATTATAATTACCTCGGTCAGACCTTTCAAGCCCTCGTCTTTATAGATTTGATTGTCTAGGACGGATTCGCATATAGACTGCAGGTTAACGAAGTTCTAGCGACTCTGAGTCTCGTACAAGGCTTACTTCTCGGGCTAATAATATAGTTGCACCCATGACAATTGCAGCACCCGCAAGTTGCCAAGGTGTGGGAGGAATCTTGAAAACAATAGCATAAAGAGTAAATGTAACCAGCGGTGCTGGAGCGATTAGTGCTGTAGCTTTCCCCAGGTTTATACGACTGATACCTTCATACCATAGACTATGGGCAAGGAGAATCACGATTGCTTCAATTATGATTATCACCACAACCACCGAGAAGTTGGACGTAAAAAGAATGAGGTCTCCTAGCAATATTCCACTAACCGCCAGGAGGAGAAGCAATGCCCCCCCAACAAGGTTGCGATATGCTACAGCCGTCCACGAAGATACCCGTTGTAATACTGGTTTGGCAAAGGTATGTCCTGCAGCCCATGCCATTGGTGTAATCAGGAGGAGTATGTCACCGATTCCAAGTGCTGTCAATTGGTTTGTCACTACGACAAGTAAGACACCAAAAAACATGAGCGTCATCCAAGCTAATTGCCGCTTTGAGATTGTTTCATTCAAAAAGAAATATCCAAAGGTTAAGGCGAATACCAATTCAGATCGTAAAATAATGGCCGCATTATTCGAACTGGAAAGTTGTACTCCGATAAACAGACAGGTAAAGGCTAAAAAGGTCCCTAAAACTCCAGCCATCATAAGACGACGTTTATCTGATGCTGAGATGCCCTGGCTAATCTTCGGCGTTGATTTTCGCCTGATGATGAATGCTGTAAGGCCAGCGCCAAGTGCTGCTATGGAGGCAAACACAAGTGGGGCTACCAATAATCCGCCAAACTCGATGACGACCGGATGAATACCATAGACAAAGAGACCAATGAGGATGAAAAGTGTGCCAAGGTTTTCTTTGTCCATGTTAAGTCACTTTCTTGAAGACGCATCTCTGACATTACTGATAGATATAAATGGTATGTCACTAGTGAGTACAATATCCCAACACCTTTCACTCCGCTTGGAGTTCCTTTATATGGCTGAATCCTTGCTCGAAATAGAAGTATTAAACCGCATCAAAGCCGAAGCGAAAAAGAACAGCTGTTCTGAGAAAGAGGTCATCCAAGCATATATTCGAAAAATGAATCAAGATAACCATGATGAATTTCAGAAAACGCCCATTGAGGAGCGGATCGTGCTTGTCCCACAATGTCTCCGCGAATCTGACTGCAAAGCCCCCCTGGGCGAATATGGCTACATCTGCCAGCACTGCAACCCTGAATGCCAGGTAAATCAGATTTCCAAAGCCGCAGACAAACTTGGGTATAAAGGTGTCTACATCCTACCAGGCGGCAGTATGGCTCAAAAAATCATCGACTTCAGTCAACCCCACGCCATCCTTGGCATCGCCTGTGAAAAAGAAGCCTTGCTGGGTGGACTCCTTCTGAAGAAACTTGGAATCATTGGCCGTGCGATTCTACTTTTCCGTGATGGCTGCGTCAACACCTTGGTTAAAGTCGCTGATGTCCTTAAAATCCTCGGCGTCAAGCTAGACCGCCGGCAAGATGCGAAAGATCGATGAATTAATTCACCCTTCCCAGGTCTTCGCAGGCACCCAACCGTGCATCTCATCTGCCGCATTCAGTACTTGGCGAATGTATCGGGATAACTCTTCTGCCGTAAGATCCGTATCAGCAGTCTCTACCACAACAGCCAAGTCTCCATCAGGGTCCAAACAGAATTTAATGCCATTCCAAGACCACGCCTCCTGGAGCAACTTCGCGTAGAATGCAGTCGTGTCCTTAGCAGAGAGCTTGGGAAATTTCTGCCAGCCCACAATGGTGAGCCAGACATCATTAGGGCTAAAAATGAAATTAATAACAAGATTTTCCCATTTGTCGGTTTTCCAGAGGGCGACGACGGTTTCGTCTTTGAGTTCGTATCTGACTTCAAGTTCATCAAGCAGGCTGGTAATTTCTTCTATTCGTTTTCCCATTGGTGTAGCCTCAGATTGGTTATAGTGGTTTCGTCACTGTTCGTGTAACGGTAGAAAAACCTTTTCGAGTTAAGGCTTTGAAGGTGCACGGAGGATGTGTTTTCGTAATGGAGGGGTTCTTTAAAAGACCAGACCCCGGTTAGTATCGTGGGTTCTCAATAGGCGGCAAGTTTCTGCTATCGTCTAATGAGCCAGTTTACCTATAGGTTGCAGTTATCAAAGGTGTTGAAAGTGACCCAGGACAGTTCCATTTACAAACGGACACGTTACGACATCTATGCCATGCTACTCCGCATCATCATAATTCATGGCTATTGCCCCCTAACCCGGGCAGCTCGCTCAACGAATCTGCCCGTGGATCGGGCAAAGACCACCCTGGTGTTTCTTGAAGAGCGGGGCCTTGTCGAAGCCATTGAAGAAAAAAATCGGAGGTTATTTCGGGTCACAGTCCGGGGACGACAGTACCTGGAAATGTATAAGCGTATGATTGGCTTTGTCGGCATGCCCATGCCCGAACCCGTCACACCGTTTTAGTGTTATCGCAATATGAAGGGAATTCCAAAGTGAAATGAGGTTTAGCGATGGGAATCAATTCAAGTGTATATGACACTGTAGTTGTTGGCGGTGGTCCTGCAGGAATCGCCGCCGCAATGCATTTGGGGTTTCATCAGCGGAGAGTCTTAATCATCGACCGAAAGACAACACCGATGCAATTTGCGAATACTCCAATCCATAATTATCCTGGTGTGAAACCCCTCGTTGCCCCCACAAAAATCCTTCAAAAGATGAGGAGAGAATTACGTGAGTATAACGTTGAAACCTTTTTTGGTAATGTGATCGGCATCACGGGGCAGACGCCAAATTTTCTTATTGACGTCAAATCTGCCCAAGAGACGCTTACAACGGTCACCGCGAAAACCTTGGTCTTGGCAACGGGGATTGCTCGCAAACATCCTAAGGTCGACGGTGATTGGAAAAAGTGGCTTCCGTTTGCGGGAAAAAATCACACGAGCTATTACTGTCCAGATTGTGATAGTCCACAAGCTACCGGGAAAGACGTCATCATCGTCAATGCTGGGACAGCCAATAGCGCACTGCACGTGGCTCGGTGCATCAAACCCTTTGCAACGCGCATTCGAATTTTCATGACCGAAGATGCCTACGCCCCTTACACCAAGGACTCTGAAACAATTCTGAATAAGTCGGGTTTCGAATGGACCCATGGACTCATTAAAGAAATTAACATACTAGAACCTGGAAAACGACAGCAGCTTATCACCGCTGATGATCGAACCCTTGAATGCAATATCTTCTTCGTTGCATGGGTTGCTGTTCCACGGAGTGAGCTTGCGAAACGAATGGGTGTTGATGTGGATACGCAAGGTAATATCATCACTGATCACAAGGGAACTACAAATATCAAAGGGGTCTGGGCTGCAGGAGACATCCTACCTATCACCCAAACAGTTGCTACCGCAGTTGGGACAGGTGTATATGCTGGAATCATGATTGCCCACTACTTGTTATCATTTGATTGAACTCAACAACACAACCATTGGCTAGCAATTTCATCAGCCTGAAAAGATAATAACATCTCAGAGACTTCACACAACGACTCTTTCCTCAGCTAGTTCTTTTAACAGTATTAATCCCCGGTTGATCTTATCTCTCAGTTCCGCAATATCTCCTTCTTCAGCCTTATGTTTATCAAAAAGTACCACTACCGAAAGCTGAAGTCTATTAAGGGAAAGAAAAATCCGATAACAAGTCTGATGTTCCTCTGGGGTATCAAACGAAAAGGTTACTGGCCAATCCCATTCTTTCGTGATTTGTAAAATGAATTGCTTCACCCATGAAGAAAGTTTTCTCCTAGATACCATTAGTTACGCACAATCCACTATTTGTCGAGTATGAATATAAAAAATGAAGATAGTCGCATCATCTGACTCCAAACTCACCAATTACTCTCATAATTCGCCTATTTTAAGTTTAAACACTCGTTTTCAAACAAAGTCAGTTTAGTTACATTATGTGAATCCAAAATGGAGAATTACTCACATATTGTGAGTCTCAAAATACCGATTTTTGTATGGCTATATGATAGGACAGACCTTAAGTCCCAGATTACCGTTTTTTGGGTCGGATAGTGATGGGACTCGTACTTGGAGAGGTGGAGAAAAAAAGGAGTTGATATTAATGAAAAATTGCTGTAGGTTAGCAACAATACCTGAATTGCTGAGGAAAGTTGTCTCCAATCACCAGGAATTCTCCAGAGACTATAATATTGATGATTGTACGAGCCATAACAACAATTTCGCCTTCAATGTAGCTTATGGCATAGACGTTGCCGTATACCCATAGAGTTACATTACACGCACCCACTAGGTCAATCCACCCAGTGTCATACAGGCCAGGTTCAGAAAAGGGAAAAAACGCAATCTGCTGTTCCGAGGTTCCTATTTCAATTCCTGTTAATGCTGCGGGTACATCGAGGCAAACCAGATCTGAAATTTCAACAATCGCACGCATTTGTGAGTATGGCCAAGGAACATTCACCTCATAGGTCCATTCAATACCTGGAAGGCCATAAAGTTCAAACTGAGTTGGAGTCAAGATTACAATGGGCATCGAATATATTATAGCCGTGAAGCCACCCACAATCCCTATCGCTATTAGTAAGGTTATTCCTAGCTTGAAAGGTTTTCTCACCAAAAAGACCTCCAAGGATACTAAGAGAACTCTGCCTAAACCTTGTATTTAGGAATTTTCACTATATCGTCAATTATTCTTATTTAATGAATGTAGTCATATCAAGTGACCCCAAAATAGAGAATTACTCACATTATGAAAAAAGGGGGCGCTCTTCTTCTGTGAATGAACTGCCTAAAACCATCTTGCGTTGTAACGCCACTTAGGGTGTTTTTGGATGCCGTCTATCTACTTATCAGCTGAAAAATATTTATTGGTTTTACATGTCGCTAGAGAGAAGGCAATAAAAAGAAGAAGGGGAGGAAGAGTAGACTCTTCCTCATGTTCAGGCTTAGCCACGTTTAGCTTTTTTCGAGTTTTCGGGCAATTTCCGAGAGGATCTCACGCATTTCCCGAAGGGTTAGAAGAATCTCATCATCCAACGTGTCGGGGAGTTTTGGTACTTGTTCCTCTCGGCGCCTTAGAACTTCAGTACCGATCGTATAGGGTGCTCGGAACTTCCGTAACTCTTGAAGAATGAAGTCACGTAATTCCTCAAAAAATTCAAAACCCTCTAATTTTTCTTCAGGACCTGATTTTTGCCCAGAATATCCGGCAGTTTCTATATTGATATTACCAATACCGAATAGCCTGTCGAAGGGTCCTGCAGTGGTGCTAATGTTAGTGATAGTTCGGAAAGGCACGTGCTTTCGTGTTATGCTAATAATCCCTTTCCGGACATACACCTCTGGCATAGTTTCACCTGACTCCGCAATCACCGAATATTCAATTCTTCCAACATAGATGGGCGTTAAAATCCAGGCTGGAATCAGCCAAATTAGGTTAAAGATCCACATTCCAATGTTCATCGGCATCCACCAGGTTATAAGCCAAAGGAATGCACTTGGATCATCAAGACCAATAATTGTGCCAATCCCCCCGACAAAAATTAAGAACAGTACGTAGAAGAATAGAGCTAAAATAACCTGTTGAAGCCACATCTTATTCCGCAGAGCCTTTGATGGTTTAAACACCCGACCGCTGGTGATTTTTTCGCCTGGAGGCTTAATCACCCGTGTCTCTTCATATTCCTTTCCCAATTAATCCACACTCCGTTGATACCGGGGTATCTCTTTTGCAGCAAGTTTATTGAAGAGTGCAATGGACTGCCTTGTCATAGGGAGCTCCTTCTCATCTGATCGCAATGTAATATTATATTCATCAATGATTGCATCAAGGGTTTGTCGACACTCTTGTTGTTTTGGACACTCTGGGCAAAGCTTACCCGCGTAAGATTCGTGTTTGTACCAAACGATAATGCCCATTTTGATTGTAAAAATGATGTATACTTGGGTATTGGCCTGATAGTCAAAACCTATCAGAAGCCCCTTGTAATCTAACAAACTCTCAACATCCAAGCGATGACTTCGAGCATGCTCCTGCAGTACTTTTGCAATCTTTTTTCTTGCACGGTTTAACACACGGGATACATACGAAACAGACCAACTCTCCTTTTTGCTAGCACTTGCAATATCGCTAGTTGATTGTCCTTGCTGAAACTGCTGCCAAACTAGCTCTTCATCAGGAGAGAGAAGTCCCATTGTATATTCCTCGTTTTTCGTTTTTATGTAGCGAATTCCTGTTAATGCCTTCGTACAAGATTTTGCCACATGTTTACTAAATATTAGTAAACATTTATAAATTTTTGTTTTGCGGAACACGCCAACTAAACTATTCAAACGAATGAAGGGTAAACAAAGTTATCATCTTCACAAGTTGTTATTTGAGTCACATTTTGTGACACCTTAATGATAATCCTTAATTCACGCTATATAATATCTCATTGCCGTGATTCATTTGAGCTGGCTTAAATCAATTCATCTCCAACCAATAGGATTCATAGAACGCCTCTCGTCAGATGAGAGAGATTTTAGTGCCATGTCTAAAGTTGTGCTAAAAAACTCTTTGACAGACGCCCTATTAGGGATTGAGGAATTTTCACATATTTTCATAATCTTTTGGCTACACGAAATGAAAATCAGAGAAGATGTTTCCTGGATTCATCCGAGCTGCTCAGATAATCAACATTTAGTAGGCTTTTTAGCGACTAGAGCTCCCCTTCGTCCAAATCCCATAGGTCTGACTCTTGTTGAGCTTGTTAACCATGAAAACAATGTTCTTTGGGTGAAAGGATTGGACGCAGTTGATGGAACTCCTGTTATTGATATTAAGCCATACCCTGATTGGCATACGGGAGAATGTCAGGTGATTGTTGATTACAAAATTCCTGATTGGTTGAAACAATTACTTGACTCAAGTTAGGGAATAATCTAGTCAATAGTCTTCGATTTAATTGACGAGTGTATTGTCGTAAAAGCTGAAGGTTATCGTTCTATTCTATTTTCACTATTTTACAAAATGTGAGTAAAGTAACATTATGTGACCCCAAAATGTGAGTCCGCCTTTTAAAGTAGGAATCCTTTGCTTCTATCAGCAGAATACTTGGAGGCATGCAAAATGGATGAAAAACTCCGATTCAAAAACGAACACGACCTCAAATTAGGACACGTCAAAGGTGATCTAGAACTCAACAACTGCCGACATGTCCATCCTGAAAAGGGTGATATTATCGTCGTTGATGGTCGTGTCTCTGTGCGTGGCGACGTAATATTCGAGGGCTCCTTACAAGCCGAATATTTAGAAATTCACGGCGATAACAGCTCAGAAATTCATGGTGACCTCCTTGTAGCCCGGGCAGTGAATGTACGACGAGGCCAATTAGCAATTACAGGATCCACAACAGCAAATCGCTTCGAAATAAACGCCGCTTTAAGCGTCGGCAAAGACTTACAAGCCACCAAAGTTTCGATTGGCGGTGCCCTCAAAGTCGGAGGAAACGCCACCGTTGAAGAGATCAAAGTTGGAGGGGCAGTGAAAATTGAAGGGAAAATCGATTCGAAGTCGTTGGAAGTTGGTGGCGCAGCGAAATGTAACACTGGGATAATCGGCAAGGTTGATGTTGGTGGGTCATTCAAAGCCGATGGTGCTGTTGAAATTGGTTCGATTGATGTTGGAGGGGCTGTCGTCGTTGGACCTGGCTCTAAGGTAATTAGAATCGATGTTGGAGGCAGTTTCAAGAGTGATGGTGAAGTGACGTTTGAAGATCTGGATGTAGGTGGGGCTGCTAAATTTGGTGGGGATGCTATCGGTAAATCCATTGATGTTGGAGGCGCTGTCTCTGGCGAAGGCTCCATCACCCTAGCTGAAAAGCTGGATGTTGGGGGTTCGGTGGTCGTTACAAAGAACCTTATCGTTGCTAAAGAAATTGAGGTTGGTGGGTCTTTGAGGGCGGGCGACAAGATTGAATCTCCGCGAATCGATATCGGTGGTTTGATTCAGGGAACTCACATCATTGCTGAGCAGTTCCGAATTGGTCGACGGGGCGAAGTCTCTGGCTTTGTTGAAGCAACTGATATCACAGTCGAAGAAAATGCTCGGGGCGCTTCCTTCTATGGTGATTCCATCCGTGTGGAAGAGCAGGCTCGAGTAAAGAACCTTTATGGACGTCAAATCTACATTGAACGTGATGTCAGGGTTGAAGGTGAAGTCCTGTATACCGAGGGATTAGAAACTGAACCTGGAGTCCACTTCAGCAAGGAACCGGAGCAAGTCAAGAAACTTCCTCGACCCGAAGACCTACTCAAATAGCCTTAGCCTACAGCAGTCGGGTTCGGGAGCACGCTTGGCCTCTCGAACCCCCCTTTTTAGTTTTTCACTTTCAAGGAGCATATAAGCACAAGAAAGGGATAGTTTATACTTCAACCTACGACTTTTCTGTTGGTGCTCCGAAACATGGCTAATGGGAATCCATCACCCAGTGGAGGAATTCAACTTAGTGGTGAATTCAAAATTTTGCCACTTGCAGCTGAAAGCCTTGGTGTCCGTAGCCTTGCCACGCAGGTGCAAACAGCAGATGCATCCATTCTCATCGACCCCAATGTTGCCTTGGGTTTCCGAGATAATTTTCATCCACATCCCACCGAATACATCCTCCTCAAATCATTACGCACACAAATCCTTCAAGTTGCACAGTCTGTAGACCTGATTGTGGTATCCCACTTCCATCATGATCACTTCATGCCTTTCTTCCGGAATTATGCCTACTTCTGGTCAAACTCCGATGACGCCGAAACGTTGTATGGTCACAAGAAGGTCTGGTGTAAGGATATCCGGTCCCGGATTAACTACTCACAACAAGGACGCGGTTACAATTTCCTGCGGCGCGCTCGAAAAGTAGCTAAAGAGGTCGTATACGCCGATGGCAAGGCGATGAAACTTGGCAACACGCTCATTCGGTTCTCGCCTGCTGTTCCTCACGGTGAAACCGGAACACGACTTGGATGGGTAATCATGACATCCATTCGATGTGGCGGGTTTTCAATGGTGCATGCCTCTGATGTTCAGGGTCCAATGGTAAATGAGACGGCTGACTGGATTTTACATCAAAAACCCGATGTTGTGGTTCTGGGTGGACCACCCACCTATCTTGCTCCGGACCGAGTATCCCAAGATGCTATTGCAGCAGCTGCAGCAAATCTTAGTCGACTTGGCGAACAAATTCCAATAGTAATTGTGGACCATCACCTCTTGCGGGATAAGGAATGGGACAAGTGGTTAGGGCCCATCCAAGAGCATGCCAGCAACCAAGGGAATCAGGTGATGACCGTTGCTGAAGTCTTGGGGCAACCCTATAATCAACTCGAAGTACAACGGGAATCACTCTACGAAAGTCATCCTCCCACTGACACCTATGAGGTGTGGATCAAAGCCATCAAGGGCTCTCGAACCCAGATTCGCCCACCACTGAATCTCTAGAAATCTCCGAAGATTGTTTTCACTGTGGGGGAGGGATGATAAAAGGGACCCTGGACGGGCATGAGCACTTCCTGAAATGCTTCCGCAAATTCACATCTGCCTTGTAATCCGCGGAGGCGGGCTTTTTGTAGATTAAACGATTGGTAGTAGTCGCTAGTTTTTTCAAGCTGACTCTGGTACTCCGCGATTGCCTGGCGTTTCTTGTCTATGCTCTCAGATATATCAACCAAAACCGTAGGTTCTGCTAGAAGGTTGTTGATCTCCATTGTATACAATCGCTGAGGTCGCCATGCTTTCTCGTGATATTGAGTTGAGTGGCTAGCCCATTCGGCTGCTCGAAGAAACGCCTTATGGGCAACTTGGTGGTCCGGATGGTAGTCGTTATCACTATGAGATATTATCACCTGGGGTTGGATTTCTTGGATAGTTGGAATGAGGGCATTCGTCACCTCTAAAACTCGAAGGCTCAAATCCTTCTCCTTCAAGGCAATACTTTTCGCCCCTAGAACCTTACATGCTGCAGTTAATTCTCGTTGACGGCTAGTTGATCCTGTTAGGCAGCATACTGTCACCTCAGTACCCCGGTCGACTTCAAGGGCTATTGTGCCACCACACCCAAACGTTTCATCATCAGGGTGTGCTCCAATAACCAATAGCCGTTTAGGCGATGATTTTGGCATACATACTTGTACCCCGGTTTTCGACCAAAAGGTTTGTGAAAATTAATTTCAACTGCTTTTTTCTGGCAAGGTAACACATATGAACACGAAAGATAGCATGCCACACGACAGACAATGCGAATCGGTATGACAGTTTATCCTGGGGTCGGAGGCAGTGGATTACTTGGGACTCGCCTCGGTGTTGAACTCGCTAACCGCGGTCACGAGGTTCGATTCATAACCTATGAAGTGCCCTTTGAGTTACAAGAAGGGCGCTACAAGAATGTGAAAGTTGATCTTGTCGACGTGTTAGAATATCCATTATTTCGTTACCCTCCCTATACGGTAGCCCTCGCTTCACGCATGGCACAAGTCGTTCGGAAACACCATCTAGACCTACTACACGTTCATTATGCAATTCCTCATGCAGTGTCAGCTTTTATCGCTCAGCAAATGACTGGTGTTCCTTATGTAGTGACTTTGCATGGGAGTGATGTTCACACGTTGGGTGCTGACCCCGCCTATCAGCCTGCTACACGGTTTGCTGTTGAAGCCGCGAATGCAGTCACGTGTGTGACAAAACACATCTGTCAAACTGCTGAAGAAACCCTTGGAGTTAGGTGCTCCATCGAACCCATCACAAACTTCACAGATCCCACCCTCTTTAAGCCTGATGCCTGCGAATTTACGTTAGGTGAAGGGAAACGGCACTTGTTGCATGTATCGAACTTCCGCCCCGTGAAACGGGTCAGTGATTTAGTTACTGCTTTTGCGCAGA
This sequence comes from Promethearchaeota archaeon, assembly GCA_048938295.1. GTDB lineage: Archaea > Asgardarchaeota > Hermodarchaeia > Hermodarchaeales > Hermodarchaeaceae > Hermodarchaeum. The sequence goes on from JBHLMI010000025.1 coordinate 33,740, forward strand.
TTGCGGACCAAGTCCCCGATGTGGATCTCCTGCTTATAGGTGATGGCCCCACACGACCTGAGGTTGACCGGCTTATCCGAAAATATGAACTTAATAGTCGCATCAAATGCCCTGGCTTCAAACGCGATGTGTATCAATACCTTCGGTGTGCACATGCTTTTGGCTTAAGTTCCGAATTAGAAGGTGCGCCACTTTCCCTCCTTGAAGCGATGAGTTGTGGGCTTCCCGTGGTTGCGACATCGGTGGGAGGAATTCCTGAAATCGTTCACGATGGCAGAAATGGCCTCTTGGTGCCCTTCGGCGACATCGATGCTCTTGCCGATAAACTTTATGCGGTTCTTACAGATTCCAAGCTGGCAGGAGACTTAGGTCGATCAGCTCGTCAAACTATTCTCGAACATCATACGGCTGAAAAGGTTTTACCCCAGTATGAAGCCATCTACGAGAAAGTACTCCAGAGCTAACCTGCTCCATTTATCTTTAAGCTCGAGAAGATCCCGTCCTTCAGGATGGGGTAGTTTGCTCAGTTCTACCAAACTGCTCCCAGGAAACGATTTCTTTTATGGGAAACCGCGTACTTCGCCTTTTTTGGTCCGGGTATCCTAGGGCGATGGTACAAACGACGGTATAAGACTGGGGAATGCCTAGAACCTCTTTGAAGTCACTCTCAAAGGCAGCACCACGAACTCCCATCCAACACGTCCCCAATCCTAACCAATGAGCAGTGAGAAGAATGTTTTGAACAGCCTGATGAGGATCACACAGGTAATATTTAGGTTGGGCTTCTGGGTTTCCAAGAACAACGATGACCACAGGTGATTGTTTCATGAATCGTCCGTGGGGATGAAGTTGTCCTAGTCGGGTCCGCGTCACTGGATCTTGAACGACGATAAAGTGCCATGGTTGTTTGTTTGAAGCCGATGGTGCCCATTGAGCTGCTTCAAGAATTGTATCGATTTTTTCTTTTTCGACTTTTCGAGGTAGATATTGACGAATGCTTCGTCGGCCTTTAATAATGTCAAGAAGATCCATGGTTGTTCATTTGGGCAAGCAGCTGAGGCCCCTTGAAATAGTCTTACCATGTACTATAATGGTCGATTCTCCTCTTCTAGAAAGAATGTTGCAGATGATGGTGTAAAAGGCTGGTAATGAGAAACAAGTCGCGTGAAATGCTGCTCTGGACCTATTGACATTGCTGTATCAATCCAGATATAGCTTACTTCTTGACCGAAGCGTTCAGCGGAGAAGCGACCGAACATTTGAGACAAATAGGTTTGGAGCACTTGCCGGCGTCGGGTCAAATTTCCGATCTGTGCTTGAATCTCCTTTCGATTCGAAGTTTTAGTTTCTTCGCGTTGACGGGTAATGAGGTTATCTCTTTCCTTTTCGATTTGTGATTCAGCCCTCACGAGCTTCTCAAAGGTTTCAACGATGTACTCTTCGCTCGCAGCGAAAAGTGATTGAACAACACCCAGGTTCTCTTCGTGGTATCCGTTCTGAATGGCAGACTTGAAGGATTGCAATTCCTGATAGCTTAGAGGATTCAGTGCTTCACGTACAAGGCGATGAGCAGTTCGGTTTACCCAGGGATTCTCATAGTATAAGCGAGTGTAACGATAGAAAATTGGCACGATGCTGTTAGCTGCTCGGAGGGCTGGAGCAACTTGGGCATGGTAACTGGTTTCACCTGCTCCACCTACATGGATGATGACTGGTGCGTAGCTTTGGACAAGAAATGCTCGTGTGTCGACTCGTGGTGAAAGGAATTGTTCCCAATCAGCTAGATCGGGAGCATTCGCCTTTGTTTCAATTACGTGTGTCGTGTTACATTTTGGACAGGTAGCAGAGAGGGCGGTATGACCCCGCGACGATTCTGCTGTTATTGTTGGATCAAGGCGTGTTCGATTACAATCTTTTGTAGGGCATTCAAGATGGAAAGGAACGTAATCACCCGCTCGTCTACCTATACCCGGTTCATAGCCTAGCTGTTCTAAATTGGCGGCACTTTCATTAAGAGCATGAATTAGGCTTTGCCGATTAGGTTCAGCAAGCAGAAATTCGAATGCAGGTAGCATTAATTCTCGAATCGCAGAATTGGAAAAAACTTGGAAAAGAATCCCGGTATCCTGCACCCTATTCACAATCCGCAACCAAAGATGCGTCGTCCAATCTGAGATGGTGGTTGCTTGGGCATGAGTCGTTTCCAAGGTTTTACAAAGGTCGTTGGCACGTTGTTCATACAAGTTCTGATTCTTCTTTGTGGATCCAGCTACTAATTCATGATATGTTGCTGATATTTTTTTATTAACTTGTTTCAACCAGTCCTTCGATGGCTTTGGTATTACGTGTAAAGGCGACATCCGATATGCTGCAGGAACTCGCAGCGAAAACATCAAGCCACGAGGTCCGGGACTTGGTAGATGAACGACGGTCAATTCCTTTTGTTCATGATCATGATCACCAACAAACATCACAGGAGTCGCTTGTTGAAGTAGAGCAATTTTTTCAATAGCCGCCATTTTATTTATTACAAACCCAGGTCCTCCCAAGAGGGCAGGCTGATGTCCCGCCTCAATGACGGCTTCCCGCTCTTCAAGCTTTGTGAGACTCTCCTTAACTTGTGGTGTGACCATCCCGAATTGTTGGTGGATGGTCTTAATCGCCTGGCATAATTTCTTCAAACGAACTTGGGAGTATAAGGGCTGGTGTTTAGAGTACCTGTCACTTAAAGGCGTGCTCAGACTCATGGCTTCCTTGATATTGCGTGGAATGGGTCCCCAAAATTGAAGCGCGGCATCGTTTCCATCAAATATGTAATTGGTAAAGAGTTTACTGGATGGGGGCTTTGGAGTCACGGTTTGGCTCCTCCTTGGTCGCTCGTCGAACGGCGAGTCCAACGAGAAAGGTTAGGAAGCCTAATGTAAGGATGAGGGCAATTAGTGTTGCCATATTGGTCACTAAGTATTCGGCATCGATTATGGGTATCGAGCCAAGGGATGTCCATTCTTCCAATTCAATTCGATGAATTTCATAGGTGAATAGGTCGGCTTCTTCAGCCCGTCGTTGGGCAATATAATCACTGGATATGATCTGCCATAAAGTGACAAATGGTAAAGTTGATGCAAAAAGAGACTGTGTGTAGGCTTCAATGGGATTTGTTCCCTGTTCTAGAGAAAACAAATCAAATGGTAACCACCCCCATGGTGGGATATACACCATGACCCATCCATGACCTACTGAGTTAAGGTAATCAACATATCGGTAAGCATTGTCTTCCAATGATCCCCAAATGAAACCACTGGTTCGCGCTCCCTCTTGAAACCAATGCCCTGTCGTCAGATAGCTGGGAATGCCATAGATGCGTAAAAAGGTTATCAGGAGATTGGATTGGTCATCACAATCACCAATCATGCTAACAATAGTTTCCTCAGGGTATTGGGGCTCAGTAACTCCACTTGATCGGCTGATATTATCTTGAATCCATTGTATTGCTAAAAGAACAAGCGCTAGTGCATTTTGACGGGGATCCTGCTGTTGACCGGGAATCTGATCAGCAATAAGTTGTGCAATTTCGATGAGGGTGGCGTTCCCCGTCTTCCATAAGGATGTTCCCCGGGTAAATAGAGAATAATCTTCAGGTTCCATAAACCATTGGATATCTCCGATAGTGCCAGACTGGGCAATACTGATGTGTGGAAGCATTGGACGCCGATTGACAACAGTAAAAAGCCATTCTTCATCCCAACTCAACACTTCTCCAGGCTGCACACGCGAAGAAAGGTTCAGAGTCAAGTGTGGGTTCCCATCAACATCCGCATCGATCTCTATGATCTCAACTGGAGACTCATTTAATGTCATTCTAAAAGAGATCTGCTCGCAGGTCTGCCAGGTAGTATTGCCAATGTAACTCCAATAGGGCTCAATTGGCATTGATACATCTCCAGTTACTTCGAGGGACCCTGAGAAAGACGTCCGCCAATAATGAATATAATTGAATGCTGACACGGGGGGTGGAAGAGTCACTATTACTAATAATAAGAGGATTACAGTAATTCGCCATAAACGAAACTTATGCATACTGACCAGCCTTGCCCCTATCGCTACTAGCCGAAATCAACTGATATAAGCTCTCTCTTTTTACAGGGTTCAAATTAGGTTATTGCAAAGGCTCATTGTTCTTGGGTGTTTTCTTCTCGTACAGATGGTATTACCACCTCTTTTAGGCAAGAAAGAAGAAAAGGATAGAAATACAATTATCATTTTGAGGGAAGCCAATCTGGATCCAAAGGTTTGCCCACTATTCCAGCGACGCCTTTCAATGAAAAAAGCCACATGGTAACCCTTGAAATGAAACGGACTGGGCGAGGATATCAAAATGAAGTTAGGCGAGGTAGCTCGACACGTTATTTTATTTCTAAGCGAACATTCTGACCAGGAATTTACCGCTAACACTCTCCTGATGTACCTAGGCTTGCCGCTCCAAGAAAAACGACGGCTTTATGATGTCATTGAGGTTCTCAGTTGTGCCGGGCTTGTTTCTATTCGAAAAGAGGCCCGAAAACGGTACTTTAACTGGACGCCACAACCGTCCATGACGACCACAGACACGATGGACATGGATATGGCACCTGATCCTCTATTTCAAGAGGCTGGAACAATTCTGCACCTTCTACTGCACTTAAGTCCTGGTGCATTCCAGGAACTCAGCAATGACTCCGCAGTTAAAATGCTTGAGCGAGATGTTAAACGAACCATCTGGGGTGCGAATGCGGTCAGTGTTGTGAAAGTATCACTCCAAGATAAGGTTGGTCGGATTTTAAAAGAGACCTCAACTGGAGAGGCGCACGTAGCAGCACATTAGGTGCCTGATCCAGTTATCCATAGCAGGAAAAAGATGCGGTTCAGAAGGGAGTGAATAGACTCAACAACTAGCTATCCTTGGCAAGATCCTTCTTGACGGCTTCATAAAAACTGACTTCATCCTCGCCACGGCGTTTCACAGTAATCTTGGGTTCAACGCCTTCTAATTTTCGTTGCACCAATATCACACCAGTTTTCGGAATGCGATTAATCAGCTGCCCACGGAGGTATAAGGCAATTGCCAGATCTTCAATCCGTTCAGCTAATGCTGCTTTAGTTAGTTTCAACTCCTTAAGGTAGACGACTGCATCAGGAAGAAAGAGCGCTTCTATGATTTTTTCCCGTTCGGTCTCTCGTTGCTTTATCCGTTCCTCGGTTTCGAGTCTTAGGGCCTGCTGTCGCACTTGCTCCTCCCGTAGCGCCTGCATTTTGCGTTCTCGTATACGTTTGAGATCATCAGCATCTTGGGACATTGAAGCCACCCTACGACGAAAGTGTGGCACCAGTCCAGTACTTTTATAGGTTTCGGGTTTTCTGGATAACGTCCCAGTGAAGTATTCTCAAAAAGGTATGACCTATGAACCTTTTACAGTCCCCTCTCTCTACGCGTTTTTCCTTCTCTAGTTTCATCTTGGTGTTCTTCTTACTCCTCGGGTTTGGGGGTGCTTCATTTCAGATCCAATCTTCCTCTGCTAACAATGCCATTACACCTGTGCAATATTCACTGGAATTCAATGGCACTCGCGCGTTCACTTACCTTGAAAGCCAATGCGCCTTTGGTCCACGACCACCAGGATCAGATAATCTGACTAAATGTGGAGACTACCTCATTGATCTCCTGGAGGCCAAAGACTGGCCAGTGCAGACGCAAACCTGGACTTATCAGGAAACTCAGTTAAGGAACATCATGGCTGGAGCAATTGCAGCCCCACAATACGTGTTATTAGCGCATTATGACACCCGTCCAATCGCTGATAGTGACCCTGACCCTCTCAACCACGCTCAGCCGATTCTAGGGGCTAATGATGGTGCGAGTGGCGTGGCTGCACTCATGGAACTAGCTGGTGTACTTCCTGAACAAGCCAAAACTGTGACCTTGCTCCTTTTCGTCGATGCAGAAGATTCAGGGAACTACAATGACTGGAACTGGATTGTTGGTTCAACCTATTTCGTTGATTCTCTGAGTCAGGCTCAGAAATCTAATATTCACGCTGTCATCCTACTCGACATGATGGGCGATGCCGGTCTCCAGCTTCCCCGCGAACGATCATCCACACCAGCTCTCGTGGATGCCATCTGGCAGATGGCATCGGATCTTGAGTATGATGATATCTTCTTATCTTTATCTGGTCCCTATATTATTGACGACCATCGGCCTTTTCTTTTAGCCGGGATTCCCGCAGTTGATATCATTGATTTTAGTTATCCATACTGGCACACACTCGAGGATACACCTGACAAGTGTTCTGCCACCTCTTTGGAAGCTGTAGGGCGCGTTGTTGAAGCCTTTATGGAAACCCAGTTGGTTACACCAACGTTTTTCATCCCCACAGGGCAGCCTTTCACACCCGATCAACTAATCCTAATCTCAATGATTCCAGTGGTGATTGGTGGATGCATCATTCTACTTGTCTACAAGCTAAAGTTTCAAAAAAACACTAAATAAACACTATTCTCCATCAAGACAAAAAGATTCAGGGATAAAACCAAACACTTTAAAGTTCGTATTAAGGTAATCGACTCTCCTCACCATGTTGCAGGAGGATTCTAATCATTCTGCAACACGTCAAAGGACAACTGGTGAAACCAGTATACAACCAAACTAGAGATGGAGGAAACTCCCAAAATGTCTAAAGAAACAGAATCTGCTGAGACCGTCGAGACTGAAGAAGCTAAAGCGAAAGAACCTTCAGCTGAAGAAGAAAAGGGCAAAAAGGCTGCAAAGAAAAAAGAAGCCAAACCTGAAGCAAAGACAGAAGCAAAGGCGGAGGCTCCCAAGTCACGCCGCGACGAGAGTGTCGTCTTCGTTGGCAGCAAACCGCTGATGAGCTACATCACTGCTTGTGTCACCCAGCTCAACCGAAATCCCGAGGAACTCGTGATCAAGGCCCGGGGGCGGGCTATCAGTCGCGCTGTAGACGTGGCTGAAGTGCTCCGAAACCGTTTCATGCCTGATCTCATGGTGCGTCAAATCGATATTTCTACTGAACAAGTCAAGACAGCCGAAGGCAACGTAGCGAACGTCTCAGCGATGGAGATAACGCTGGCTCGTAAATAATCGCCGAACGACAAAATACCGTATTCTGCTTTGGAACTACGGACCTATCAAGCGATCACAGATCGTTTGGAAAGCCATTCCGGCAGGTGAGAACACCGAGCTACGTCTAGCACGTGCGTTCACCTTTCCTTCTTTTTGCCGGGCTAGAAGAGAGGATATGCTTATCATCGAATAAGAACAAAGACACAGAGTAGTTTCTGTTGCGAAGGAAAACAAATGGAACCTCGTATGGGAAAACTTGTGCCAACCGTCCAGCTTTTATCAATTGGTGATGCCAAAGTGGAATTGACCTTCTCATCAGAACCGAAGATGCCAGAGTTTGGCCGACAAATTGTTGCTTCAGAGTTGACGGTGTGGGCAGCAGGCTCTGCAGCAAATTTCGCACTCTGTGGGGCAGCACTCGGTGTAAAAACTGGATTCGCTGTTAGTATGTTATCCGGGGCGACGATGGAACATACTGCAGTTTCTGCCAATGCGGTAGCCGCTCTGCATGTGTCCCGACGTCTGCTAGAATCCTTGTTCCCCAGTTTAGAAGTAACATCTGCCTTCCTGATGCGCCATCGTCCGCTAGAGGCATGAAAAGACGCGTCGTCCACCCACATATGTAGCTAACACCTTCACGGTCTTCAGCTCATGAGGAGCTATTTCAAACGGATTCGCTGAAAGCACCACAAAATCCGCTAGTTTCCCTGGCGCTAAGGATCCTTTTTTCTTCTCATCAAAACTCGCATAAGCTGCATCGATAGTATAGAGACGAATTGCTTCTTCGATACTGATTTGAGTTGCAGGATTTGGGTGTGTTGCTGCTGAATAGATGCCGTATAACGGGTCCATGGGCATACAATCGGATCCAAAGGCAACTTTGATTCCAACATCGAGGCTGCGTCGGAAATTATTCAGTTGTGCTGCCCGTTCTGGTCCAAGGCGTACCTCATACATACCATCAGGAAGCCCCCAACGGTGAACGAAATTTGGTTGCTGTAGTAGGAGCATATCCAACTTCTTGACCCGTTTAATGAGGAGAGGAGTGAGAAACTCAGCATGAATTATGTTATGACGCAACTTCTTCACAAAATCGGAACAACTCGCTTTTTCATGAACGCGAATCACAAGCTCAATGGCCCGATCCCCTATTGCATGGGTACTTACCTGTAGACCCAGTTCATTTGCTGTAACAATTAGGAACCGATAATTCTGTTCGTCAAAAAGCATCAACCCATTGCTTTCAGGTTTATCAAGATAAGGTTGGGAAATCGCAGCGGTTTGAGCTCCAAAGGATCCATCAATAAAGACTTTCACTCCTCCTAATCGTAGATAATCATCTCCAAGACCAGTTGGTAGTCCAAATGCTGCGAGTAAATCAAACAGCTTGGCTTCGAGATTCACATAAATTCGCACTGTCAGTTGATCTTTTTGCCGGAGTTTTAGGTACTCGTTGAGGTAGGGAAGCTGTAGCTTGTATAGATTCTCATGTACTGAGGTGATACCTACACTATTGGCATATCGGCAGCCTTCCTGGAGTGCTTTCGCCAAGTCTTCATCATTAGATTGGAAATTACGAGTATCAATAGGAATATCACGAAGGATCCCCGTGAGTTCCCCACTTTTTGCATCGCGGTCGATTCCAGGATCATTAGAATCCAACACCAACTGCTTAAGGGTCTCTGAGTTTACACTAATCAGATGACCACATACGCGAATCAAAATCACTGGATTCTTCGGTGCAATGGGGTCAAGGTCGTTCTTGGTGATGTATCGGGGCGTTTCCCACTGACTTTCATCCCAATTATACCCGCGAATCAATTTGCCCTCTGGGGATTTGTTTACCCGTTCTTGGACTAATTGGAGTGCTTCTTCTATCGAGGCAGTATTCCCAAGGTCGAGATGGAGCATTTTTTGACCTAAACTCGCAAGATGTGCATGGGTGTCAATAAATCCTGGCAAGATTGTCCGACCATCCATGTCAAGAGTTTCCGTTGCATAGGTCTGAAATACTGCAACTTCCGCATTGGAGCCTATCGCAATGATATGTTCGTTGCTAATTACCATCGCTTCTGCCTGTGGAATCTGTGAATCCATGGTTCGAATATTTGCATTCAGAATAACGAGGTCAACGTGGAAAGGCATGATATCTAAGACTCCTCATAAACGGACTTGACAGGGATAAGCCACTATTTCAATTGACTTCTCTCTTCATTTTAACTT
>JBHLMI010000063.1:0-2594 GCA_048938295.1 Promethearchaeota archaeon
ATTTTGGTTCAATATGATTGGGCGTGCAAAGAAGGTGAATTTCCAAACAAGGATTCGAAATATTTCGAGAATATGACCCGCGTTATCTTTCAAGCGGGTCTTAATTGGAAAGTCATCACCATGAAGTGGCCTGATTTTAAGGAGGCCTTTGCCGATTTCGACATTGATAAGGTGACCGCTTTTGATGACACAGATGTGGCTCGATTGATGGAAAATAAGGCGATTGTCCGAAATGAAGCCAAGATCAAAGCCACAATTTTAAATGCCCAAGTTTTTCATGACATCGCGACTACTCACGGTTCGTTTCACACTTATCTTAAGAACCTGTTAGCAAACCAAGACCTCAATCAAATCATGAAGACACTACAGAAACAATTCAACCGCTTAGGTAAAACGAGCGCGCACATTTACCTGTGGAGTGTGGGCGTGAAGGTTCCACACAGAGAACACTAACATGCTGTTTGCAGTTTCTTCTGATTTTGCAGATGGTCATCAACGAGCCGTTCAAAGAAGTCAGCAGCCTCATCGATGAATCCGAGCTTACCACTCGAATCACGAAAGAAGTCATGGACCGTTTGCTCCATACCCAAGGCGAGTTGGATTAACTGATCATCAGGACAGCCTGGTGGACATTCAGTTTTAGGCCGATATTGCTGACTTTGGATACCGGATACGGCAGTCTTTCTCTGGTCTATAGTTAGTTGTCGGTGCAGCTGCATGAGTATCTGTATGCGGTGTTGGCCTTGCATGATGAGAGCCTCGAAGAGACTCTTCAACTCCTGAGTTTGAGTGATGGTGATTGCAGTTTCATAGAATGCAGCTGCAGAGGCTTCAAGATCAATGGCGAAGTTGAGAATGACATCTACAGTTCCAAGAGACATAAATGCACATACAAAGACCTTCCTAATTACTCTTTTTTGCAGGATTTCTTTACTACCAAACCCATAAAGGTCACTAAGAAGAGGAACTCTTGGAAATTCGAAGTGATGAACGTGGATCTAGTGATTCAAAACGGGACCATCGTAACCACAGACACGACGTGGCGAGCAGACATTGGAATCACAGATGAACAAATCACTGCTATCAAAAAGAAGTTAAAACCCGGCTCCGAAACACAAGTCGTTGACGCAAAAGGAATGTATGTATTTCCAGGAGCGATTGATGCTCATGTCCACTTCCAACTCCCGATTGGTGGCACCATCTCCGCAGATGATTTTGAGAACGGTACCAAAGCTGCCGCCATGGGAGGCGTGACTACTGTCATTGATTTTGCCACCCAGGAAAAAGGTGGAACCATCCAAGAAGCAGTAGAGGCCAGGCGAAAAGAGGCAGATGATAAAGTATGCATTGATTATGGGCTACATGCCGGCATTACCGACTGGAACGATGAAACGCAATCAGAAATTCAACTGATCATCAAAAGCGGAATCCCTTCCTTCAAGATGTTCATGATATACCGAGAAAGAGGATTGATGGCAGATGATGGGATGCTCTTTCAGGGACTGGAAGAAACGAAAAAACATGGAGGGATGATCAGCGTCCATGCCGAGAGCGCCTCAATCCTTGATATGCTCATCAAGCGGTACGCCAACGAAATGGGGCGACTTGGAGCCTATGCCCATGCCCTATCACGACCAGACTTTACCGAATCTGAAGCAGTTCAACGAGTCATTAAATGGGCAGAAGCAACGGGTGGTCGCTTGTATATTGTCCACATGTCAGCAGGGGAAAGTGCACAATATGTTCATGACGCAAGAGCACGAGGAGTCGATGTATACGCCGAAACCTGCCCACAATACCTATTGTTAGATGATTCGATATTCAAGCAGAAAAATGGCCATTACTATGCTACTTGTCCACAAGTGAAGAAAAAGACAGACAATGAACGGCTCTGGCAGGGTCTTGAAACCGGTGATATTCAGGTGATTGCCACTGATACCTGTACCCTCAACACACAGCAAAAGGATACGTGGGGAGGCGATTTTCGCAAAATTCCCTATGGCTTACCAGGAGTTGAAACTATGCTGCCCCTGATGTACACCGAAGGTGTTGGTAAGCAGCGTTTCTCCGTGAATCACTTGATTGCACTCATCAGTACGAATCCAGCGAAGATCTTTGGCATGTATCCTCAGAAGGGAACAATTGCCCTGGGCAGTGATGCTGACATCGTTGTGTTTGATCCAAACAAGAAGGTAATATTGCACGCACACGATCTCCAAACTAATTGCGATTGGAGCCCATATGAGAACTGGTCCCTGAAAGGGTATCCCAACACAACTATCTCCCGTGGAAAAATTATCGTTTCGGGGGGAGAATTCATCGGTGAATGTGGACACGGTCAATTTCTGAAACGTAAACCGATCCATCACCTGGGCCTCTAAGCACTCCTTGGCAGTTATTTGTCTTCATATTTCGCTGCATAGATGACTTCTTCTTGTCCGGTATTCGGTTCTATTGATCCTGGTTGCAATTGCCGGATTTGGGTAATCGCTGATTCAGGTCGGACGCCTTTTCGCCGCACAAGATAGAGAGCCAGTATCATTCCCGTTCGTCCAAGCCCTCCGTAACAGTGAACAAGTGTCGGGAGGTTGCTT
>JBHLMI010000064.1:0-2592 GCA_048938295.1 Promethearchaeota archaeon
TCATTCCCGATGACATATTCCAGGCATGAACGGGACACCCAAAAGCAAATCGATCATATGCTTTGAGTTTTGGAGCCTCGAGATTAGTGACTTTAATGATGTCAGCATTCAGCGCCTTCGCGATACCCTTTGCGACCTGCTCAGTGTTCCCGAATTGTGTGTCGTAAACTACAACGGCTTTCATGAGGATAGCCAAAAAAACCGTGGTTATAAATATTATGTGCCTTTTTGAAAGAACACCGTCATCATATCAGAGCACTTCGTTAGTATTGGTATCCTTTCTTTTTTTGCAGGTAATGGCTGATCTTAAAGTGTCCCCGGGGTCCCCAAAGTAAGTTATCAGGATCTAGCAAGTCAGCGTCGATTAATAACTCCGCTAGGTGGAGTCGTAAAGGAAAGTTGGCTGTTACAACACGAGGGTAGGAGACATAATCTTCCACTGACCGGGTATAGGAGGCGGTTTTCACCTCATTAATGATGGGAACGGCACTTCCTGGGCGATCGATTATCAATCCGATATCTACAAGTGGCTCGTTTGTGGTGGTACTTGCCCACCAAAAATCATTAGGATATTTGCTGTATATCTCATTGATGATTTCCTGGCCTGTTGCCTGTGATTCATCATAGACGATTTTTAACCGATACTCCATATCTCCCAGTGCAAAGAGGTTATATCCTACTGTAAAGCTGACTCCATCGCCTTCGATCAACTCACGCAATATCTTTCGTACTCGTCTGGCAGTGAATGTAGTTCGTTGAGCGATTTTAGAAACAGACATACGCCCGTCATCGAATAAAGATCGGAGTACCTGTAACTGGTTCTTGTTAAATGTGACCTTCTTGCCGCTAGAATGCATATAGTAGTCTGGTGGCATATTGGGGAATAGAAACTCAATTGGTCTCAGCTCAACTTCTTTTACGCTGTTTAGATTTTGAAGAAATCGTCCAAACCCTAAGGTCTCGCTTGCTCCTGATACCATTGCCCAATACTCATACCGCATATCACCGGTACGGTAAATCTCTGCCACTGCAGGATGAGTAGCGATTTTTTCCATGAATTCGATTACATTTTCAGTTCCATCGGTGGAGACGTAACCGGCCACGTGTTCAGCACCGAGTATGGCTAGCTTCACAATTACAAGATAGCTACGTAATACTCCTTGCTTGTGAAGTCGTTTTATTCGGTTTTTTACAGTATTCGGTGCAAGGTTGAATTTCCTGGCTAAGGCTTGATACGATGCCCTGCCATTAGCTGCTAATTCACAAACCAACGCATAATCCAACGGATCCATGCCATTCACCAGTACCTACTTTCATGTGGGAATGTACTCACTGGCTTTAGTCGACTCATAGATGTGATGAGCAACCTCTTTCTCAACAATTACTGCAGCTAGGCATCGCGTTTTATTAAAAAGTTCTCATTTGGAGGTCACTTTCTGCAATTACTATTTCACATCTAAGCAGCTTACACGGGATAATTGCTAGTTTCCTCTTGGACAGTCTCCCATCAATACTTATTCTACTATTCAGTAGACACGAGTGCAACACACGCTGTGAGCAGCAGCGGGTATGTTGCAGAGTTGAAAGAATCAATTCTTCACAAATTGGTTTCGGACCACTAGATGGGAGGTGAACAAACTGAAAAGGATGAGTCTAGCAACCGTCCTCGGCGTCTCTCTTTTAGCCTTCGTATTCTTCTTGGGATTTATTCCTGCAACTCAGGCAAAACCACAAAAGTGTACAATTGAAGTCTACTTCAATCACGATTTCTGGGACAATCAAGCTTTGTTTATATGGAATGGCACAATCTCTGGCGATATTGAAGGAGTGATGACATTTTGGGCTACAGGATATGGCGGCCCTGGAAGAGATGTTGGCAACGTGCATTTCTTCACTGAGCATTGGATCATTGAAAATGAGTTTGGCAAAATCATGGGTGATGATACCGGATTAACAGGATATGCCAACTGGAGGTATCGAATGAACAGTGTTGTAGACTACGCTGATGGAATCTATGAAGACTTAGTAGGTCACCAAGTACATATGGATGGTCAAATTACCTGGTTCTCGGTCGATGAGTTTGGTCGACCAGCGACAGGCGTGGCTATCGGACCAGTTCGAATCAATTAAGTGCTAAAAATAGTCTATTATAAGGGGCTCTTGGATTATCCAAGACGCCTCTCCTTTTTCTATCAATATCCAGACGCCATCAGATCAGCACAGTAGTTACAGGCGACCATATAATATTCAATATTAAAAGGGGTGGGTAGTCAGTAACTGTAAGGAGGTGAAAATGGTGAAAGGTGACAAGAAGTCAATAGTGTCCATTGTGCAACACGAAAATGTTCGGTTTGCAATTGAAGAAGCGATCAATTTGCTAGGGGGAATTGAACGGTTTCTTCAACATGGAGATCAAATAGTCATTAAACCTAACCTAGTGTTGCCCGCACCACCGTTTTCTGGGTGGGTGACTGATTATCCCGTTGTTCAAGCAATCGTCGAACTGTGCCAACAGGTCAAACCTAAGGAAATTATGATTGCTGAAGGTTCAGGGGGAAATGATACTGAACTCGCTTATCGGCGCGGGGGGTA
>JBHLMI010000065.1:0-2587 GCA_048938295.1 Promethearchaeota archaeon
CTACGTGCTATTGCGTTTGTTCCTGTTACCACTTCCGTAGTGAATCCGAAGAAAATAGGAGATATAAGCAGGTACTTCCAGTCTTACAATAGAATTCGCCAATCCAAATCCTCAGACTAATGCCTTTGACTTTTTTAACTTAAGTAAGGCATATGAGGAAAATACCTAATAAAAGCCGTTACAGGCAAGTAGGCTTTGCCACAGATCCACATAATAAGCATTCTAGAAGCAACACAACGCAAACTCGGGATTCTTACAAGGATAGCGTCCGCGACAGAAAGGGGGCTGCTTGTATGTTTTCAAATTCAAGAACTGTCCTCGCCTAATCACAAAGGAAACACTAGATTTAACTCATGAAAATCTCTTTTGAATTTAGTTACATACAAAACAGAAAATATCAGTAAAGAGTGTAGCCAATCCCTTCAGATAGTTTACCATTGAAACTGTGAAAGACAGGCCACTATCGAAGGATCAGGGTAGCTCTGGTGTCAAATCTACTAGATGGCATGTTGTTGATACGCTTTCCCAAAGAAGAGGACCAAGGAGAGGTCCTGGTCGATGCCACCCAACTTGAATAGTAATAGTAGCATTCAAACCAGCATCACCTGAGACCCATAAACTAAGTATCACTTCATGATTGAGTAGTGATAGACCTTTTTGGTAGTCAGTGAAATCATTTGTAAAGAGCCCATAATAAGACGTGGAGTAGATGTATGGACTACCTTGATGAAATATGTAATCGATAGCGCCAGTTTGATTGAATTGCACACTAACTTTGATATGCCCAAACCCTTTGGGAACCCAGGTGAAGATTTGGATGATGTAGAAATCCTTTGAGCTTATTGCATCTTCTCCTTGCATAATAGTAATAGAGGAATGTAAATTTCCGAAATTTCCTACAACTATCGCAGTCCAAACTGTCTGGCGTGTAGTTGTGCCAGAAATTGGAATAACACTAGCAGAAACAAATACGAGGATCATGAGACTCAGTATTTTCTTAATTCTATTCATCCAATTTTGGTGCATAACTTCCCTCCAATTGATTATCAAAGAACGGACAATAAAAATCTTTGTAGTTAATGTGATTGCTAAATGAGAATGCTCAAAATGCAGGTTTATTATTAATATCTTAACTGGTGTTTCAACGATTGGCTTAATCTTAATTCCTTCCCTTGCAATTTGGAATTGGAAGAGGCTTTCAAGATTTTTAAGTGATAAAGTGTGGCTCGTTTCGTTTGATTTCCTCAAATTGAGTTATGTTAAGGAATTTAACCGTAAGTAACGCTTATGTACAGGCTCCAACACCTTGTCGGCAACAATTTCTGATTCTCATATTGGAGGTGCCCAACGTGCCTGGAAATATTGACAAATTCGTTGATGAAGCCGCCAAAATTGTCGGTTCTAATAATATCACGACCAACCTTGCGATGCGTCACAGCTACATGGCTCGATCGGTCATGGGCATTCGTGCTGCTGTCGCAGAAGCTATTGTGAAACCTGGAACACGTGACGAGACCGTAGACATTGTCCGACTTTGCAACAAATACAAGATCCCTATCAGTCCCTATTCTGGTGGGTTAAGTGGCGGATATGCTCAACCTTTGAAGCCAGAAGGAATCATCTTGGATTTGGTACGCCTGACTAACATCATCGAAGTGGATGAAGATGCACGATATGTCGTCGTCGAAGCAGGCGTCACCTCTGGGCAAGTCTGGGCTTACTTCCGAAAACACCATCCCGAATGGGCACCACCTGTCCCTGACGGAGCCCCACCGCGAGCAACGCTCATTGGAGATGCCCTAGAACGCGGTTTCAGCCTAGTCACCAGTAAATATGGCCCTCAAGGCCGTATGATCAACGGGCTCGAAGTCATCCTGCCCCGTGGTGACCTCATTTATACAGGCAGCTGGGCTTTGAAGGGCTTCAAACCCTTCTATCCATGGGGACCAGGTCCAGATTTCACCGGGCTCTTCCTCGGGGCACAAGGCACTATGGGCATTATCACCAAAGCTGCCATCCGCATTATCCCTCACCCCCCCTACATTGATCTTGTCGCTTATGATTTTGATACTCCAGAAGCTATGCAGAATCACTCCATGGCCGTCCTGAAGAAAGAAGTTGGCGTTATGGTCCAAGGTGGTAATTGGTGGCTCGTCCCTAGCAGGAAAGATGAACGGGAAGTTCCCCGTACACTCGAAGAGTGGCGCGAGAAGAAGTATTACATTCCCGAATGGCTCATGAACTACGAACTCTGGGCGCACACTGAGAAAGAAATGCAGAGCCAAATGGACATTATTGAAGAGGAAGCCAAGAAAATCCGGGACACAGGCGAAAAAGCCGACGCTATGGAACTTCATCCCCGCGCTAAAGAAGTGCGCTTGACCAAACCCAACTTGATTGCTGTTCCTTATGCTATGCACCGGGCGGGTTTTGTGTTCATCACTTGGTATTGTCCATGGAAGGATTGCGCAGAGATTGCCCGCATTTCCGTGGAAACCATGGAGAAGTTCGACATTCCGCCAGTTGAATGGATAGCCAGTATTGAGCAGGGTCGGCAGTGTATTTCGATGCCGATCATCACCTTTGA
>JBHLMI010000066.1:0-2522 GCA_048938295.1 Promethearchaeota archaeon
TCTGTCAATGAGCCCAACTTAGCTTTATTCTTTAATTAATGCTGTAATTAATTTGTTACAGATCGAGACAAATTAGAAAAAGGCGTAGGGTTTCTAATCGATTGGCGAGAGATTAGCTAAGCCTAAGTAGCGACAGGTTGATTTCACACATAGCTTGAAAATCATAAATAGAAGACGGTTAGGATAGAGGCAACTAAGCGCTTCATTACGCTACCTTAACAAACACTAAGCACACCCTCATGCTTAACACCAGTGCGATAAAACAGAGGGCAATTACATAAGCAAGTCTAGTGATTATTCCCAAGTTATGTATTTTCTGTTTTCCTTCGCAATTTTTCTAATCTTTCAGATTCCCCTGGCCTCATCTTATAGAAGTGTTCTTCGGTGGGGAACTTCTTTTCCCTGACTTCCTTAACGTATTCTTTTAGTGCTTTTATGGATTCGTCAGCTAGATGGGCGTATCTTTTAACAAATTTTGGTTTGAATGCCTCCCAGATTCCTAAGACATCACTCACTATAAGCAGTTGCCCATCGCAGTAAGGACCAGCACCGATACCATACACCGGTATTTTAAGTTCTTCGGTTATTATCTTGCCGACTTCCGGAGTTACCGCTTCTATTAGTAGTAGAGCAGCACCGGCTTCTTGGACGGCACGTGCATCTTTGATTACCTCAATAGCACTTTCAGCTGTGCTTCCCTGAGCCTTATAGCCACCAAACTGTCCGGTACTCTGTGGGGTTAGTCCGATATGACCACAGACAACCATGCCGGCGTTAACAATAGCACTTATCATGTTTGTAACACGACGCCCACCCTCCAGCTTGATTGCATCAACTCCCGCTTCTTTATAGAATCTTCCTGCATTCCTGACTGCCTCTTCGGGTGTTGTCTGGTAGGATAAGAAAGGCATATCACCCACTATAAAAGTGTTTGGCGCCCCCCGGCGAACTGCCTCTGTATGTACGATGCATTGGTCCATAGTGACCGGTATGGTTCCAGTTGCATATCCATAAACACAATTGCCTAGAGAGTCACCCACCAGAATCATATCTATTCCAGCTTGTTCTTCAAATTGAGCAGTAGGATAATCATAAGCGGTTAGCCATGTAACCTTCTCTCCTTTCATCTTCATTGTTTGGAAATCCAATATGCTTTTTTTCTTAGCCATGCTAACTCTCCTCTGCATCTAATGATAATAAGCTTTGAAGTACCTTATATAAACATTCTATGACCAGATAGAACCCCGCCATCAGTATATGTTCCCCATGGAGCTTAAACAAAATCTTTTGCTCCCATTTTTAACTCATTTTATACGAGTGATTATGAATATTCTACTCTACCACCTCGTAGGGCAACCTATCTTAACGCTTTTTAACAAACTAACCTTCCCATGTTTAGGTGGCTCCGTATAAGGAAAGCTCTGGAAACGGGGTGATTGTATCGACAATGACAAGATAATAGAATATAGGTTATGTACTACACATTTTTGAAACATATCAATGGCTGAGGTTCATTACCAGAAAAATAGAAGGAGTTTGCGTGAAATACGATTTTAACCAGATATCTTCAAGACATAATACAAATTGCATTAAGTGGGATGCAGTGAAAACAATCTTTGGCGTTGATGATGTGATTCCTATGTGGGTGGCTGATATGGACTTTCCGACAGCCATACCAATTGTAGAGGCATTGAAAAACCGGGCGGCGCACGAGTTCTACGGTTATACCCAGCCAGGGATGAGTCTTGTGGAGGCTGTCGTTAACCGTCTACAGCGTAAGTTCAGTTGGCAGATAGAACCGGAATGGGTAGTCTTTACCCCTGGTGTTATACCTGCCATCAGCACTGCTATCCGAGCTCTAACCCACCCCGGCGATGAAGTTATATTGCAGGAGCCGGTGTATTACCCTTTTTTCCCTTCGGTCATGTCGAGCGGTTGCCAAATAGCTACCAACGAATTGAAGCTTATTGGTACACACTATGAAATGGACTTTGAAGACTTGCTTAGCAAATTCCAACCCAGAACAGGTATGCATGATATCCCGAGTCGGGTTAAGGCTATAGTCCTCTGTAATCCCCACAATCCGGTCGGGCGTCTATGGAACCGAGAAGAGTTGATCAGGCTAGGAGATATCGTCATCGGGAAGGGGGCTACTGTAATCTCCGATGAAATCCACTGCGAAATCGTCTTTAAAGGCCATAAGCACACGCCGTTTGCTTCTATATCCAAAGAGTTCGAGCAGAATTGCATCGTTTGTATGGCACCTAGCAAGACATTCAATCTAGCCGGTCTGAGTGCTTCTTCCATCATCATTCCGAATAAGGAGTTACGTGATAGTTTCAACGAGGCTAGAGCAGGTATGGTCCATGGTCCGAACCTCTTTGGCCTAGTAGCAATGGAAGCAGCGTATCGCTACGGCGATGAATGGCTGACACAACTCCTTGATTATCTCCACGAGAATCTAGATTTCACGATGACCTATTTTGCCGAAAAAATCCCCAGAATCAAGGTGATAAAACCGC
>JBHLMI010000048.1:0-9235 GCA_048938295.1 Promethearchaeota archaeon
ACGATCCGTTGCGGTGGACAATCACTTTTTTCATGTTATTTGTGTGCGCGTTGGGTTAGAGGTAGGTTTCGGGTTCTTTTCTGTCGGGGTAGCCTTTGTGTAGATCGCTTTGTGATTTGAGAACGCGTTTGCTCATGACCCGTGCGCCGGTGGGACAGTTTTTGACGCAGGCACAGCACCAGATGCATGCATTATGGTCGGTGGTAATCAACTGCAGGTTGTATCCGATCATGGGGGATGGATTGGATGACACATGTTGAATTCGAATTGCAGCAGTGGGGCAGACGTCTACGCACGTGCCGCATTTGGTGCATTGGTCTTCATTGGTGGAGGGGGTGGCTAATGCGCCGTAGTCGTACCAGGTGAGATTGGCACGCATGGATAACGAGTACGGGGTTGTACCAGGAGGAGTGACGGGGGAGAGGTCCTCCATGGTATCGACCTGTGCATATTTGTCCCGGATTTGTTGGCCAAACGCTTTGGCTTTGGCGAGATCTTTTGTGTCAGGTCGTCCATGGGCTGTAGGTACTTCAGGGACGCTAAAGGAGTGTTCGCATAGAAAAACCCCTGCAGCGATGGGTTGGAATCCCACCTCGGAGACAATGTCGCCTAGTTCATAGAGTGCGTCCTCGTAGGCGCGGTTGCCGTAGGTGACGACAATGACGACTGGGATTTTTTGTGCCCGTTTAGCTCCATAGGGTTCCCTGTTACCTGTGAGTCGTCGGATCCGGTAGGCGGCTTCGGTGGGGACGCGTCCGGCGTAGACGGGCACGGAGATAATGGCGAGCTCATCGGTGAATTCCTTAAATTGCTGGGTGCGTGCACTGGGCGGAGTCAGGTCTATGTGTTCTATGGGGGCTTGGATGCCTTGGGCGATAGCTTCAGCTACCTTCCTTGAGCCCCCGGTTGGAGAGAAACTGATGACTTTAACAGCTCTAATTTTCAATGGAATTTACCTCAATTGGGTTTGAATTTATTGATGTTATAAAAATCTAACATACCTTGAGAGACGTTTTGTGCGGCACGGGAGCGGGTGTATCACTCGGAAACACGGGTGTTGTCCCAGACTGGGGTGGACGCTCATTTTTTGTCTTCTAATGATTTCGCAGTTTTCTAATATGTGCTTTTCCAGTGAAGAAGTTTTATCTGCCCTGGCTTTGTGGAATCTGTATTGAGTATTGATTTTGCATGAATTGGTGGAGTTTGTTATGGCGTTGATTGATACGGCGAAAATCTTGGCGAAGGCGGGTTCCATTGTGTGTATCATTTTAGGGATTCTTGCTGGTGTGTTGAATGGTCTTGTGATGTATGAAGAGTTTAGTGGACGGCATGGTATTGCTGTTGAGACTACTCTGTGGTTTTCATTAGCGATTGTCGCGGTGGTCTTCGGGTTCATTATTCTGTTCTATTGTGTGCCGAGGATCGACCAGGATCGGCAAACAGCAGCCATTTATCTGATTATTTTTGGTGTGATAGCGGCGATTGGTTCGTTCCTTGTCGGTGGGGTGTTAATATTCGTCGCAGGAATTTTGTTGGCGGTGGAGCAAGCGCGCTAATTGAACGAAGCCTAATAACCTGATGACGTGGGCATTGAGCTCGTAAATATCCCAAGCCAATTTTGTTAACGATGTGACTTTAGCCTCCCAACTCTTCTGAGGGATTCCTTGCAATGGACAGCTTGGGAGCCTTTTGTGCGATACGGGAGCGGTTGTATCACTCGGAACACAGGTCCTGTAGACTATCCGTTGGGGTGGACGACCACTTTTTTTGCTAGGTTTTAGGATGGCAAGAGTAATTAGAAACTAAAGAAGAATAGGTTGAGTGGTGTTGGTATGGCACGTGTGGGGTTGGTGGTTTGTTTCATGGGGCTATTGTGGGTTTCGTTGATGGGGGGGCTTCCGGGGGGAATGTTCGGTGTTGGTGCGGTGGAGGCGCAGAGTGGGGGGTTCAATTTTGTGGCTTATGGGGATACGCGGTCGCATGAGCTTCCGGCGGCGGTGTCACCGGTGCATGATGGGTTGGTGGCGATGTATCTTGGAGAAAATCCGGAGTTTGTGTTGCATACAGGGGATATGGTGATGGCGGGAGGGATCTGGGATCAGTGGGTGGAGTTTAACGATTCGATTCAAGGGATTTGGGCGGCAGGAATTCCTTTCTATGGTGTGGTGGGAAACCACGAAAAATACACGGGAACTTGGTATGTGTATGATGAGGGATTGAACAATTATACCACCTTTTTTGATTTCGGTGATGCAGTGGATGTGCCCGGTGAAACAGAATTACAGTACGCTTTCACTTATGAGGGCGTTCATTTCGTGTTCTTGAATACCGAGGATTACTTCGACGATATGTTTGGGGGTACGCAGCAGTTTAACTGCTCAAGTGGGCAAATGAATTGGTTATCCAGTTATTTGGTGACTGTCGATCCCGAGGAGTTTCTTGTGGTAACGTTTCATCGCACCGCTTGGTCCATTCTCTTTGATCAACCAAATCGCTGGGAGGAAGCGCAAACGATTCGTGATGACTTCCATGACCTGTTTGTGCAGTACGATGTCGATTTAGTCTTAATGGGCCATGATCATTATTATTATCGCACTCTGCGGGATGGGATCTATTATGTCACGACGGGGGGTGGAGGAGGCCCACTGGCAGAAATTGATGTGACGGCTCCGATTTGGCAACCAGGTGATGTGGCCGCTTCGGAGTACCATTACTGTAACATCAAAGTGAATTCCACCGATGTCACCGTGACAGCATACACATCCGACCACAGTCTGTTAGATTCTTTCAGTATTGAAAGACCGAGTAACCCTCTCCCTGGCCCACCCATTGAACTTCTTGTCCTGGGTCTCTGTGTCGTTACCATCATTGTCATTATCATTGTCGTTGTTTTGATCCTCTATTGGCGAAGGAAAAGCTGAGGCCCGATACAATTAGCGCTATTGGAATTTTTTTGTGTCCGATGAAAATTAATTGGATGTCCTGGAGTGGCCGAGGGAGCTTGGGTGTATTATTCGTGACAAGTTAATTACCGGGTTGCGGTGGACGACCACTTTTTGTTGATATTTGTGGGATTATGCCTGTTCTTCGATGATCCAGAGGTGGCTGGTTTTGACTGAGCTGGGGAAATCGGGACCGATCGCGGGAATGATGGTGATGAGCGTGCCTTTGAGGGTGTTGAGGAAGTCCTCCAGTTTTTGTTTGTCGTGATTCATATCGATAGGGAGTTTGTGAACTTTGTAAGTTGACACCATTTACTCACCCAAGAGGTGTATCGGAGGATTGGACATATAAAAACTTGGAGTAGCGTAGACAAAGGGAGTAGGCGTATCACTTGGAAACACGGGTGTTTTTCGATTGGTTTGTGTGGATAACCATTTACTTATCATGCGAGGTGTTGCGGGCATAGAGTTTCATATGCCAGATGAAGGTTTTTTGATGGACGAGTTGTGTGAAGCCGGTGTTTTTTAGCAGCGTGTCAATTGCTTTGACGGGGTGGATGAAGGTTCGGAAGGGGTGGCGTCGTAGCCATAGGATGAAATTTTCCCATCCGATGGAGAGCTTGCTCGTTAAATTCGTCCGCGGGATTACGATGCCAAAGAATGTGCGAGCAAGGGCGGCGGATCGTTCAACGAGGGTTTGCCAATCGTCATAGCAACAGATTACTTTATCGAGGGTGACAATGTCGGTGGGGGAGAGGGTGGAGGCGATGTCGACGAAATCCCCATGATGGTAGCTAATGCGGTCCGTATGACCTTGTCGAGTGGCTTCCTCCTTTGTCGCTTCGATATAAGCCATGGAGGCTTCCACGTTAATGCTGTGGCGTAACCCAGCTTGTAGTAATTCGTGTTGAATTATGCCGATGCCACCACCAATATCGAGTAAGGTTTTTCCCTGGACCCCTTGGCTTTTGAGGGCATCAACGAGTAGGTGCGTGGTTTTATTCATGCCCTTCACCCGATAGGTGCGGAGTTCCGCTTCAGCTACACTCCGATCGAAGGTCGTTTCAAGTACCTGATACTGACAACAGCCCATGATTCATGCTTCCATCTATTTAGGATAGAATAAGGTAACGCAACAAACTAGTTAATATCTCATTTGGAAAATCTGTACGGAAAGAAGCCTGGGTGTATTATGGCGTAAACATGGGTGCTGCACGATGCAGTTGGGACAGACGACCATCTTTCTTTCAAGATGAATTAGTCTCATAGTTTAGAAGAATAACACCCCGGTCTTTGAAGGCGCATCTCATAGAAATGAAGTTATTAGTATCTCAACTGACATTAAGGAGTGAAATTCAGCTCTACCAAGAATAGATGGAGGCGTTCCTCTGTCACAGTTTATGAATGGAGAAAGAGTGAAGCCGAATCAAGTCCCGTATTTGGTTGCGTTTTTTGCCAGAGAGTATATGCCCAAAATAAAGGCGTTTCTCGAGACGGAGTATCCGACTCGTCAAGAAGGCGTAGAGGGGTTCACAACCGTGATGCGGGCAATTTATCCGCAGGTCTATCAGTTGCAACAGCAGTTACCCGAATCCCTAGCAGAAGAGATGATTCTAGAGCTTCCTGCGTTTATTAGTCTTCATGAGTGGGAGAAAGAGCCCAGAACATGGAACAAGGGAAAGAAAAAGGCGCTCACCGCGTTTCTGGAAGGACACGAGACGCCTGCCGATGAGTACGGGAATCCTGAGTTTCTTAGTGGTATGTTTGTCTCGATTATGATGTTATTGAATTCAACCTATAAGGGGCTAATCTCGCTAAGAGGTCTTTGCAGCAACTTCGAAGATGCCGTATACACTGAATCCTATTTTAGCTCAGTTTATCATCAGTTTGAATATGAGATTTTTGTCAAAGGGCTCCTCAAAACCCTTAGCGATCTCAGAGGAATTCTTCCGTTAATCTATGAGATTGAGCGAAAACTCGCACTGTATCCACCCACTGGGGAACTGGAAAAGATGTAGGGAAACTAGAAAAAAGTACTACCTTTCAATTAAAGCCTAGGATTGTATGTCTGAACAGCAGGAGTTGTAGGATCCTCTGGCATGGACGACCACTTCTTTTTCCCTTCGGTATTCTCCAAGCGGGGAAGTGTTAGTATGACAGATGTTGGGAAGGACCTCTGCTGCAACCTTTAAAATGCAGCTCGCCAAAAACGAGAGAAAAAGCGTTGAAATTCGAAAATGTCAGAGTTTAGACTCGTAGCGAGCCGCGGAAGGCTCTAGAGCTATAGTATGAAGGCGCACTGTTGTGATAGACGAAGACGGTGTTGTAGCGGCGATCGCAAAAGAGGGCGCCGCCGAGTTTTCTGATATCAGGAGGGGTTTTTATCCAGCTTGAGGTCTTCGCATCGAACTGTCCGAGTTTCTGTAACGCTCGATATTGATCTTCGGTTAGAAGCTCAATGCCCATAGCGGTGGCCATATCGATTGCGTTATTTTTTGGTTTCGCTGATTTCCGTGCGTCCTGCGCTTCACGGTCGTAGCAAACATTTCTGCGGCCTGTTGGAGTTTCTGGTGAACAATCATGAAAAATGTATTCACCCGTCTTTTTATCATGACCCACAACATCTGGTTCACCGCCAGTTCGTTCCATTTCGTTGAGTGACCACAGTTTGTCAGGATTCGCTTTCAACTTTGTTTGGATGTTAGCCCATTCAATCCCTTGATGGCGGTTCATATTGTTCTCAAAGCGGGCTTTCAACACGCGGAGTAGTTCTTCATGTTGTTTTGGTGACAACTCCTTTTTGAGTTTGCTCATACTCTGTAGTAATCGTCCCGTGTTTATAAAAGCATCAACGCAAGGGTGACATTGACTTTCTAGCGTATGATCATGTAAAAGATAATAGCTCTATTTTCGTCAGAAAGGCATTAAAGCATACGCTTGGAAACCAAGTTCTTCTAGAGGACCCAGTGAGGATACCAGGGGAGATGATGTGTGCTGTAAGGAGTCTGGGTGTATGATGGTGGAAACTCGAATGTTGGAAGCCAAAATTTCATATGATGCCCTATTGACGGAATTTGGGGAAATGGAGTTTGCCTTCTTGTTTCAGGTAGGAAAAGATCATGAGAACAAAGAGAACAATGGTGATGCCAACAAAAATGATGGTGGAAATAACTGAAAACAATTCAAGAGGAGGAGGGAAAAGAGGAATCTGAGGTCCTGTGACCCGGCAGTAGTTTATGTAGAGTTGGGCATCAGGTTTTCCAGGGGCTTCGATTAGCTGCCAGTGGATGCGATAGTGGTGATAGGTGGCGTTAATATTAATTAGATCATGGGTGATGGTGGTGTAGTTGGTCCAGTAACCGGGAGTTTCATTGATGTGTGGGTGGAGGGTGAGGAGATAGGAGTGAGTACCGTTCGGGAGAGGGGTGTCTGATGTGATGCTGGCGTTGAGCCCATAAAGTAGGATGAGGGCGGACGGTCCGGTGGCGCAACTTCGAAACTGGATGGTGACTTGGTTGATGTCCAAGGGGATGAAGTCTTGCCAGAACATAATGGTGTGCTCTTGGTTTGCGCGGGTGGGTTGCAGGAACAGGGTATCAGCATCTCCACCATTTTCGGTATCATTGATGAGATGGTATTGTTCTTTGGGTCCGGTGGTATCGCCGGTAAAATGCCAGAAGGCGGGTTTAGTTGCGTTATGATCATTACCCTCCCAGCCACCAGGTTCTGTTATGGTGAAATCCCAATTGGCTACTAAATCAACGGGAACAGGAAGTTGCTTTGACGCCCTAGAGAGAGGAACTTGGTTAGTTATCGGCGTCAGGGAGAATATGGTCAGTAAACTAATCAGGAGTAGACAGGTTGTGAGCGATTTTTTCATTCCTTTTCACCCGCTGGAGATGCTATTTCACCGCTGGAATGTGAGGATAAATGTTCTTTACCGGTTTAAAGAACGCATTGGTCCTTATGTGAATATAAAGAAAAGATTGAGAAAAACCGAATACACCATTTCGTGCAGGACCCCTCAAAGATTGAGCCGAGAATGTCAATGACCATGAGTTGATTGGAGTTGACGACCACTTTTTGTATGCTATTTTTTAACTTGGATGTCTTATATGTGATAGGTCGACGAGGAGGCCTTGTGTACGTCAACTGCTGTGCTCATGAAGTTGTTGGAAACAGCGCCGTGGCGCTATGACCAGGGGATTGATTTTCTCACACTGGGTGTTGATTCGAAGCTTAAAAAACGGATTGCAGATGAATTTATCTTTCCGTCGGATGATGTTCTTGAAATAGGGAGTGGAACGGGTTCCTTGGCGTTGTTGTGTGCCCAGAAAGGGGCGCAGGTGATGGGCATTGATGTATCACCTACAATGATTGCATTAGCTCAAACCAAAGTGGCGAAGGCCCGGTTGTCGGATCGGGTTCAGTTTCGGGAAATGGACCTGACGGAAATTGACCAGTTGCCCGATGCCTCCTTTGATGTGGTGATTGCCACCTTGGTGTTTAGTGAATTGTCGGAGGTGGAGCAGTTTTATGCGCTCCGTGAAGCGTGGCGGCTGCTTCGCCCAGAGGGACGGCTAATCATTATGGATGAAGTTCGACCCCAATTGCTCCGCAAGATGCTTCCCTACTACATGTTACGTGTCCCTCTCACAACATTCACTTTTCTATTGAGCCAAACAACGACCCATCGGGTGAAGAATCTCGAAACAAAGCTCGAAATATCCGGATTTCGAATTACCATGCAAGAGCAGCATTTACTAGATTCGATTATGTTACTCGTCGCCACCAAACAACCCCAACG
Organism: Promethearchaeota archaeon; assembly: GCA_048938295.1. Lineage (GTDB taxonomy): Archaea > Asgardarchaeota > Hermodarchaeia > Hermodarchaeales > Hermodarchaeaceae > Hermodarchaeum. The sequence goes on from JBHLMI010000048.1 coordinate 7,750, forward strand.
ACCCATTGAAGCAGCAGGTCCTCGTCTGTTTCCAACGGTTCACGTTGGATCACGAATGAAGTATGTGGCTGAAACTATTTTTCGTTGGGTAGGTGTCCCTATCACACCCGGGTATATCGCTGTGGGACAGCCCTCCGATGAAAGCCCTGTTCTAGTCACATGCAATTATGACTTGACGGTTCGCCGCGTTCTAAAAACACTTCAACACGCACAGGTTGATTGCTTTCTACTGGTAGCTCCAACTCGGGGAATCAACGTGTGGTGTGCCTCTTGTGGTGGAGATTTTACGGCACACTCCGTTATCGCGGCAATCAAGCTTAGTGGCATTAACAACCTGGTGCAGCACCGACATTTGTTTCTACCTCAACTGGCAGCACCGGGAGTTGACCCCGATGTGATTAAGGAGGAGACGGGATGGTCAGCACAGTTTGGACCAGTGAAAGCCAAAGATATACCCACCTACTTGAAGAATGGAGCACAGAAAACCGAGGCCATACGCACTGTACGATTTCCGGTGTCAAAGCGCTTAGAAATGGCAAGTCTATATGCGATCATAATTTCACTCCTTGCAATCCCCATCAGCCTAATCTTTGCACCCCCCAAGCTCCTCACGACCCTAGGAATCATTTGGCTGCTTATCTGCGGTGCCTATCTTCTTTCGCCATATCTCCCGAGTAGATCTGGGTTCGTGAAAACGCTGGTGTATGGCATCTGTGCCATCTCCGTTGTCCTACTTGTGGCCCTTTATACCACGGGGAGCCTGTTAGGATTGCCATGGGAACTTCTTCTAACGATTCTTGTTTTGCTAATCTTAGGGGTTGATTTCAACGGGATGACTCCGATACTACCCAGCGACCTCGGTCGTCTACTCTATGGCCGAGGTCACTCAGAAATGCCCTTCTTCACAGGAAAGTATCCGCTTCAACCCTATGGACGAATCACCGAGGATGTGGAGTCATGTATTGGATGTGGGATGTGCGTACAAGTCTGTCCAAGGAATGTCTACCAGTTAGATAAAGCAAGACGTAAGGCGGATTTAATACACCCCAAGGACTGTGTCAACTGTAATGCTTGTGTTCATCGATGCCCCGCACATTGCCTTCACATTATCAAATCATGAACGTAAAATGATGGAACCATGAGTGTTGTAGACGAACTGTGGCGGTTGATAGCCACTTTCTTTTTCAAAAAAGATTGATGGGGAGAATACGGCTGAACTCGTTGTGGTGAGCATATTAGGCAAATTATTTCTGGGGGTTGTCGTGTAGTGGGTAAAGGTAGGTGGTTGGTTCGTTGATGGAGATTACGTTGGGTGTGTTGTTTTGGGGGTATGTGATGGCGTACTGTGTGCATGTCGTCGAGGAAGCGGCTGTGGGTGAAGGGTTCATTGAGATGATGCGTACCACCTTTCATCCAGACTATACGGGTCGGATGTTCTTTGGATTTAACCTCATGATTTTTTTGGTGTTTGTCGCTGGGATTGTAG